>NZ_NCTK01000002.1:1609831-1931798 GCF_002251695.1 Ralstonia solanacearum K60
CATCCCGACCTGCCCGGCGTGCTGTCGCTGCGCCTGCAGCGCGGACGCTTCCTCAGCCCCCTGGATGCGCGGCAGCCGTGGATCGTGCTCGGCGCGGACGTCGCCGCCGAACTGCGCAAGACCCGCCTCGACGTGCGGCCCGGCACGGCCTTGACCCTGTGCGGCAAGACGTTCTTCCTGGCCGGCGTGCTGGCCCCGTACATCGGCGACGATCTGCTGCAGTCGGTCAGGATGAACCATGCCGTCTTTGTCTCGTACGCTTCGCTGCGGCGGCTGACCGGACCGCCAGCGCCATCGGCATCGTTTCTGCTGACCCGGCTGCAAGCGGGGGCGACCGCGCCCGACATGCCGGGCCTGCTGGCCGCGCGCCTGCGCACCGTGCTGTCGCAGACGATGGAGGCCAGCGGCGCAAAGCAGGTCATCGAACTGCGGCAACAGCAGGTCTCGCTCTATACGCGCTTTCTGGCAGTGCTCGGCTGCGTCGCGCTGCTGGTCGGGTCGCTGGGCATCACCAACGTGATGCTGGCCTCGGTGTCCGAGCGCAAGACCGAAATCGGCCTGCGCAGGGCTCTGGGCGCGCACACGACCGACGTGGTGGCGCAGTTCCTGACCGAAAGCGTGCTGATCTGCCTGCTGGGCGCGGCCCTCGGCCTGGTGCTCGGCATCGTCGGCGCCGCGGTCGCGCTGACGGTCGCGCAGATCGGCATCACGCTGAATATCGCAACACCGCTCTGCGCCGCGCTGCTGGCCCTGCTAAGCGGCCTGGCCGCCGGCGCATATCCCGCAGCCAATGCGGCGCGGCTCGATCCGGTGACCCTGCTGCAAGGGCGCGGCTGAGCGCAGGTCGCGGATCGCGTTCTTGCGGCCGCACGCGGCGTCATGGCGTGCGGCTTGCCACGTCGGCCAACCTACGGTGCGGCAGCGGACTGCGACGCTTCCCCCCTCCAATGCTTCAGCGGCCGAAACCGGCAACGCGTCACGTCGCCGTCGCGCCGGCGCTCAATCTGGCGGACAGCCAAGCCAGCCCCATCGCCCGTTGGCACGAGACAGCGCCCTTGGCGTCCCGGAATATCGTTTTCGACGCAAGCGTGGGCAAAAAGCATCGGCTTATACACAACAGTCCGCACTTGCGCCCGCCCGTGATGCCCGCAAGGTTTTTGCAGCGACATGAACCTCTTTGAGTCCGAGCCAGATAGCTTTCGCGCCCGGTTCGCCATCGCCCTTGCGAGCGAGAAAGCCGCCCAGGCGCGCGATCAGGCGCAGCACCTCATTGAGCTTTGGCCTGGCGGGCTGCTTGAGCCCGGTGAGCAAGTACGCGCCGCGAATCTCGTCAGGATCGAAGAACAGTTCGGCATCCAGATCGGGGCAGGCGCGCCCCTTGCGCATCAGGTAGCCAATTCGCCAAGCCACGACCAGGAACATCGCCAGAGCACGTTCGAGCCGCTCGATGGCGCCCAACTGCAATGCCTCGACGCGGCAACCGTTCTTCAGCACGTTGAACAGGATCTCGATTTCCCAACGCGCCCGATACCAGTCGATCAACTCGATGGCTTGCGCCAAAGTCGTGGCTTCGCGGTTGGTCAGCAAGCGCCATTCGATCGGCTTGACACCGGCCGGCGCGTCGAACTCGCGTGCCACCAGGCACGTCGCCGCCACGCTGCGGCCGTCGCCCGCCGGCAACTCGATGCGCCGCAGCCACACGTGCTGGCGCACCGGGCGTGCGCGCACGCCATGGCGCGAGCCCATCGTGAAGGCAATCTCGCCGAGCGCCTCACCCTCGCTGGCCGTGGCCCACAGCTTGGCTCCTTCGGGCAGCGCGCGATCATGGGTCGAGCGAATCAGCCAGTCCGCCGGCGTGCCCAACTCCTGCGCGCGCACCATCAGCGCAATCATGTCCGCTTCGCGATCGGCCACATACACCAGGCGCGTGTGCGGCAGGCTCGACGCGGTTTCGGCCACGCGCTCGTAACCTTCGATCCAGCGCCGACTCTCCTTCATGCCGCCGCGCTTGCCTTGCGCGTCCTTGGGCTCACGCGCCCACATCCACGCATCGAGCACGCCCAGCCCCACCCGGTCCGCACTGACCGCGTACGTCGGATGCAGATACAGGCCGCGCCGGGCCTCGTAGTTCAGCTGACCCAGGCCGTTGATCTCCTGGCCGTTGAAGTCCAGCTCCGTCGTGTCCTGGATGCACAACACCACCGCATGCTCGCGCATGCGCTCCTGCGTGCGCTGCCAGTGCGGCTGCAGAATGTCCCGCCACCCGAACGCCGGGTTCTCCATGAAACGGTAGGCGCCCATCGTCTCCGACCAGCCATGGCATGCATGCGGAATGCTCGCCGTCGGTTTCTCGGCAAGCCTCGTCAGCAGTGTCTTCGCGCGTTCCGCGTTCGTTACGCCTCGCGTCTCCCAAATTCATGCCTTCCAGTTCCTTCTGTGCCCAGCCGTCCGACTCTCGCTCCATCTGCCACCGCCGCAAATCGCGAGAGTAAACGCTGATTCGCTTTGGCTTGCAACCCCAAGCCATGCCTCAAACCAGCCGTCAACCCTCTGCCCGCAAGGCTTTGCGGATTTGTGTATAACGAGGTGAGTCATGGCTGGTGCGCTTCCAATTTTTTCAGTGATGATGGCTGCGGTACCGAACCAGGAGAAATGTGGCGAGCACGATTACACCGACTACCGCCCAATAAAAGATTGCAATCTGACCGGTAGCGAACGGCCTGAAACTCGACAGGTCTGCTCCCAATGACCCTCCACGGGAACGCACGATTTCCGCAAGGGTGCCCAACTGCTGCTGAGAAGCGCTTAAGGCGGCAAAATTTCCAAAGCAGAACGCGATGTATGCGCCTATGGCGGCAATCGCCTCGGGAAAGATACGTGTGACCTTATCGCTGGAGATTGTGTAGGCCACGAGCGCGAGAGTAACCGTAGAAAAATACCCCCAGAGCTTGTCAGTAGACGTGTACTGCACTTGATACATTTCGAGTGCTGATTTCAGTTCGGAAATTGAATCAATCATGCTGTACCTCTTGCGCAAAGTTAGGTGGTAGTGCGGTTTTAGGGCAGCTTGTGTCCTGCCGTTCCTCGGTAACGCGAGTGTCGTCACCGAACGACTTGGGATTGAGAGCGCGCAGCTTGATTCAATTCATCTTGTCTCCTCTGGTGTAGTAGAAGATGGTTTACCAGTGTTTCAGCATTTCTCTTTGCGGTGAAGGCCCGGGAGCCTAGTCTCGTCCATGACCAACAGCAACCCATAGCCCAAGATTACAAACGCGGCGAGCAAAAGATAACGAGTAGAAACGCCAAAGGTACCGGGCTGTGGATCCAGAAACTCACCTATCGGCGTGAAACACCAATCGTCGCCCGGGGTGTCGCACTCCCAAAGCGGCAGATAGGGGATCTCACTTAGAGCCCGTTTGGAAATTGCCCGACGGGGACGCACAGCTACCGCATCGGCGCTTGATTTGCCTAAAATGCAAGCAAATTTGGCGCCTGAACGGACCTTTCCCGTCGTTGCGGAGCCTGTTCTTGCTGATATCCGCGCATTTCCAAACAGGCTCTTAGCGATGTCATGAGATCCACACCCACTATCCAAGGCTTGGAAAGGACCAGCGTGGCTGCAGTAAAAACAAGGGCGCAGACCAGTGCAATGAGGCCCCGCTCGCTTATCCGTCGCCATATAGCTCATTCCCATGCTTCACCGGGCTCCGGGGGTGAACCGCTCGATTATGTCTTCCTCCTCGCCCCTTTTTTGAATGGTATAGGTTAGGCGCGAGACTCCGCCACTGAGGAAAGGGATTAACTCAATCAAGGTAATTGCCCCAGCCATCGCCTAATTCGGCCGTCGCCTCCCGCAATTCGTGCCTCACTTCAAGATATGGGGCAACGTGATCCAGCTCGGCATGCCCGAGCAGGGGCGGAACGGTTTCAATGGAGTGCCCCTGCGCCAAGGGCCTACCGGTCATGTCGGTGCGGATGCCGCCAATCTGCGCGCCAATGCCGGTACCGTCACCAGCGGCGCGCTGTGGATCCTGGGCACGGAGACACGGCACGAGCCTCACGGCCATGGCCGGTATCGGCGGATATTCGACCATGGCTGACCGGCCTGCCCGGCGTACCGAAGCCGGAGTAGCTACGCACTTGCCGGCTCCGGACAGCAGGCATCCGCTCTGGAGTGGCCGCCCAAGACAAACGCCCGTTTGAGCGCTGGTGAAACCCAGCCCCCTCCGCTGCTCCTCCCACCTCCGCCAGTCCTGGCATCGTTATCCGTATTAGGGCTTTCCCGCTAGTACCGCTGCACAGAGGTTATGACAGTTTGGCTGGGTTGCAGGACAGGCAAGCAGTTGTGGTCAACGAGCAGTTCGATGCTGCGAGCGAAGCCTGCTTGCCGGCGGATCAATCCATTGCGTTCGAGGTTGAGCACCATCTGATGGACGGAAGGAGCCGTGACGGCGAAGAAGCGCTGCATGTCGCGTTCGGCCGGAGCACGGGCGTTTATCAAGCTGTAGGCCCAGATGAAGGCGAGATACTGACCTTGCTTGTCGGTGAAGCTCGGGCAGGCTGAGCGCTCGCCAGACAATGGAAGCGGCTTCTGATTCATTCGGAACCCCGGCAGTCGAAGGAGGCCTCCCCCAAAGGAAGCCATCCGGATGAATCTACGCTATCGAGTCGAACTCGACCAATCCGAGCGTGAGGCGCTTGCCGCCATGCTAAGCGGCGGCAAGCACGCGGCACGCAAGCTCAAGCGAGCGCAAATCCTGCTTGCAGCGCACGCTGGCCAGGATGACGCAAGCATTGCCGCCACCGTGGCGGTTGGCGAATCCACGGTGTACCGCACCAAGCGTCGCTTCGTGGAGACGGGTCTGGAAGCGGCGCTGAACGAACAGGCTCGGCCTGGGGCGCAGCGCAAGCTCAGCGGCAAGGAAGAGGCCCTGCTGATCGCCACCGCCTGCACCAACCCGCCACCGGGACGTGCGCGCTGGACGCTGGAATTGCTCGCCGACACGCTCGTCAAGCTCACCGAGCACGAAGCGCTATCGCGCGAGACGGTACGCCGGCGCCTGGCCGAGAACGATCTGAAGCCCTGGCGCAAGGACATGTGGTGCATTCCCAAGATCGACGCGGAATACGTGGCACGCATGGAAGACGTGCTCGACCTGTATGCCGAAACTCCGGACCCGCGGCATCCGGTGGTGTGCTTCGATGAGAGTCCGACCCAACTCATCGGCGAGATACGACAACCGATCCCGGCCGAGCCGGGCAAGCCCTTGCGCTACGACTGCGAATACAAGCGCAACGGCACCGCCAATCTGTTCGTCTTCCTCGATGCACACTGCAACTGGCGTAAGGTGAAAGTCACCGAACGCAGAACGGCAGATGACTTCGCCCAGTGCATGCGCGATCTGGTCGACATCCACTACCCCCAGGCACCGCGCATCCGGGTCGTGCTGGACAATCTGTCGACCCACACGCCTGCTGCGCTCTACCAAGCCCTGCCACCCGTAGAAGCTCGCCGCATCCTGCAGCGGATCGAATTCCACTACACCCCCAAGCACGCCAGTTGGCTCAACATGGTCGAGATCGAAATCGGCGTGCTGCGAAGCCAGTGCCTGGATCGCCGCATCGACTGCCGCGATCGGCTGATCACCGAAGTCGCGGCTTGGGAGCAACTGCGAAACGCCAGCGGCGCTCGCATCAACTGGATGTTCTCTACCGAAACGGCCCGCAAGAAATTGGCCAAGGCCTACCCAGTACCGACCTCTGACAAACCGTCATAACCCCTGTGCAAAGGTACTAGCGGCCCCCACCATCACAGGCGCATCATTGCCAAGCGCAGACATCGTTCCCGGCCGCCCCCAACCGGCGGGACGACGGCACCGCGCCCGCACCGTGGCGCCAGCAGCGCACCGTCCCGGCAGTCCGCCCGCTCTCCGCAGCAAGCTGCCGGTCCCACGATTGGTGCCCACGAGGCACCGGTTTGGAACGCCCGACGGCAGCGCATCCGCGAACACAAAACGAAGGACACCCGGCTCGCCGCCCGCCATCGCGGGCCGCTGCGGCACGGGCCATCCGATGGGAGACAGGCATGGAAGTTGCACGGCGGACTCCGCGCGCAGCGCCATTGCCACGAGAGGTCGCAGATGGGAACCACGTATTCGAACGACCCATTGTTGCTCAACCTGTACCGCTGCTGCACTGACCCGGGGAAATGGCAGGCGGTGCTCGACCGGCTGTGCGGCGAAATCGGCGCGCACTCCGCCGTCATGCAGGCGATCGCGTTCGCCGACGGCCACCAGGGTCGCACGTACTGGTGCGCGCACGATTCGCGGACCGACGTGCAGGCCTGCCAGGCGTTGATCTCCGATGCCGACAACCCGCACATGGACCGCCGGCGCGGCTTGCCGGTCATCGGCCGGTTCGTCGGCGACGAGCAGTTGTTCACCGGCCGCGAAGACTTCCGCCAGCAGCAGCGGCTGCAGCGGCAACTGGCCGACCTGGGCTTCGGGCGTTTTCTCGGCGCGCTGCTGCCGATCGGCGGCGACCGCTTCATGGCGATGGTGCTCCACCGCCCGGTCGGCAACGACACCGCTTTCGGCGACGCCGAACGGCAACGGCTTGCCGGCCTGCTGCCCCACTTCGGGCAAGCCGCCGGGCTCAGCCAGTCCCTGCACAGCGAGCGCAAGCTTGAACAGATCCTCAGCGCCTGCCTGGACCGCTGGCAATGCGGCCTGGTGATCTGCGACGCCGACGGCCGGGTGCAATGGATGAACCGCCCGGCGCGGGACCGCATCGCGCACCACGGTGCGCTGCACCTGCGCGACGGCACGCTGCGCGCCCACGGCGACAAGGATGCCCTGCTGCGGCACGCACTGATGCCGCGCAGCATCGCCCACGGCCGGGCGACCTTCCTCACGCTCGATCACGAGTACCGCCGGCTGCATCTGGCCGTCCAGCCGCTCACGCACGCGAACGGCATCGCCAATGCCGGCGGCGCGCTCGTCATGATCAGTGACGGCAACCTCGCCGGCGAGATTCCGGCCGCGGCGCTGGCCGCGCTGTTCGACCTGACCGAAGCCGAAGCGCGGCTGGCCAGCGCGCTGGTGCAGGGCGACACGCTCGAGCAGTACGCGCAGCGCCGCGGCGTGTCGATCGGCACGGTGCGCTATCAGCTGAAGCAGGTGCTGTCGAAGACCGGCACCAACCGGCAGTCCGAACTGATGCGCAAGGTGCTGTGCTCGGCCGCGGCGCATACGGCGGGCTTCCAGTCCGCCGCCGGCATGCACTGAGGACGCCCGCACCGCTGACCCCGGAGATGCATCTCGAAGGCGCCCCGGGGCAACCCGATTCGCGGAAGACACGTTGGGCCATCCCGCATCAATGGGGGGCAGGTGCGTGCGCACTTCCACCGCCGACGCGGTCTTCAGCGCCGCGATCCAAGGCCCGATTCAGGTAGTACGGCATTTGCGCGACCTGCCATGACGCGATGCGGGCCTGGCCATCACCCGGCCTCGGTCATGGGTCGCGGCACCGCGCATTGCCGGTGTACTGCGCGACGCGGTTCGACGCCGCCCCGGAGGGCCACCACCCCCATCGATGAGAATCAACGCAATGCGCGCCCACACGACCCGGTGCTACGATCCCGCATGAACTTGTGAAAGGGATTCAGCAATGGCACGCGAGAACTACCACGACCTCCTGGCCTTCTTCGCCGTGGCGCGCGAGCGCAGCTTCACCCGGGCGGCCGCGCAGCTCGGTGTGTCGCCCTCGGCGCTGAGCCACACCATCCGCGCGCTGGAGACACGGCTCGGCATCCGCCTGCTGACCCGCACCACGCGCAGCGTCTCGCCCACCGAGGCCGGCGAGCGCCTGATGCAATCCGTCGCCCCGCGCTTCGAAGAGATCGACGCGGAACTCGCGGCCGTCGGCGAGCTGCGGGACACCCCCTCGGGCACGATCCGCATCACCGCCACCGACTACGCCATCCGGACCGTGCTGTGGCCCAGGCTGTCGAAGGTGCTGCCCGACTATCCGGACCTGAAGGTCGAGTTCGTGACGGACTACGAGCTGACCGATATCGTCGCCGAGCGGTACGACATCGGCGTGCGCCTGGGCGACTCGCTGGCCAAGGACATGATTGCCGTGCGCGTCGCGCCGGACCTGCGCATGGTCATCGTCGGCGCGCCCGCTTACCTGAAGAAGCACCCGGCCCCCAAGACCCCGCAGGACCTCACCACGCACCGCTGCATCAACCTGCGCCTGCCGACCCGCGGCGCGGTGTACCCGTGGGAGCTCAAGAAGGGCAAGCGCGAACTCCAGGTGCGCGTGGACGGGCAGCTCACCTTCAACGGCATCTACGAGATCCTCGATGCGGCGCTGTCCGGCTATGGGCTGGCCTATGTGCCGGAGGACCTGGTGCAGCCGCATGTGGCGGCCGGCCGCCTCAAATGGGTGCTGGAAGACTGGTTCCCGACCTTCCCCGGTTTTCACATCTACTACCCCAGCCGCCGGCAGTCGTCGCGCGCGCTCACGGTGGTAATCGACGCGCTGCGCTACCGGCCGTGAACGGTGCGGGACGCCGCCGGCCTTGGCGCGCATTACTGAATCCACCTCATAGCTGCATGCAGTTTATTGGCCTTTATCGGTGGCTGGCCGGTCCTTACCATACAAGGCAGATCCCGCTTGCGCGCTGGCCGCGACGGGTGTTCCCCTCAACCGGAGTTGCCCATGTCCGACCAACCGACCGTTGCGCGCAAGGCGTTCGGCCACATCGCGCCGGCGCTGGCCGCCTATACCGACGATATCCTCTTCGGCGAGGTCTGGCAGCGGCCGGGGCTGTCCCCCCGCGACCGCAGCCTGATCACCGTGGCCAGCCTGATCGCGCTCTATCGCACCAACGAGTTGCCCTTCCATCTCAAGAAGGCGATGGAGAACGGCATCGGCCGCGATGAGCTGATCGAGGTCATCACCCACCTCGCCTTCTACTCGGGCTGGCCGACGGCCAACACGGCGCTGACGATCGCGCAGCGCGTCTTCGACGACGCCAGCGCCTGAGCGGCGCGCGCGGTTTTCCCACACCACACTTGCATGGCGGGCACGTGCCCGCACGGAACCCCTCCATGGACGATCGATATCTGGGCCGCAGCGCCCTCAAAGTGTCGCCCCTGTGCCTGGGCGCGATGATGTTCGGCGGCGAGACCGACGAAGCCACCGCCACGCGCATCATCGGCAAGGCGTTCGACCAGGGCATCAACTTCATCGACACGGCCGACGTGTATCACGCCGGCCGCTCGGAAGCGATCGTCGGCCGCGCCATCGCCGCGCGGCGCGACAGCTGGGTGGTCGCCACCAAGTTCGGCTTTCCGACCGCTCAGGGGCCGAACGAGCAGGGCCAGTCCCGCAAGTGGATCATGCAGTCGGTCGAGACCAGCCTGAAGCGGCTGGGCACGGACTACATCGATCTCCTCTACTTCCATCGCGCCATCCCCGATCTGCCGCTGGAGGAAGGCGTGCGCGCCGTCGCCGACCTGATCCGCCAGGGCAAGGTGCGCTACTTCGGGGTGTCCAACTTCCGCGGCTGGCGCATCGCCGAAGTCGCGCGGCTGGCGGACCAGCTCGGCATCGACCGGCCGGTGGCCAGCGAGCCGCTCTACAACATCGTCGACCGCTCGGCCGAAGTCGAGCAGTTGCCGGCCGCCGCGCACTACGGGCTGGGCGTGGTGTCGTACAGCCCGCTGGCGCGCGGCGTGCTGACGGGCAAATACGGCGTCGACGCGCCCCCGCCCGCCGACAGCCGGGCCGGGCGCGGCGACAAGCGCATCCAGCAGACCGAATGGCGGCCGGAGTCGCTGCGGATCGCGCAGCAGATCGCCGCCCACGCCGCCGCGCGCGGCACCACGCCGATCGCATTCGCGCTGGCCTGGGTGCTGCACAACCGGCTGGTCAGCTCGACCATCGCGGGCCCGCGCACCGAGGCGCATTGGGACAACTACCTCGAAGCGCTGAACGTGCAGCTCGGGCCGGACGACGAACAATTCATCGACCGCCTCGTGCCGCCGGGCCATGCCTCGACGCCGGGCTATACCGATCCGGGCTATCCCGTCGAGGGACGCAAGGCGCGCTGACCTTGCGCGGGCCGCTTCCCCTTTTTCCTTTTCCATCACTGCAACCACGATCCCGACCTCATGAACACCATCGGTTATGCCACCCTCGACGCGGGCGCGCCCCTGGCGCCCTATGCCTTCGAACGCCGCGCCCTGCGCGCCGACGATGTAGCCATCGAAATCCTCTATTGCGGCGTCTGCCACTCCGATCTGCACATGGCGCGCAACGACTGGGGCGCGAGCATCTACCCGCTGATCCCCGGCCATGAGATCGTCGGGCGCGTCATCGGCGTCGGCAGCGACGTCAAGCGCCACAAGGTCGGCGATGCGGTCGCGGTGGGCTGCATGGTGGACTCCTGCCAGCACTGCGACCAGTGCGCGCACGGCGAAGAACAGTTCTGCCGCGAAGGCATGACCGTCACCTACGGCGGCCGCGACCGCATCACGCGGGACATCACCCACGGCGGCTACGCCAAGCACGTGGTGGTGCGCGAAGCCTTCGTGCTGTCGGTGCCCGACGGCCTCGATCTGTCCCGCGCGGCACCGCTGCTGTGCGCGGGCATCACGACCTACTCGCCGCTGCGCACCTGGGGCGTGGGGCCGGGCAGCCGCGTGGGCGTGATCGGCCTGGGCGGCCTGGGCCACATGGCGGTGAAACTCGCGGCCGGCCTGGGCGCGGCCGTCACCGTCATCAGCCGCACCGACGCGAAGGCCGCCGACGCACGCGCGCTCGGCGCCTCGGGGCTGCTCATCTCCACCGATGCGGATGCCATGGCACGGGCGGCCTCCAGCTTCGACGTGATCATCGACACGGTGCCGGTGCGGCACGATGTGTCGCCGTACATGCCGCTGCTGGATGTCGACGGCGCACTCGTGATCGTCGGCCAGATCGGCCCGATCGACGGACAGCCGACCCAACCGCTGGTCTTCGGGCGCCGCCGCCTGGCCGGCTCGCTGATCGGCGGGATCCGCGAGACGCAGGAGATGCTGGACTTCTGCGCCGAGAAGAACATCCTGCCCGACTGCGAGATGATCCGCATGGATCAGATCAACGAGGCCTTCGCGCGCATGGAGCGCGCGGATGTGCGGTACCGGTTTGTGATCGATATGGCATCGCTGGAGCTGCCGGAGGGCGCAGCGGCATAAGGAACGGTGAGGGATGGTGCGCGCAGCGGTCGTAGTGATGCCTGCTCGACCGCCTGCGCGCTTGACGCCATGAACCGCTTTCGCTCCCAGAGCAATGGCTTCGCGCACCATTGCAACACGGCGTCCCTGCCCTCGGCATCATCGCCGATCCTCACATCAATCCTAAATTTCACATGAAGAAAATCTCGACCAATTCAGCATCGACTTCCCGAAGCAACGTGGCCGAGGAAGACACCTCCCCGCGCCCCAACAACCGCACGAAAGACCTCAACGAGGTTTCGAAGAGCGCGCCGCGGGCAGACCAGGCATTGCGCAATGCGCTGCCCCGCCGGCAATCGCAAGAGCCCACCGAAAAGGAAAAGGAGCAAGACGCGGCAGCAGGGCTGCTGGCGCTGCACCAATTTACAACCAAGGGCTGATCCGCTTCTAGCGAACACACGCCCGCTCCAACGCGCGATGGAGCTACCGGAAAGTCCGGCCGGCAACCCACGCACGAGCGGGCACCCATGCCGCGCCCGCGGCTCGAAAGACGATTCGAGCCCGGGACTTTCGGCCCGCCTCAGAATGACCGAGGCATCCCCAGCACGTGCTCGCCCACATACGACAGAATCAGATTCGTCGAAACGGGCGCCACCTGGTACAGCCGCGTCTCGCGGAATTTCCGCTCCACATCGTATTCGACCGCGACGCCAAAGCCGCCGTGGCATCCCGGCAGCGCCCACTCACACGTCGGCGCGCCATCGGTTATCCAGCGCGCGCGGCGGCGATTTCCTGTTGCGTCAGCAGCATCAGACGTTCGTGCCGATCCCGCGCGCCGAGGCTGCCGGACGCGAACGCCTCGTCGTCGGGATGTTCCCTTTCCAGATAGGCCAGCCAGTCGGGATCGGCCAGCAGGTTTGCGCACGCCTTGGCCTCGGTTTTCGGCGGCGGCCGCTTGTCCACCACGAGTCTGCGCGTCATGCCCTCCATCAGGCACACCGTGGCGTTTTCCTGCAGGCGCAGGAACGCTCGGCCCGTACCGATGCCCGGCATCGCGCGCGCCCTGGCCAGCGCTTCGGTACGTGAGCCAAAGGCGTCCGTGTCCGGATGCGGCTGCGCACTCCGCAACGTTGCACCGTCATCGGTTTTCTTCATGACGTCCTGCAGCGCGGCATCCCACAGCAGCGTATTGGCAGCGAGCTCGACCGGGTGACGTTGCACCAGGAACCGATGCCAGGCCGGACTTCTGCACAGATTCCGCTGCAAATGTTCCTTGGTACGGCGGTGGGTGGCGATGTAGGCCCTCGCCTGCTTCTCGGCCTCGTCATCGACATTGGCAAGGACACGGTTGACCATGGCTGGTGTCTTGACCGGCAAGATGTCGGACAGGCGGATCCTCAACGCGAGCACCTTCTCCAGAGGCTCATCGAACAACGAAAATTGCTTCGACACGAAATCGTCGATCAGCGACCATGGCACACAGCTTTTGTGATACTTCAGCACCTGGTCAAGGCTGGCGTTGCCATGATAGGTCGGGTTCCTGGCGGCCAGTCGCAGGTTGCCGAAGATGACCTCGACGTTGTCGTGGCAGTTGGCATCGGCGCCGCCCGCGATATCGAAGCAGAACGCGCGATAGGCGTCGCTGCGTACCGCCAGCTTCAGCAGGTGACCCAACTCGCGGACCGAGCCGGCACGATGCAGGGCCCTGAACGACGCGCACCGGCCCAGCCGGCCAAGAAAAGACAGGAACGGACGACCGTCCTCGTTGTTCAGCACAGCCCGCAAGGCGTCGACCGTCTCCGGTTCCAATTTGCACGCCTGCGCCCAGGTGTCCAGCAGCGCTGGCGGCGGCAGCTGGTCCATTGCACGGATGTTCACCGATGCCTTCCCCCCTTCGGCGCGGCGGCGCGAAAAACCCAAAAGCCCGCCGAGCACGGCCGCGGGAGTCCGGCGCGCGGGCAAGGTGCCCGAACGCCGGGAAGAGGTCGCGGCGGGCTGACCATCGGATGTGGACGGTTCTTGATCGGGCGGCGCAACGTTGAAACTTCGGACGATGAAGACCATGTCGAGCGGCATCGATGGGTAGGCGCCGTTTTATAGCCCACCACCGCTCCACCCACCGGCGTTTCATCGAAACAAGCGAAGCAAATGCGAAGGCGGGCGCCGCGGCGCCCTCGCGCGGGATCGCCTTCAGCCGTCAGGCGCGGGCCTTGGGGGCGCCGAATGCGGCCATGAAGGTCGTGACCGCCAACTGCACCCAATGGTCCAGTTGGGCGGCGGACGGCTGCGCATCCGGATGGGTCAGGCTCTCGAGCTGCCCTTCGGTGCGAACCAGGCTAATGAACAGTGTCGCCGCCGCCTCGACGCCCACCAACTGCATGTTGATCTCCCCGTCCTGCGCCGCCTCTTTCAGCCGCGCGGCCACCATCGACGTCACGGCCTTGGGGCCCGCCAGATAGAACCGCCGCGCCAGATCGGGAAACCGGGGCGCCTCGGCCACGACCACGCGGTACAGCGCCAGCGCGGTCGGCGAGAGGACAAACCTGAGATAGGACAGGCCGATGCCGGTCAACGTCTTGGCGATGTCGCCCGGCGCGGCCTGGATCGCCCGGATCGTCTCGGCCATCACAGCGCATTCCCGTTCGATGACCGCGGCGAACATGGCCTCCTTGTTGGGGAAGCAGCCGTACATCGTCGCTTTCGAGACGCTGGCCCGGCGCTGGATCATATCCGTTGTGGCGGCGCTGAAGCCGTGCGCCAGGAACACCTCGGTGGCGGCCTTCAGTACGGACGCTTCTTTAGCGTTGTGCTCGATGCGGCGAGGTTCTGGCATCACTTGCGGCTCAGGATGGAAGTCTGAGCCTCGACTATACCGATCGGTTCTATATATCGCAAACCCGCCAGGTACCCCCCCACAAAATTTGGGGCTGTTCTCCGTAAAGTTTGACTTTTATCGTTGACTCGCACACAGTACCGATCGGTACTTTGATGGCGAATTTGGATCGAATTCACCACGGTGCCCCATGGATCAAGGACTCGTATGAACCGTGCTCTCAAACGCTGGAGCCTTCGCCGCGCCGCATGCAGCACGCCGGCGCTGGCCCTGGCGCTCGCCGGCTGCGTCACCGCGCCCGACAACCGGGAACCCGCCCTGGCATCGCCCGAGGCGGCGCTGCGTTCGCGGGCAGCCGTCGTGGCGGGCGACCCCGCCCTGACCGCAGCGGCCGTACCGTCCCAATGGTGGGAACTGTTCGACGACGCGACGCTGATGGCCCTGGAGGCCGAAGCGACCGAATCCAACCTGAACCTCCAGAGCGCCGCCACGCGCATCGAGGAAAGCCGGGCACGCCTGGGGCTGGCCGATGCCGCGCGCCAGCCGCAGCTTGCGGCGGATGCCGGGTACTCCCGCTCGGCCATCAGCCGGAACTCGCCGCTGGCCCGGCTCGGCGCGCCGACGCGAGGCTCCGATACCTGGCTGCTCGGCCTGGAGGCCGGCTGGGAATTGGACCTCTGGGGACGCCTGCGCCATCTGAGCGAATCCGCCGAAGCCAATCTCGAAGCCAGCGGCTACGGCAAGGAGGCGGTCAGGGTGTCGATCGCGGCGGAAGTGGCATACACCTACCTGCAGTTGCGCGGCGTACAGGCACAGGAGTCCGTTGCCGAGCAAAACCGCCAGCTCGCGGAGGGATTGGTGCGCATGGCCGAGAGCCGGGAACGCAATGGCGTGGCCACCCGCTTCGACGCGGCGGCGGCACGTGCCGATGTGGCCGGAATCGATGCGCGGCTATCCCAACTGCACCACCAGCGCGAGACCCTGATGAACGCCCTGGCGCTGCTACTGGGCAAGCCCCCGCGGGAGCTGGACGGCCGGCTCGCCGCGGCCGGGCTCCCGGCCATGCCCAAGCGCCTGCCGGTGGGTATCCCCTCCGAACTGGCCCGCCAGCGCCCGGACATTCTGCAGGCGGATGCGCGGCTGCGTGCCGCCGTCGCCGACATCGGTGCGGCCGAGGCCGACTTCTACCCCCGCATCCGCCTGACCGCCAGTGCCGGCGTGCAGGCCTTCGATTTCTCGGACCTGGGCAGTTGGGCATCCCGGCGCTACGGTTTCGGGCCGACGCTGCACCTGCCGATCTTCGAAGGCGGCCGGCTCAAGAGCAATCTTGCGTTGAGCAAAGCGCGCCACCGTCTGGCCGCCATCGCGTACCAGCAGACGGTGCTGCGTGCCTGGCACGAGGTGGACGACGCCCTCGGGGCCTACGCCAGCGAACTGAAGCGGCATGCGCAACTGCAACTCGCACTGGAACAAAACCAGACGGCGCTGGATGTGGCGCAACGCGCCTACCAGCAAGGCACGGTCGACTTCACCTCCGTGCTGGTGGCCCGGCGCTCGCTGCTGGCCAGCCATGCCGAGCTGATCGATTGCTCGACGGCATCGGCGCTGTCGGTTGTCGCGCTCTATCGTGCCCTTGGCGGGGGCTGGTCTGCGCAACTGCGCACGGAGACCGCCCCCGTGGAAAGCACGTCATGACCCAGCCCATGCCCACGCTCATGCGCGGCCCCGGAACGGCGGAAACCACCGCCCCGCCCGCCGCTCCGCCGCCCCCGGCATTCAGTGCCCGCCTTGCCGCCGGACTGCTGGGCGTGCTGCTGGCGGCCCTCCTGTCCGGCCTGAACAATCGCGTCCCGGGCTTAGCGCTGGCCGATGTGCAGGGCGCCCTGGGCTTTGCACAGGATGACGCCTCCTGGCTCAACACCGCCTATGCCGCGGGCGAGCTGGCCGCCATGCCCTTTGCAACGTGGCTCGCCGTCACTTTCTCGATGCGCCGATTCCATCTGACGATGCTGGCCGGCGCCTTGATCCTGTCCGCAGTGCTGCCGTTCGTGCAGAACCTGCCGCTGCTGTTGGCATTGCGTGCGCTCCAGGGGCTGCTCTCCGGGGCGCTGATTCCCATGCTGATGATGTCGGCGCTGCGCTTCCTGCCGCCGTCGATCCGGCTGCACGGATTGGCGCTGTATGCGATGACCGCCACGTTCGCGCCAAACGTCGCGGTCTGGCTGGCCGCCCTGTGCGTGGATCGGCTGGAAGACTGGCGCTGGCTCTACTGGCAAGCGATCCCCCTCGGCCTGGTGGCGATGGGGCTGGTCTTCTGGGGGGTGCCGACGATGCCGCCCGCGCTATCGCGGCTGAAGCAAGGCAACTGGCTCGGCATGGCGCTGGGCGTGCCCGGATTGGGACTGCTGGTCACCGGGTTGGACCAGGGGGTACGCCTGGACTGGTTCCACTCCCCCCTCATCATCGCCGCGCTCGGCGTCGGCACCGTATTCACGGCGCTGTTCCTGGCCAGTGAATGGCGCCATCCGGCACCCTTCATGCGGCTGCAGATGCTCGGACGCCGCAACCTTGGAGTCGGTCTCAGCGTGTTCGTCTGCCTGCTGATGACGATGGCCACGGCCGTGACCCTGCCCGCCAACCTGCTCGGCCGTCTCCAGGGGTTCCGCATGGAGCAGATGGCTCCGATCGGGCTGATCGTCGGGCTGCCGCAACTGGTGCTGGGCCCCGCCGTCGCGCTGCTGCTGTATCGGCGATGGGTCGACGCGCGCCATGTCTTCGCCGCGGGGCTCGCCTGCATTGCAGCGGCCTGCTGGCTCGGCGCCGATGTCACCAGCGAATGGATGGTGCCGCAACTGGTGTGGGCCGAGATCCTGCAGGCCATCGGGCAGCCCATGGCGGTGATCGCGCTGCTGTTCCTGGTCACCAGCGTGGTCCAGCCGATGGAAGGGCCGTCTGTCGCGGGCATCGTCAACACGTTCCGCGCATTCAGCTCGGTGCTCGGCGGCGCGCTCATCGGCCAGCTCACGACCGTGCGTAGCCATTTCCACGCCGAAATGCTGCTCGATCATGCAGGGCGCCTGTTGCCCCGGCTGCCGCCGCCCGATCCCGGCGCAAGCACGCTCGCCGCGATGGTCTCCCAGCAAGCCGGTGTCCTGGCCGCGGCCGATGTCTACCGGGTATTCGGGTGGCTTGCGCTGCTGCTCATCCCGGTCGTCCTGAAGCTGCAATACATCCCCGCACCGGTGCAAACGCGCCCGCAGCAGGCAACGCCTGCCGACATGCAAACCGGTGCGGTGCATTGATCCCTTGTTCCAGAACAGCGGTATCCCATGACTACAAACCTTCGCTTTCGTGCATTTGCCGGCCTCACTGTTGCTGCCACGCTGGCCGGCGCGTTCCTCGTCCTGAATCGTCCGGAGTCCGAAGCTTCCGAGCAAAGCACCGACGATGCCTATGTGCAAGCCGACTCCACGGTAATCGTCTCGCAGGTGGCCGGCACCATCACCCGGGTGGAGATCGCCGACCACCAGGAAGTGCGGGCCGGCGCCCCGCTGGCCAGCATCGATGACCGCGACCTGCGCATCGCCGCCGACAGCGCGAAAGCGCACATCGCCGGCGCCCAGGCCACCATTGACGGCCTGCAGGCCCAGATCGCCCGGCAGCGGAGCACGATTGATCAGGCCCGCGCGGCAGTCGCCGCCACCGGCGCCAATCTGAAGCTCGCCGAGGCCAACCGCAACCGCTTCGCCAATCTGGCCCGCGACGGCTCCGGCACAGTCCAGGCCCAGCAGCAGGCCGACGCGCAATGGGATATCCAGCGCGCCGCGCGCGAGCGGGACCTGGCCGGCCTGCGCTCAGCCGAGCAGCAGACCGCGATCCTGCGCGCGGAGCTTGAAAAAGCCCGGGCGAGCCTGTTGTCGGCGCAGGCGGAACAAGCGGCTGCGGACCTGAATCTGTCATACGCCCGCGTGACCGCGCCCGTCAGCGGCGTTGTCGCCCAACGCAGTGCCCGCGTCGGCGGCTATGCCCGCGTGGGCCAGCCGCTGCTGACGCTGGTCCCGCTGGACGCTGTCTACGTGGAAGCCAACTTCCGCGAGACGCAACTGGCCCGCGTACGCGTCGGACAGCCGGCGACCATCACCGTGGATGCTCTGCCGAACATCCGGCTCAAGGGCCGGGTGGAAAGCCTCGGGCCGGCCAGCGGGGTCAGCTTCTCCGCGACTCCACCCCATAACGCCACCGGCAACTTCACCAAGATCGTCCAGCGCCTGCCCGTACGCATCCGCATCGAGCCGGGCCAGGAAGACGCTCGCCTGCTGCGCGTCGGCATGTCGGTGCGCCCATACATCGACGTGCACGCCCAGGAGACACAGGCGACGCGTCCGCGGCAAAGCCCGGCGTCGACGATCGCTTCGTCGTGAGGTAGCGCGCAGCCAGGCCTATGCGGATGAAACGCCGACACGAAGCCACCGCATGCTGATCATGACATCCCGCATTGCCTCAGCCGACGATCGGCCCCCGCTTTCGTTTTCATGCGGGGGGGAACCGGCGCGGACCAGGCGCTTGCCGAGCCGCGCGTCAGATTGAAGATCGAAAACGCCCGCGACGCGGTCGATCTCGTCGAACGCACCGCGCATGAAGGCAGGATTGCCGGGATGACGCGCCAACGTTTGCTGCGGAGCCGCGATGAGAATCGCTGTGGCGTGGCGCTGGCGAATCCGATGGCATGCAGGCCATGGACGGCCTCAGGCAGGCAGACCACACCACCACGGCCAGCCGACACCCTTGCGCGTCAGCAACCGCTCGGCCCGATGGTCGAGGTCGAGATCGACGTACGCCGAAAGAGGCGCCACGCGTCCGGAGAATCAGCCAAGCAAATGAGGTAACTCAGGAGAACCTCAGGATTAATTTTTTTTCAATGTACTTCGGCGCGCGCCTCTACAGACTGATCTCTATAAAGGGTCATCGCATTCCCGGCGCAGATGAGAAATCCAATAACCCCGCAGCGCGCAAAAACACAAGCCGCAATCCAACGGCTGCAGGACGGCGTTCCGCCCCATTGCGACGGTAGGAATTCGTCGTGCGTTCATGCTGTCCATAACGTTCCAATCGCAGGCTTAGCCGGTTCCAACTGGCCGTAGTGCAACCCACGCCCGTGCGCCGCGCCGGGCGTAAGAACGCCGCCATCCTGGTCATCCGACACTTCCCCGCAGGAGACAGAAAATGGTCCGAATTGCGACACCGATCAGCGAAATCAAGGAGCATTACGACGTCGTGGTGATCGGGTCCGGCTACGGCGGCGGCATCGCTGCCTCGCGCCTGGCGCGCGCGGGCCGCACAGTCTGTTTGCTGGAGCGTGGCCGGGAAATCATTCCCGGCGAGTACCCCAATACCTTGGCTGAGGCGACGGAAGCGCTCCAGGTCAACCACCCCGACCACCCACTCGGCCATATCGGCTCGCGCACCGGCCTCTACGACTTGCATGTCAATGCCCAGCAGAACGTGATCGTGGGCTGCGGTCTGGGTGGCACCTCGCTGATCAACGCCAACGTCGCGCTGGAGCCCGAACCCGGGGTATTCGAAGACCCGCGCTGGCCCCGGCTTGTGCGCGAGCATGCCGATACCTTGCTCAAGGAAGGCTTCGCCCGGGCGCGCGAGATGCTCAAGCCCACCCCTTACCCCGACACGGCCGACGCCTTGCCCAAGCTGCAGGCCAACGAAAAATCCGCCTCGCAGATGCAGGCACCGCACACGTTCTACCGCCCGCCCATCAATGTCACGTTCGACGACTTGCCCGACCACCGCAACCACGTGGGCGTGGAGCAATTGCCCTGCAATGGTTGCGGCGACTGCGTCTCCGGCTGCAACAACAAAGCCAAGAACACCACGCTGATGAATTACCTGCCCGATGCCTGCAATCACGGTGCGGAAATCTTCTGCCAGGCATCGGTCCGCTACCTGGAGCGCGACACCAATGGCGATGGCGGTGGCTGGGTCGTGCACTACCAGTACGTCGACACCGGGCGGGAGGCGTTCGACGCGCCGACGCTGTTCGTCAAGGCCGATATCGTCGTGCTCTCCGCCGGTACGCTGGGCTCGACGGAGATCCTGTTGCGTTCGCGCGGACAGGGCCTGACGCTCTCCGATGCGCTCGGCAAGCACATGAGCGGCAACGGCGACATCCTGGGCTTCGGCTACAACAACGACGACAAGATCAACGGCATCGGGTTCGGCGCGCACTCCGGCAAGGGCATCGGCCCGGTGGGGCCCTGCATCACCTCCATCATCGACATGCGCGATGAAGCCGACTGGACGCGGCGCATGGTGATCGAAGAGGGATCGATCCCGGGTGCCATCGGCGGCGCCATCGTGCCCGCCATGGCGGCCGCGTCGGCGGAAATCGGGCGACCCACCGAGACCGGAATGGTTGCCAAGATGGTGCACGCGGTCCGGGAGGTGGAGAGCGCGGTGCGGGGCCCCTACCACGGTGCCGTCAATCGACTGCAGACCTATCTGATCATGAGCCACGACAATGGCGCAGGCCAGATGGTGCTGGATGCGCGCGACCGGTTGCGCGTCGACTGGCCCGGCGTGGGCGAGCAGCCCAACTTCAAGATCGGCAACGAGCGCCTCTACGAAGCCACTCGTGTGCTGGGCGGCACCTATGTTCCCAACCCCATCTGGACCGACCTGTTCAAGCACAGCCTGATCACCGTGCACCCGCTGGGCGGCTGCGTGATGGGAGAAGACGCGGCGCAGGGCGTCGTCAACCACAAGGGGCAGGTGTTCAGCAGCGCGTCCGGCGGCGACGTGCATCCGGGGCTGTACGTGACCGACGGCTCGGTCATCCCCACTTCGCTGGCGGTCAACCCGCTGTTGACCATTTCCGCGGTCAGCGAGCGGACGGTGGCCTTGCTGGCACAGGACCGGGGCTGGCAGATCGACTACACGCTACCGTCGGCGCCCCGCAAGCCCGCCCGCCCCATCAAGCCCGGCATCGAGTTCACCGAAACCATGAAGGGGTATTTCTCCCGGGCGCACCGGCAGGCACAGGGCACCGATCCGGCCGTCTACGAGGCCGCCAGTCAGGCGGGCAAGGACGCCGGGTCCACCATGGGTTTCACCGTCACGGTCAGATCCGATGATCTGGACGCACTGATCACCGACCCGCAGCACCCGGCCACCATCGTCGGTACGCTGAACGCGCCGGCCTTGTCACCGCAACCGCTGACAGTGAGCCATGGCGTGTTCAACCTGTTCGAGGACTACCCGGAACAGGTCGGCGTGCGGCACATGAACTACAACATGAGGCTGACCGCGGAAGACGGCCAGGACTATTTCTTCAGCGCGTTCAAGTCCGTCCCCAGCGACCACAGCGTGTTGCGCGTGTGGGCCGACACCAGCACGCTGTACGTGACGGTCTACCTCGGCACCGACAACACCGGCCAGGTGGTGGGATCGGGCGTGCTGCATATCGAGCCGGCCGACTTCGCCCGGCAGATGACCACCATGAAGGTGCTCAACGCCGCCAGCGAGGCGAAGCGCCTGGAGGACCTGGCCCGCTTCGGCAAGTATTTTGCCGGGGTGCTGTGGGAGAGCTATGGCGGGGTGCTGGCCGGGAATATCTACTTCAACCCGGATGCCCCGCCGCGCAAGAAACGCCCGCTCAACGTCGGCGCGCCGGAAGTGCTGTTCTTCCAGACCGAGGACAGCGTGACCTTGCGTCTGACCCGCTTCCAGGGCGGCAGCAAAGGGCCGGTGATGCTGGTCCATGGCCTGGGGGTGGGATCGAACATTTTCTCGACCGACACCATCGCCACCAATCTGCTGGAGTTCCTCTACCAGCACGGCTACGACGTCTGGCTGCTCGATTTCCGCGTCAGCATCCTGCTGGAGGCCAGCCAGCAGCAGTGCGACGGCGACCAGATCGCACGTTACGACTTCCCGGCGGCCATCGACCAGATTCGCCGCATCACCGGGGCCAAGGACGTGCAGTGCGTGGTGCACTGCTACGGCGCCACCACGTTCTTCATGTCCCTGCTGGCCGGGCTGCAGGGGGTCCGCTCCGTCGTGTGCTCGCAGATCGCCACCGAGATCGTCGTGCCCCCGGCGACCGCCATCAAGACCGGGCTGCACCTGCCGTCGGTGCTGGACAAGCTCGGCGTGACGTCCCTCACTGCCTATACCCAAGCCAACGCCAACTGGTTCGAAAGCCTCTACAACACGGCGCTCAAAGGGTATGCGCTGGCCGAAGCCCAAGGGTATTGCAACAACCCGGTCTGCCACCGCATCACCTTCATGTATGCCTCGCTGTATCGCCACGACACGCTCAACGAGACCCTGCATGACAACCTGCATGAGCTGTTCGGCGTGGCCAACATGCGCACCATGGAGCATCTGGCCCGGATGTGCCGCACGGGCCATCTGGTGGGCTTCGGCGGCGAAGACCTCTACATGCCGCACCTGGACCGGCTCAAGCTGCCCATCCTGTTCATCAGCGGGGAGCAGAACGCTTGCTATCTGCCGGAAAGCACCCGGCGCACCTATCAGCAACTGGTCGACCGCTTCGGGCCGGAGCAATACAGCCGCGTGGTCATACCGGGGTATGGCCATATCGACTGCATGTTCGGCAAGAACGCGGCCGTGGATGTCTATCCGTCCATCGTGGCCCACCTGGACAATACCGCCTCAGCCTGAGGGAGGACAGGCACCACCCGGCCCCGGTTTGCGCAGCAGCAACGGGGCAGCGCAGGTGCATTGCGGCCGGCACCCGCTGCCGACCGGCACGAGATCGAAACACCGTGGGGGAGCAAGGGCCCCGGCCCCCTGCCACCGCAGCCATTGACGCCATCAAGAGGACAACAGCATGTTGAACGCAGGCTCCAAAGTCCAATGCATCCGGTGGTTCCAGCGCTTTATCTGGATCGGGATCGCGATCAATATGGTCTTCGCCATCCCGGCCCTGTTCTGGCCCGGTTTTCTCAATACCAGCTTCGGTCTGCCCATGCAGGCCACGTATCCGTGGTTGCAGAATGCCGGCATGCTGCTGGTGGGCATCAGCCTGTTTTATGCCCCGGCCGGGATCAACGCACTGAAGTACCCGGTGTACTCGTGGTTGTGCGTGCTGTCGCGGCTGATTGCCGTCGTCTTCTGGATTGACCTGATCGATACGTCCGGCTATCCGGATGCGTTCCGCCCCCTGCTGTACTCGGACGGCGCCATGTTCCTGATCCTGGGGGGGCTGCTGTACGGCGGCATGCCTGCCGATCAGCGGCCCTGGGCCTTGATCTCGGCGGGGCTTGCTGGCCTGTGGCAGTGCATCAGGACGGGCCTGACCGGCACCCGCCGCAAGGTGGCGCTCGCGATCGCGCTGGTCGTGGCATTCGTGGGCGTGGAAACCTGGATCAACCTGTTCCGCGAAGTCCCGCAGCCCGCCCTGCAGTCGAGCGTGGACCACTTCAAATATGCGCCGATCGGCCTGGGGCCGGATTCGCGGATCCCGCTGTATGTGTTCAACGTGTTGCCGCAGGCCTGCGCACAGCACATGCCCAAGCAAAACCTGGGCTGGCAATCGTTCGGCTTCGTCTTTGAAGGCGGTCATGACTTGCCGATCGGGCTGGCCAAGCGCCAGATCGGCTATCCCTCGGTCGAGGCCAACTGCGCGTTGTGCCATACCGGGCAATACCGCAAGAGCGCGGACGATGTCGCCGTGCCTGTGCCGACCGCCCCGGCGGCTTTGCTCAACCTGGAATCCTTCCAATGGTTCCTGTACGACTGCGCCGGCGAACCGGATTTCACCAGCCGGGTGATGCGCGAAATCGACCGGCACTACAGCCTGGGTGTCATTGAGCGGCTGTTCTACCGCTTCGCCATCGTGCCGGCCACGCAGAAGGCCTTCCTCCAACAGAAGCAGCAGTACGCCTGGCAAAAGCTGCGCCCCGCACAGGGACCGGGCCGCACGGACACCTTCAATCCCACCAAGATGGTGGTCTTCGACTTCCCGGACGACTCCACCGTCGGCACGGTGGACCTGCCGCAAATCTGGAACCAGAAACCGCGCGAGTCCATGTACCTGCACTGGGACGGCAACAACAACGATATTCACGAACGCAACTACGCCGCGGCCATGGCCGTCGGCGCGACGCCGCAGTCGGTGCTGCCGGCCGAGTTCAAGCGGGTGACCGACTGGCTGCTCGACCACCAACCGCCGAAGTGGCCCTTTGGCGATCTGGACCAGGCCCGGGTGCACCGCGGCGAGAGCCTGTGGCAGGCGCAGTGCGCAAACTGCCACGCCTTCGGCAAGGCGGCCACCGGGCAGGTCACGGTCGGGCTCGATCAACTGGGCACCGACCCGTATCGGCTCAACTCGTTCACCGTCGGGCTGGTGAGCAAGTTTCACCAGTTCAAGTCGCCGCCGTTCGACTTCGGTGCCTACCGCAAGACCCAGAGCTACAGCAACACGCCCACCGACGGCGTTTGGCTGCGGGCCCCGTATCTGCACAATGGCTCCGTCCCCACGCTCTGGGACCTCCTGCAGAAGCCGGAGCGCCGGCCCAAGGTGTTCTATCGCGGCTCCAGCGTGTTCGACCAGAAACAGGTCGGCTTCGTCACTGCCGGGCCCGAGACCAAGGGCGGCGGCTATTTCAAGTTCGATACCAGCCTGCCGGGCAACCACAACACGGGGCACGCGTACGGCACGGACCTGACCGACAGCGAGAAGTGGGACCTGATCGAATACATGAAAACGCTATAACACCGCGGCAGCGGGATTCTCTTGCAACACGTGGAGGGAGGTGTGCGATGTTCTTTGAGGACTGGAAAACCCGGATCGAAACCGATCTCGAAAATGCGCGGCAGAACTTCGAGCGGAAACGGCAGATCCTGGCGCGGCTCAAGCAAGTGCATCAGCAGGTGCGGCAAGTCATCGACTCCGGCTCCACCTCCGCGACCGGCATTCCGTGGGAGCTGGCGCATGGCCTGACCATCATGGAAGGCGTAACCGCCGGCAAACCGCTGCCCACCACCGTGGCCGAATTGCCGACCCGGGTGATGGACGACGGCACCCTGCTGGGCTGCCGCAAATGGGAGCTGCTCGACCCGAAATGGGGCGAAGCGCTGGTGGCGTGGATCGAACACCTGACGAACCGTGCGCCGTGGGGCCAGACTCCCGGCAGCGTCGCCATGCCCAACCAGGTCAGCCTGGCCATCTCCGGAGACTGGGGGACCGGCGACGGCATCGCCGGCAAAGTCGCCAAGGCCATGGGGCAAAACCCTGCGCACTACACCATCCACCTCGGCGATGTCTACTATGCCGGCGCGAGCCCCGATGAAGGCAAGGACCTCTCCGCCTGGCCGGCGGGCACGCTGGGGCAGTTCACCCTCAACTCCAACCACGAGATGTACAGCGGCGCCGTCGGCTATTTCCAGGAACTGGCCCAGCGCTTCCCCTTGCAGAACGGCACCAGCTATTTCAGCCTGCACAACGACCACTGGCTGATCATCGGCCTCGACACCGCTTACTACGCGGACGAGATGAACCTGTACATGGACGGCACGCTGGGTGACCAGCAAACGGCCTGGCTGAAGCAATTGGCTCAGGCCCAGGGCGGTTCCAAGCGGATCATGCTGCTGTCACACCATCAGGGCTACTCCATCGACGGCACCAGCAAGACCGCGCTCTACGGTCAGGTCCTGAATGCGCTGGGCCGGGAGCCGGATTACTGGTACTGGGGCCACCTGCACAACGTCATCTGCTATCAACCGCAAGGCAAACTCCTCGGCCGCTGCGTCGGCCATGGCGCCATTCCCTACGGCAAGGCCAGCATTCTGGACAACAAGGCGCAAGTGGCCTGGGCCGAAACACAATCCGCCGACGACGACCAGTACCCGGACCGGATCCTGAACGGCTTTGTCAGACTGACGCTGGACGGGCAGACGCTGCAGGAAGCCTTCATCGACGAGAACGGAAACCAGCGCTGGCCGTTGCCTTGAAGCGATGCGCTTGCATCAGGCAGGGGAATCGAATCGCGGGATTGCCCTGCCTTGATGCGGCAGAGGCCATCCCCTCCATGCAATGGCCCCCGCCCCCCTCGGTCAGCCGATCAACACACCCGCAGATCATGCCGCGGAAGAATCGTGTCCAGCAGCGCAGCGCGATGCTCCTTCACCGCATCATGAAAGCGGCGATAGTCCGACGTTTCGAATGCCGGCTTCCATTCCGGCCGCTTGCCGCCGTCGTCCTTTGACGCCGTGATGCCTGTCGCCACCTGCTTCCACGAGTTCGGCCCTTTGGCGATATAGGGCGGGAGACTGCCCACGCCCGGAAACTTCCCATCCTGGATCGCTTTCCGGATGGCATCCAGCCGCAGGTCCGCATCCTCCGAGCAGTTCTCCGCCAGCAACTGCCGCAAGGGAATCGCCGTGTCCGCGGGCAACGCTGCCGTGTCGTCCAACGCCACCTTGCCATCCTTGAAGGCACGTATCGCGCCATAGGCCCGGTCGGCCGCCGCCAGGAAATCGTTCAGGTTGTTGCGGACGATCGTTGTCCCGAAACCGTTTGTGTAGTGCCACACGGTCCACGGCTGATCGGGAAAACTCAGCGCCGCGCCGTGCCCCAGTGGCAGGAAATCGCTCAGGGTCGTGGCAACAATCTTGTCCTTGATCCGTTCGAATGCGGCTGCGATCTGCCCCATCATTCCGGGGTGGCTGTTGCCGTCAACGATGATGTTCTCGACGTGGTTGTGCTTGCTGACAATGCCGCTGAATCCCTGGTGGGCCCAGGTATCGACATAGGCATGCAGCGTCACGCCGAGGCGGTGCAGCGCGTTGTCCTGGCGGTGCCGGGCCAGCGCGTCGCAGACCAGCGCTTGGGCAATCGCACTGTCCGGACGGCAGACCAGCCGGTCTTCGAACGTGGCGCCATCACCGCCCGGCACGAAATGGAAGGGGATCCACGATTCCCGGTTGTCTTCGCTGATGCGATTCCGGTAGTCGATCATGCCGTGCGCACTGGCGAAACGCTCGAAGCGCTGCCCATCGCGAAATTTCAGCAGCCCGTCTGTGGTCGCATCATCGACGTACTGGCACGCGTGCGCCACGGTTTCGGCCTCGTCCTGCGTCAGCCCCGCCTTGCGCGCGATGATGAACATCACGCCGTAGTGAAAATCAATGTTCATGGTCGTGCGCCTCCGGTTGGTCGGATGTTTGTCTTGACGCTGTGCGGAGCGCCTGGCGGCACGCTCCGCTGGGGTGTTCGAGCACCATGGTCCGTCTGCTCAGACGGGGCCGAATCGGGAAATGGCCTGTCGGCGCCGATGCATCCGAGCTGCCGTCATTCCCGGACGGAAGACAGATGAAACTTCTCCGGAACGTCCAGCCCCCGTTTGTCCAGACAGGGCTTGCTCCGGTCCCCTTTGCCACCACCTCCACCTCCGGAAATCACCTCGCCGCCGTACTGGAAGCAATTCATCGATTCCAGGATGATTTCCGTCACGACACCCTGCCGATCAAATTCAATGATCATCCGGCGGTAGCGCATATCCACCGCTTCAACGGCAGCGCCTCCCGAACCCGCGAACATGAACAGTAGCAACCCGCCCAAGGAGAAGCTGCTGCCGTACACCACCCACGATTCATCGGCCGCTACGGTATCGGGCTCGCCGAACTGCATCAAGACGTCCTCGCGGGTGGATTCGCCCTTCCTGATCGAATCCGGGGCGGTCGCAGGTACGTTGGCGCGGGAATCGCTCTCATAGCCCCGCAGAATCGGCAGGGGACAAGCGGCCAGCAACAGCACGGCACCGACGGCGACGCAGATGGTCCTGAGTAGGCTCGCACGCATCCTCGAGGCCGCCGATCAAGGTGAGTTTGGAAAATCCCGGATTCTGACCAGCGAGTGGCGCCACAGCATGCCCTGCTCGTCAAAGGCCAGTACCAGGCTGAACTTGCCATTCCATGCTTTTTCCCTTCGCCGCATCAGAACGTAGCCACGCTGATCCTGATCCAGCAGATAGGTCAGGATGCGCCCGCCCTCAAACGTGGCGCTGGGTTCGGCCAATTGCAGGTAGACATCCTCGCGCGTCGTCGAGCCGTCCTTCAAGAACGCCAGCAACTCCGGGTTGCCCACCGGCGTCGTACCGCATCCGGCAAGAACGGTCGTGAGTGCGATGACGGTCGTCAGGTGTGAGCGCGCAGGCATCCGGCACCCTCCGCAAGCATGGGCGATGGCGGTGGCGGTGCATGGCTGCCGGTCTTGATGGGTTCATCGCCGTCCGAAGGCCCCGCACTGCACCTGCGCTTAGCATAGGAAATTTGGTGTGGCACGCAATGGATTCCGTCGAATCCGACGACAAACAGCCGCCGGTCGTGCGGCCGACCTTTTGAGACGCGCAACCAGGAAGTCAATGAGGGGGTGCAGACACGGTCGTCCGGTCCAACTCGTCGAGCCTCCGCCCGATCACCCACGCATCCGCAGCCAATCAGCGTACGAGATCAGTTTGTGTTTCCCCGTGCCAAGCGCCTTTCGTTTGGACGTCGAGCGGGCGGGCTTGCTGCGCTCGAACTTGGCGGCAGCGCGTGCGTCTTCTCTTGCGTGAACGCTTGCGGTCCTGGCTTCCGCCTTCAGGCGTTCCGCTTCGAGCCGTGCGGCAACGCGTTCCTCTCGGGCAACATCCTGCGCGGCCGACATGATTTCGGCCTTGAGTTGATCGCGCCTTTGCTTGGCCGCGGCACGGGCCGTCTGCAGTTGCGCTTTCCTCTGCCGCAGCCAGTCTTTCCTGCTCACCGGCGCGGGTCTGGCCTCTGCAGGCACGCTCAGGCGTAGAGCCCTGCTGATGGCAACCTTCTCAGTTCGAGGCGTGCGCCGCGCGTCCTGTTTCGCCTTACTCACGGTGCGTCACTCCCCCTAACAGCACATAGGCGCCGCCCGTGCAGCAACAGTTGATGGATGGCCACGAGCGATATCTTGGCAACCGTACCATAGGATTTCGGGTCGTGTTTGGGTGAGGGCATGCTGGGTGGCAGCATGCCTGGGCGGCCGGCTACTCCCGACCGAGGCTGTGTGGAAACGCCCATTGATTCGCAGCACAGTCGATCGTCTCCGAGTTTGTCCTTGTTTTGTTGATTCCGCGGTCGATTCGATGCGATGATCGGCTGGACAGCTCTGATTCTTTGTGGAACGTTTGCTTTTCAGTTGCCCTGGAGGCGCATTACGCCCCCACCAGCCGCATCGCTTTCATCATTCTCGAGAAGCCCAGAAGGAAGAGATGAACAGCAAAATCGCCACCGCTGCCGCCGGCGTGTTGGTCGCCGCTGGGGCGCTCGCGAGCTACGCGAGTCCCTACTGGACCCTCCACCAGATGCGCGCAGCCATCGACGCGAAAGACGTGGGGGCATTCTCCTCCTACGTCAACTTTCCCGCAGTGCAAGACAGCATCCAGTCGCAGCTCGCGGCGTCGATGCGCAAAAAGCTCGGGGGTGCGGGGGAGGCCCAGGACAATCTGTTCGCCAACCTCGGCATGGCTATCGGCACGGGCGTCATCAACCAGATGGTGGACGCACTGGTGTCGCCCGAGAGTGTGATGGGGATGATGGCGCGTGGCAGAACCTCGGCTTCCGGTGTACTGCTCGGGCAGTTGCCTCCCCAATCAAGCGGTGCCGATTCAGGCACGCCGCAATCCGCCGCTTCGCGCGACAACCATGAGGATGGTGGCCAAAGGCCGGACTACTCGATACGGTACAAGAATTGGTCCACCTTCACTGCAACTGCCAAGCAGGGCGATACGGAGCAAGGCAAATTCATTTTCAAGCGTGATGGTCTGCTGTCGTGGAAGCTGGTCGGGCTGGACATGCATATGGACGACTAGGTGTAGACCCACAGCACTACGAGGATGACGCCGTTCGGGAATGTTGGGAAAGAATTGGCCTTGGTTAGCCTTATGAGCGGGCTCAGAACAGGTCGCCGCTTGCACGCGCTGTCCGGTATTGGTGAAGGCTTTGGCGCAATGGGAGCGGGCGCTGTGTCCATTTGCACGGCCGGGCACTTCAGGCGGCCGGCTTTCGCCACACGCTGGCGAGCCAAGGCTGTTGCTCGCGCGGCAAGCCGGCGGGCCGGTAATAGTGCTCGAGTTCGAGGAATCCCGCATCCGCCATGTATCGTCGCCATGCTTCGAGATCGTGGAAAGCGCCGTAGCGGCCGTGGCTCCAGCCTTCCTGATTCGCGCCGCGCGGATTGGAGCTGAATAGCACGCCACCGGGCTTCAGCGTCGAGTGCAATTGCCGCAGAACGCGCGGCAAATCTTGACTCGGGACATGGAACAGGGAGGCGTTGGCGAAAACGCCGTCAAAGCGTGCGACCGGCAAATCGAGGCGTAGAAAATCCTGCTGCCACACCTCGCAGCCGGTCTCGTCGCGCGCCATTGCAACGAAGCGTTCGGCACCATCGAGGCCGACCGCGCGGTGGCCCAGCGAGGTGAAGGCCTTGAGATCTCGTCCCGGCCCGCAACCAACATCGAGGATCGCAAAAGGCGGCTCGACGACGATATGACGCAGTAGCGCGTCGATGTTCTGCGTGACGTCGTGGTCGCTCGTGCCTTCCCGGAAATCTTCCGCATGCGCGTTGTAGTGCTGCAACGTAACGGTGCTGATTCGTTCGAGTTCGCTAACGGTGAGGTTCATGGGCACGGGTCTCCAATGCATAGCGGGAAAAGCCAAACTCGCGACTCGGGTGAGCCGAAAAGGCCGGGTAGACGCTGCCGAACATGCGATGCTGGGATACCACGAGGTGGTGTCACAAGCTCTGTATGACCGAGCAGCAGCTGAACTGCTCTGCGGTCAATGGACGCTATCCGATCCGACCCGCTCTTGCGGTGCTGCGGCTTGCAGTCGTCAAACGGCTGCGCTTGGCGGCGCGCGATGGCGCGCGAGAAACCGATCCAATTGTCCCGCGAACGTCTTGCAGTCGCGCGGGCTGTATGGCGCCGGACCGCCCGTATCGACGCCCGTGCTGCGCAGTTGTTCCATCACCGCACGCATCGTCAGGCGTTCCTCGATATTCTCACGGCTAAACCAGTTTCCACGCGGGTCGAGCGCATACGCACCCTTGTCGAGCGTAGCAGCGGCAAGCGGTATGTCCGCGGTAATCACTAAGTCGCCGGCCGCGACCAGTTCGACGATGCGGGCATCGGCGGCGTCGAAGCCTGCCGGCACTTGCAGTGCCTTGATATAGCGCGAAGGCGGCGTGCGCAAATGCCGGTTCGCGACGAGCGTCACGCAGACTTCGGCGCGACGCGCGGCCCGAAATAGCATGTCCTTGATGACAGCCGGGCAGGCGTCTGCGTCAACCAGCACTTGCATCGCGGTATTTCCATTAGGTGGACGGAGCGATCATATATTACCGTCGGCGCTTGCCCTGCAGCGGACCCGGATCTAGCCGGGCGGGTAGTCAATCGTCGTCGCACGCTCCGGTGACAGCCCTGGGCCGACGGACACTGGTGCGTCGCTCGACGTCTACTCCGTATCGCGCCAAATGCGCTGTGTGAGCGTGGTTGTGTCACAACTTCCAATGGCGCCCGCGGATAGTCGACTTGCGCATCCCAGGCGCATTTAAGCGCAGGCGGAGCCCATCCAATGCCAGTTTGCAAAATGGCGGCTTTCGCAAGTGCGAAGCAGCGGCGGCTTCTGGCCGGTCAATCTTCCTTTGTTCCACGGTACCCGTGACGGGCATGTGTCGGTGAATGTGCTCATGACAATCTCCTTTCGATTGAAGGGAGATCCAGTCCGGGCAATGGGCGCTACCCGCCCCTCCGAGGACGATTGCGCTGCCGTTCGGAAATGACCGAAGTCAGATCAGAGCAGTCATTCGATGCTTCGATCGCACACAGCTCACCAGCCTGATGCTGCATGGGATGATGGGGGCGCAGGCTGCCCGAGGCGCGCCTCCGATGATGTCGCCGATTGGATCGCATCGCTCGTCGCCCTGCATGACAGGGTGGGCAGACCGTGATGGCTCCAATCCGCTGTTCTTCGGCCGCGACGGCTCCTATTGCTCAAGCGACCACCCTTGGTTGTCTACATTCTTCTCGTCGCGGTAGATCCAGTGCGCACCGCAGGTGCGGCATGCGAACGTGCTCACCGTGAAGGCAACCGCCTTGGATGATTTGATGCGTTGCGTGTCGGTGATTCTTAGCAAAGCATGGCCTGGCGCACCGCGTCTATGGACTTCGATAGCAAGGCAAGCCGAGCAGAGTGTCATGCCAATCCCTCTCAAATGACGTGGGCCCACTGCAGTGCGCTGGCTTTGTGATGAGCCGCAGCGTTAGGTAAGGATGCGTTCAGCCGCGCTATCCCCAGACTAGACGCCAAAGACGGGAGCACCATACTTCAACAGCAGTTGCTCGATCTGGTTCATGTCATCCGTGCGCGGTGTGCGGTCCTCCGTGACGCGTGACGGGCCGCCATAAACAGCCGCCACATGCCGGCGCACCGTCAGTACTTCATTGGGCGGCGGTGCGACGACGACTGCGGCGCCTGGCTCGTGCCGGTAGCTGCCTTCCTTCCAGCCCTCGGGCGTCAGATGTAGCTCTTCCCATTCAAACAGACATGGTGATTTCCCTTTCCTTGAATTTGGGGGAACTGGTGCCGTTGCAGCAAGCGTGCAAGTCACGCCGGGCGGCTTGCGAGGCTCAGTTCTTGTGGCGGTAGTTGATCCGACCTTTCGTCAGATCATAGGGTGACATTTCCAGCGTGACCCGGTCGCCGGCGAGGATGCGTATGCGGTGCTTCCTCATGCGGCCCGATGAATAGGCCCAGACCTGGGTGCCATTCTCCAGGACGACGCGAAAGCGATTGTCGGGCAGCACTTCGGCAACGTGACCGCCGAATTCCACGAGTTCCTCTTTAGCCAAGTTGTGCTCCTGTCGCGGCGCTATGGGGCGCGCCATGGGGTCGCGGGTGGCTACTGACTTGCCTGGAGGCGAGACGCGCGATGGCAGCGCTGCCTGCGCTTCGGGCCGCAATTCTTGCGAGTGCTTCCGTGCGATGTACGTCAGGGCGCATCGAGACGTTGGCGAGGATGCGCTCCGTGCCGTCCCTGTACTCACTGATGAGGTAGGTGGCAAACCAGACGCCTGGTTCTTGTTCAATCGGGTACACGGACACCGTGTATGGGGAGTCGACTTGGTTCAATACGCTGCAATGTTTCGGGCGAACGCCTAAGGCAGGCGTGGTGCGGGTATGCAAACCGCTTCCTGCTGATGACGTACGCCACGATGGGTAAAGCCAATGCCTTCTCATCATGCGTACAGGCGCATGGCGCAAGCGATTGGCGGCGAGGTGACCGTACTTGCGTAGGCTGGCACGCCTGGTACATGCGTGCCGGATACGGAGCGGACAAGCCGCCGGTCAGATAGGTGATGGGCTGCGCGGCCCAGGATGATTCGGGTGTACGCCCAACGGGTGGCCGGCGGCGCTGTGTAGCGTCTTCGTGTTCGGCACCCGACCCGATCGATTCGATGAGCGGGCAAAGATGCCGCATGGTAGCAGTTTCTCCCAGTCACTGCTCGATGCGAGCCGGAATGATTCGGTGTCGTGCATGGCCATCGCGCGCTTGACGTCACTCATCGTAAGGATGCCGCCCTGCGGGGTATGCGGCCGCGGATATCTATAGGCGACATTGACGGGCGGCGAAGAGCGCTGGCAGTCATGTCAATGGATCGAATCGGGCTTTCGCATCGCTATTCGTTGACACGACGCCGTCATATCGGTACAACCCGCCATGCAGGATCTTCAAGCAGTTACTCCGATGTTCTGGATTGTCACGCCAAGCGCCACTTCCTTTGCTCCCTGTTCCTTCCTTGATTGTCATGCCTGGTGAGCACGAGCTCATCTAGAACTTTTGAGGAATCCAACATGGAAACCGGTACGGTAAAGTGGTTCAACGACTCCAAGGGCTTCGGCTTCATCACCCCTGACGCGGGCGGCAACGATCTGTTCGCTCACTTCTCAGAAATCCAGGGCAGTGGATTCAAGTCTCTCCAGGAGGGGCAGAAGGTTCGTTATGTTGTAGGCATGGGCCAGAAGGGCCCGAACGCTACCAAGATCGAGCTGATCTGATCGATCTCGCCTGCCAGGAAGAAACCCCGCCACGCGGGGTTTTTTTGTCTGCCGCATACCGCGGTAGTCGCGGCCGACATCCCGTGTAGCCACTGCAGCTGTCCTTTTTGGCCCGCACACAAGGGGGGCTCAACGGTCGAGCGGGCTTCCCAGGCCGCTTCGACACGCCCCTGTCACTGAGCGCGGAAAACGTGTTGCGCAGTGCTTCGGAAGATAGTGACACCGCAGTGCGCATATCGGAGTAGAGTGGGCACTGACAACAGTGGGGCGAATCATGGGCCCTCGGCGCAAGAAAATTTCGACCCGCACCCATGATCAACGCGTCGGCTGGCGCCTCCCCACGTTTGATCGAGCTATCCAGCCTGTCATCCTCGCCAGTCCCGCCCATGGCCGCTTGCCGCCGAGGGCCCCACTCGCAAGGCGTGTCGTGGAGGTTTGTGATGCTCGATCTTGTCGCGTTTGCTAAGCCAGTGCTGGACGAAATTACCGGGCAAGATGTACGGACCTGGAGCACCGGGCCGCGCGTGCTGGAGGCCAACTGGCAGATACCTGAGCTTGGCAGCCGGATCTGGCAGGCAAGAACGCTGAGGATCGCATTCACGCAGGATGTAACGGATCAGTTGTTGCTCGCAGATCGGCAAGACTTATGTCAGTTGCAGCGCGTGCTTGATCGCTTTCTACGGGCGCGCTTGGGCATGCATGCCGAGGCAGGTCTGGGCGGCCAGATGATTGCGATCACCGTCGATCGCCTTGGGGTGGATGCATAGCATCCTGGGCCCATCAATGATATGGCCGCATCAAGTAGGACCATCGATGCCCTGCAGGGGCTTCGGAAATACCTACTATCGGTTGGAGTCATTCATGAACGCAAGCCCGTCAGCCACATACAAAGGTTTCGACCTTTATCCGCTCGTGTACAAGACCGAGCCCGTCCCGTCTGGGCCGAAAAAGCGGCCCGACCGCACCTTCAATGCGTCCGTGGTGATCTGCCTCGAAGGCCATCAGCCTGGAACCGAGCACTCACGCGTTTTTCGCGTGGCATTTGCCTCCTGGGAGAATATCGGCACGGCGAGACGAGGTGCGCTGAAGTTCGGCGAAGACATCATCAATGGTCTGGTGCCGGGCGAGTCCGTGGCCTCTTTGTAGTTGGCTCGACGTGTTTCCCGGTGTTGGTGCCTTCGAGTCAATCTTGAAATCGGATAGACGTGCTGCGCGAGTGGCCAGCCTGGACACAAGATGATGATGCACACATCCTGCAAGACGAGCTTCCTCTGTACGCTTCCCGGAACGTCTAGAGGCATGGCGTACTCCATCACGGTTGGCTTTACTGACCCTGAGCACCCGAACTGCGTGCAGTTCACCAGTTTCGTGGGCGAAGGGAGAAGGTCCTTCAGGGTGTTGGCGAGTGAGTCAGACGTGCCATCCACTGCCGCGTGCGGCGTCGAAACCTTTTGCCGCCTGGCCATCGGGCAAGTGATCCGAGACAGCCTCTACGCTAAGACTGTCGAGGGCGACCATGTTCTCGACATGTGCGCGCAGCCCTGGGAAGGGGAACTCAGGCCGACGGGATCGCGTAGCGCGTAAAGGCCGCTGCCCCCCGCAGTGAGTTGGCTGAGCCTTCCAGCGCCGCCACGTAGCAAATCGCCTATGGGCATTTTTCATCGCGTTGGCGACCGATTGTGTTCCCGCTCTTCGTCTGCATTTTGCTCGCCTTTCCGCCTTTGACACGTTGCGCGGCGGCGAGCCTGATGAACTCGTCGGTCACTGCATGGTCAGGTCTGTGTGCGAGCCGCGCTCGCCAAAAGGCCGCGCAGAAACACCATGATCATCTGACCCGCCGGACCTTGCCCGGTGGTGATGCGTTGCAGCGCCAACCCATGTGCGAGAGCCATGAAACTGGCTGCCAGTTGCAAAGGCTCTGCGGGAGGGAGCAGTGCCAGTCGGCTAAACAACTGCGCCACAAAGTGGGCGAGCTCGCTTTGATGTTTTTCCCATACCACTCGGTACTCTGCAGCGAACGCTGCGCTCCGGTTAGCCTGCAACTGAAGCTCCACGGCCAACACGGACCAGTCGGTGTCCTGATCCAACGTGATAGCCCATGCTTCCAGACCCGCCAGCACATCACCAGGGGGGGCATCGGCAGCGTCAAGCACCGCGGTGAGTTGCCGGGCCTCTGCCTCCATGTGCCGCCGCAGCAACTCCAGAAGAATGGCCTCTTTACTGGGGAAGTTCGAATAGAAGGCACCTTGCGAATAGCCGGCCTCCTGCGCGATGTCCCGGAGCGAGGCCCCGCCGAAACCTTCACGGACGAACAGCCGTCGCGCCGCATCCAGAAGATGTTCACGCGTTTGCGACTTGCTTTCCTCGCGGCTTAGCCGCTGTCGTTTTGTCTGTTGGTTCATGCGAGACAGAATATCAGTTGAATTTTTAAATTCAACTGATATGATGCAATTTCCAGATATCGATCGATATCTGCAAATCATCTGACATCGAGACCATCCATGCGTCTACAGACTGCTTTCGTCACCGGAGCCACCGGGCTCCTGGGCAACAACCTTGTGCGTGAGCTGGTCGGCCACGGCATCGCCGTCAAGGCATTGGTACGGTCACAGGAAAAAGCGCAGCAGCAGTTCGGCAGCCTTCGAGGCGTCGAGTTTGTGAGCGGCGACATGACGGATGTCGCCGCGTTCTCGTTGGCAATGCGACACTGCGACGTGGTGTTTCATACCGCCGCCTTCTTTCGCGACAACTACAAGGGTGGCCGTCACTGGGACGCACTCAAGCGCATCAACGTCGATGGAACCGCCTCGCTCATTGAGCACGCCTATGCCGCAGGGGTTCGCAACTTCGTGCAGACCTCGTCGATTGCGGTGCTGACCGGAGCTCGGGGGGCGGTGCTCGATGAGACGAATGAGCGCGACCCGGCGGGCGCCGACGACTACTACCGAAGCAAGATCCTGGCGGATCGGCAGATTCGGCATTTCCTCGACAGTCATCCGGATATGCAGGCGGTCTTTGTCTTGCCGGGATGGATGTGGGGACCCGGCGACATCGGCCCGACGTCGGCGGGGCAGGTGGCGCTCGATACGGTGCTTGGCAAATTGCCTGGGCTGGTGCCTGGCAGTTTTTCGGTCGTCGACGCTCGTGACGTCGCTCGCACACAGATCGCCGCCGCGGAGCGGGGTCGTCGCGGGGAGCGCTATCTCGCGGCGGGGCGCCACATGACGATGCAGGAGCTGATCCCAATGCTCGGCCGAATCGCTGGCGTAACCACACCAAAGCGTTCATTGCCGATGCCGGCATTGTATGCACTAGCCGGCATGCAGGAGTTGTACGCCAGGATCACCGGCAAACCGATACTACTCAGTCTCGCCACCGTGCGACTGATGGCCAAGGAAGCGGACCGCACCCGTTTCAGTCATGCCAAGACCGAGTGCGAACTGGGGGTGAGGTTCAGCCCTGTCGAGGAGACGCTCCGCGACACGATCGCCTGGTATCGCGAACATGGCTGGTTGACGCCCCAACGAGACTGAACTCATCTATCGGTAAGTTCGTGAGCGGTCCAGTAATCACTGGTCTGCCTGGGCTTCCCCTTGTGAACTTCCTATTATTGATCCGGCATCAATGCACTTGAATCAAGCCGCATAGCGGATAGGCTCATGCTCAAAGTATTTTCTGACGCGTGCGGGTTGCCGCTGCACGCTTCGCAGATGGCTGGAAGTTGCCTTGACCAACTGCAGCTTGGTTCGTGCCGGCGCGAGCTTGGTGACAGCCTGCTTCAGGTCGGCATTGAGCATCTCATCCGGGTTGAGCTCGGGGCTGTAGCTGGGCAGGTAGAACACTTCGATGCGTTCCTTGTTGGCTTGCAGCCACTCCTTGACCGGCTTGGCGTGATGCACGCGCAGGTTCTCCAGCACGAGGAAGATCTTCTTCTTGGCCCCGCGAATGAGCCGTTGCATGAAGTCGATCAGGATGTCGGCATTGAGCGCGCCATCGAAGATCTTCCAACGCATCTCGCCCTTGTTGGTGACGGTGGAGATCACCGACAAGCCGTGCCGCTTGTTGCTCACGCGAGCCCCCTGGGGGCATAGCTGCGCCCGCGCACGTCGTCGCTGCGCAGCCCGCTCTCGTCGCCCCAGTGAATCTCGGCGCCTTCGGCTTTGGCCCGCGCAGCAATGACTGGGTAGTCGTGTTCGAGCCATTTCTTCACCGCCGCAGGCGACTGCTCGTATGCCTTGCGCATCGGCTTTTGCGGCGTGAAGCCCCAGCGCGACAGGTACAGCCCCACCGTGCGTACCGCCAGCCGAATGCCGAAACACTGCTCAATCAGTTGGCCCACCGCCGCGCGTGTCCACAGCGCGTAGGGCATCTTGAGCTGGTCCGGTGTCTTGTCGGCAATCAGTTGGCGCACCAAGAGTTCCTGCGTCACGTCCAACGACCGCCCCTGACCTGGCTTGCGTCCTCCCGGCGCGGCGCGCAGACCCTTCGCTCCCAATGCCTGGTGCCGCTTGCAGATGTCGAACACGCCCGTGCGGCTCAGCCCGGTCAACTCAGCGATTTCCTCGTACGTGCGCCCTGCGCGACGCAGCCGGATTACCTGAACTCGCCTCTCGTGCCTCGCCTCTGGCGACAGCGTTCTCATGTCGGTCGTTTCCATCTCTCCGACATCAGGGCGCAAACCGAAATTTCAAGTCCATTCATACCGAATCAATAATGCCCCCACTACACTGGATCAACGAATTCAATGTGAAGCCGCTCCGATCGACAAAGATCAACAAATTTTTCTGAAACGACAAGTCGCTCGCAGAACTCCGTGTCGCGTGCGATATAAAATTCCTCATCGAGGTCAATCCGATAAACGGCATTGGTCAGGATTTGCTCGCCTCCGGAGAGGGTACGAAATGAAGATTGCTGCCTATCCACCAATGGCAGATGCTTCATAACCTTACAGAGGAAAAATATTTCTTCCGTCCCTTCGCAGGAAATCTCGCACTCATAGAATTTCAAATCGTTCGGAATTATATGATTGAGAAAATCCTTCGCCTTCGCTGAAAAAATTGGTATTCCAATATTGGCCCGCAGGTAATCCGCGGATCGAACATCATTTAACCTCACGCGCTCCTGCGCCTGAGCGCGAATTTTTGAAAATTGAAGAAATTTTCCGTCACCTTCATTCCAAATGAAAAATGCAGCAAGCCTTCCCTTGTTGTCCGGCAGGACAAAAATATCGCCCTCCGATGAAATCGGGCTTTCGAGTCCATAGACTTCCAATTAACACCTCCTTACGCACAAGTGTATTTACCCGTCTTAAACCCAGATCTTCTTTCCTGCTGCAAATTCAGCAATTCTTGCTGCGCACGCCGATAATCCCATTTTTGCTTGACCGCCTGACGCTCAAGAGCATCAAGTTCCGCTCCAACTGCTCTATTGTAAGCAGCGTGCTCTGCAGTCCAACCACGATGCAAGCCGAGATTTGGATTTGGGTCGATACCCTTCGCAACCGGAAGGCGCATCATATTCGACGCTCCATTGATATCCATGCCAGTGCGAACAAAGAATGGGTGATCCTTTAATGAGAATGGGATGAGGTGCTGTCTCTGATATCCCTGGGTCGTATTCATCCATGATGGGAATCGATCAACCGCCCAACCCCAAGGATCCATCCAAGTCAGTGGATTCGGCGCATAGGCGTAGAGATTTTCCCCACCCATCAGCCCAATCGGGTCCTGGTTGATAAACCTCCCCACATCCGGATCGTAATACCGGAACGTGTTGTAGTGCAGCCCAGTCCCCTCATCCGCATACTGCCCCGCATACCGCAGCGGCTGCTCGATGCGCGGCGTCAGTCGGCTGTCCTCGCCACGCTCGACCTTGCCCCAGGCGCCATAGCGCCCCGCCCACACCAGATCACCCGCCTCGTCGGTCACCTCCAGCGGTGCCCCGACGAGATCGGTGTGGAAGTGGTAGATCTGCGCCCCCCGCTTGGCCGTGTCGATTGCCGCTGATGCGATGGCCTCCGCGATCAGGGCGTCGACCCGGGCTGCCGGCGTATAGGGCGCGTCCGGGCTGTAGACGTAGCTGCTCGTGCCCGTCTCGCGGATTTCCTGTGCGAGCCGCAGCCCTTGCCATACGAAGCGCCATGTCCGTGGTGCGTGCTTCATGCCCACGGTTTCCGTCTGCGTTTCGTGCTTGGCGATCCGCCGGCCGAGCGGGTCGTAGGTGAAGCGCGTTTCGGTCACGCCGCGCAGGGTCTGCGTGCGCACCGCCAGCAGGCGGTCCTGCCCGTCGTAGGTGAAGCGCTGGATCTGGTTCGCCCCCTTGCGCTTGGCCGACAGGTTGCCCCACGCGTCGTATTCGAAGCGCATGTCCTGCCACATCCGCAGCCGGTTGCCTTCGATATGGCCACGGCTGCTGCGCTCGGTCTCGTCGAGCAGGTTGCCCGCGGCATCCCACGCGAAGGTTTCGACGCTGTTGTCTGCAAGCCGCGCCTGTTGCAGCAGTTGGCCCGCCGGGTCGTAGCGGTACCGGACGCTGCCGCGCACGCTATCGCGCCGCTCGGCCAGTTCGCCCGATGCGTCGTAGCGGTAGCTGCGCCACAGCCGGCCCCGCTCGGGCTCCAGGATCGAGCGCAGCAGGTCCGACGATTGCCACACCTGGCGCCCGAGCGTGTCGTAGCCGGTACGCTGCACCAGCCGCCCCTGCGTGCGCTGCACCTCGCGGTGCAGGTCGTCGCGCTCGATGTCGCTCACCACCTGCTCGCCGCTGCGGACCTGGTGCACGTGGCCCGAGCCGTAGCGCAGGGTACGCAGCGACGGGCCGTGCGGCAGGTCGAGCGCTTCGATGTTGTCGAGCGCGTCGAGTGTGTAGCGGACCGTGCCGTTGGTGCCATGCTCGGCCACCAGCCGGCCCGCCTTGTCGTAGTCGAAGGCCACCGTATCCGGCTCGATGCCGAGCGCCAGACCCGCCTGCGTCGGGATGCGCTCGACCGACAGCAGCCGGCCGAGCGGATCGCGCGTGTAGTGCGTCGCTTCCGTCGCCGTGTGCTGCGCAAGCAGGTCGCCCAGCGCGTCGCGCTCGAAGCGTGCGGTGCGCGTTGGCGCGGCGGCGGTCTGCGGCGGCCGGGTCGTACGGTCGGCCGCCGCGTCCGGGGCTCCGGTGGTTTCGATCTCGGCCAGCTCGCCCGCCGCACCGTAGCAGAACCGGCGCACCACGCCATCCGGGCGGGTCTCCGACTGGAGCCGGCCGGCCGCGTCGTAGCCGAAGGCGTACCGCGCACCGGTGGCCGCCGCCAGTTCCGTCAGGCGCCCCTCGCTGTCGTAGCGATACCGCAGCGCACGGCCGGCCGGGTCGATGGCTTCCAGCACTTGCCCGCGCGCGTTGCGTGTCCAGCGGCGCACCCGCGCGCCCATGCCGGTGTGCGTCACCGGCAGGCCGGCGGCGTCGTATTCGAAGGTCTCCGCGCTGCCGTCCGGCAGGGCAACCGCCAGCACCTCGCCGGTCGGCCGCCGCGCGTAGCCGGTCCGCTCGCCCAGGGCATTGACGATCCCGGTCAACTGGCCGGCTTCGTCGTACTCGTAGTGCGTGGTCTTGCTCGAGCAGTCCGTGTAGGCGACCAGTTGGCCGCGCAGGTTCCATTCGAGCGTCTTGCGCCCGCCCCGTGCGTCGATCTGCGCAGCGGGCAGCGCGGTCAGGCCGTCCGGGTATTCGTAGCGCTCGGTCCGGCCCAGCGGATCGAGCGTGCCGAGCAGGCGCCCCTGCCGGTCGTAGGCCGATTGCCAGTTGGAGCCGTCGGGCAGCGTCACCTGCGCCGGGCGCAGGCTATTGCCGTCGTAGCGCGTGCGCGTGACGCGCCCGAGCGGATCGGTCTCGTGCACGATCCGGCCCGCCTCGTCGTAGTCGAAGGCGATGCGCCGGTCGCCGGGCAGTTGCACCGACACCGGCATGCCGGCGGCGTTGTAGTCGATGGCGTAGTGCCCGCCGTCCAGGTCCGTGCACGCCACGACCTGGAACCGCTCGTCGTAGCGCCAGCGCGCGGTGCGGCCGTCTTCGTGGCGGGTCCAGCTCTCGCGCGCTTCGATGTCGTAACCGAACGTCCAGTGCTCGCCGTCACTGGTGTGCGTCGCCACCACGCGCGGCGCACCGGCGACCTCCGCCCATTCATAGCTGCACGTGAAGCCGAGCGCGTTCACGTGGCGCGTCATCCGCCCGTCCGCGTAGCTGAAGCGCCGCACGACGATCCCGTTCGCGTCCGTGACCGACGCCAGTTGGCCCGCGTCGTCATAGCCATACGCGACCAGCACCTGGCGCACGAGCTCGCGCACGGTCGCGATGGTGGCGAGGCGGCCGTGCAGCGGTTCGTAGTCGAGCACGACCCGCACCCCGCCGCTCGTCAGGATCTCGCGCACGCGGCCCTCGCCGTCGCGCGCGTAGTCCTGCCACTGGCCGGCCTGATCCTCGATGCGCCGCACCCACGCAACCCCATCGCCATCGAGCCGGCCGAAGTCGTAATAGGTTTCGCTCAGGTCGTGCAGGACGTAGCGCCCGTCCGGCGTGCAGGTCAGGTAGCGCTGCTCGGTGTCGCTGAAGGCCATCTGGCCGGGCGCCACCAGCGGAAAGCCGCTCTCCCGGCCTTGCGCGTCGGTGTACCAGAGCCGGCCGTCGCGGCGGTGCAGCCGCAGGTCCCACGGCAGCACCCAGCCGCGGCCGAGCGTGCCGGCACGGTCAAGATTGCTCGCGTAGAAGCGGCGGCAGACGAGCGGCATCGGGCTTGGCACGATCGCGTCGGTTTCGTCGTCGGCCAGCAAGACTTTGCGGCCGGTCGTCACGTCGACGGGGTGGCCGAACAGGCCGCCCATCACCCGGCTGACCACGGGCGCAGCCACGTAGCGGCCGACCGCCTCGCCAATGACGTAGCCGCCGATGAACTTGGCCGCGCACGGCAACACCGCGCGCGACAGGCCGCCCGCCGCCTTGACCAGCCCGGCCAGGCCGCCGACCAGGCCGGCGAGCGCAAACGCCCAGTCGACCGTGGTGCGCAGCCACGGCGGCACCTCGTCGTCATACGGCAGATACGTCTGCGTACCGCCGCCCATGAACACATTGGACGAACCGTCCGCAACGGCGGCGCCGCAGGTGATCTTGTCACCCTTGCGGGCCGCCGGCTTGCTGTTGATGAAAACGCCGCCCGACCCCTGCGCGATGAGCGGCACCGGACTGTGCTTGCTGCACGCCACCGTGCTGGCCGTGGCGAACGCCGCCAGCTTGCCGTTGACAAAGACGTTGGTCGAACCGGTGAGGATCGTCCCGGTCGTCGACGTAAACCATCGGCTCTTGCCGATCGCCTCCCCTAACCCGAGGATCGCGCTCGCCCCCACGCCGGCAGCCAGGCCGGCCAGCAGCGCCACGCCGAACCCACAGGTGAACGTCGCAAAGGCGACGGCGGCAATCAGTGCAACACCCAGCACCGCACCGATCAGGAATCCCGTCAGTGCGCTGGTGTGTTCGATCGGGTCCGTCACGCGGGCGGCTTCGAACATGGTGTCTTTGCCTCTCAGTCCGGGTTGTTCGGGGAGCTGTCCGGCGATCGGTAGCCGCCGAGCCATGCACGCCAGAACGCCTCGAAGGCCTCGTCGAGCGCGGCCGGGCTCGATGCCGTAAAGATCAGCGCCCGTCGCGGTGCCACGACAAACACAGCCTGGCGCTGGCGGATGGTCTGGCTGCCGCTTCGGTACGTTGCGTCGATGCGCTCGCCGTCCAGCCCGCGCGCGTCGGGGCCGAGCTGTTCGGCCTGCCTCGACAGCAGCCGGTGCCCCGGCATGCGGGCCTTGAGCACGCCAAGCTGGCGGTCGACATAGGCCGCCAGCGCTTCGCCATCCTTGAGCCAATCGCGTGCGACGCTCAGGTTCGGCTGGGTGGCCGGGTCGGCCGGCACGAAGAGATTGGTGGTCCGGTCTTCGAAACCGGGCGGCAGCGCAATGCTGCCTTCGTGGAAGTGAATCCGATCGGTGTCGTTATGCATGATGCTGTTCGCGTGGAATGCGCGTGCGACGCCGGCCGACGCCTGCGTCAGCCTTCCGGGTTGAGGTCGGTACGGGTGGCATTGACGACGATGTGCTTGTCGTCGATGTGGATGATCGAGCCGCCCTTGATGATCTGCACGGCATCGGCCGTCATGTGGATCTGCGTGCCGCCGTCGCCGCCCACCTTGATCCACAGCTCCTTGGTCTCGATGGTGTGCACGCCTTCGGGCGTCTGCTGCGTCGTGTGGCCCTTGGTGACGATGTCCGTCAGGTTGCCCGTCGACACCGTGGTCTGGTGGTGCCCCTGGGCCACGCCGATGAGCCGGTCGCCCTTGAGCACCTGCGTGGTCTGCGTGTCCTGGACCACGGTGTTCATGTCCTTCTGCGCGTGCAGGAACAGCTCTTCCGCGCCGTTCGCATCCGAGAAGCGCAGCTCGTTGGACCCTTGCCCCTTGTGCGTCTGGCTCTTGATCCCCATGGTCTGGCCGCTGGAGCCGTGATACGGATTGCCCGACTCGCCATTGAAGACGCGCCCCACCACCACGGGGTTGTCGGGGTCGCCCTGGTTGAAGGCGACGACCACCTCCTGCCCGATCCGCGGAATCGCCGAACCGCCCCAACCGTTGCCCGCCCACGGCTGCGATACGCGGACCCACATCGAATCCGAGCCATCGCGCTTGCCGCGCCGGTCCCACGGGAAGTGCAGCTTGACGCGGCTGCCGTCGGTATGGATCTCCTCGCCTTTCGGCCCCACCACGATGGCCGACTGCGTGCCGTGCATGTACGGCTTGGGCGTGCGCCGTTCGGAACGGAACGGGATGTCGAACGGCAGGCACGTGAAGGCGTTGCGGTACGGCATCTCGGCGTTCTGCCGGGTGTAGTCGTTCACCGCCTCGTGGCGCACGTGCAGCAGGACGAAGGCCTTGCCGTTGTAGGCCGACGACGGATGGTTGACCAGCGTGAAGCGGCCGTTCGTGGTCATGGCCTGGGCAAAGCTGGTGCCGTTGAAACGCCGCGCCTGGGCCTCTTCGGCCTCCATCGCATAGTTGGCGTAGCGGTGTCCGTCCTCGCCCCGGTCATAGAGCGAGTGGAACTGGTAGCGCTCCGTGGAATGGATCCTCGGGTGCTTGAGGGTGCTCGGCGCCTCCACGTGCATCAGCGGCGACGACGGCTGGTTGTAGTTGAAATCGCGGAAGGTGATCCTGCCGACACGGAAATTGAATGCCTCGTCCCAGCGGTCGATGCCGTTGGCTTGGCTCGCAGCGCTGTCGGCGTAGTACGGAACCGCCTTGAGACTTTCGATCGTGCGGAACATCGAATTGGTGTCGCCGATCACCAGCACGTGCTTGTTCTCTTCGTAGCGGAAGGTCCAGATCAGCCCTTCCTGCTCCATCAGCCGCGCGCAAAAGTTGTAGTACGACTCGTCGTACATGACGATGTATTCCAGCGGCGGCCGGGCACCCCGGATATCGAACTCGAAATCCGGGAACCCCATCTCCTGGAAGATCGCGCCGAGAATGTCCTGCGCGGTCTGGTTCTGAAAGATCCGGCAGTCCGTGGAACGGGTCAAAAACCAGAACCACGGCACCACCGTCATCTCATAGCGTGTGACCGAGCCGGAAGCGCCCACGCGCCCGAACGACGCGACGTAGCCATCGAAATACCGGCGCTCGCCGGCACTGGAACCGGCAACGATCTTGGCGAGCGTGAAATTGCGGCTTTGCGGATCGAGCGTGATCTTGACGCGCTGACCGACGATCTCTTCGAAAGCGATATTGTTCCGGTGCGACAGCAGGTCGAGGTGGATGCCGGGCAACTGGTTGACGTACTCGTCGGCCACCAGGGCGCTCACCAGCAGCACATCCTTGCCCAGCGGGGTCTCGATCGTGATGTAGCGGTAGTCCTGCGTCAGCAGCGACCGTCCGCCGGTCGCGCTGTTGATCGCGTCGGCAATCGACTCGGGCGTCTTGCCCAGCAGCGACAGGCCCGTCTGAGCCAGTTGCATCGCGCTCGCGGCCCCGCCGATGAGCCCCGCGCCGGGCATGCCCGCCAGCGAGCCAGCCTGCCCCGCCAACCCGGCAATCGAGCCGAGATTGCCCAATCCGCCCGCCAGCCCGCCACCGGGGACGTTCATGTTTCCCGCGAAGCTCATGATGATTCACCCTGTCTAGTGTCGGGCAAGCGGACTCTGGGATATCCGGTTTTATGCCGACTTGTTTTCCCACCGACTTGCGAAGCGCATCACTATATCAAAGCGAGTTCGCAAAGATAATAAGAATATCGATTTGTTATCGTTTATTAAAAAAACCGCCATCAATGGCAGCATACCGATCAATAATGTAGTTTTTACAGCAGGACGGATTCGCTGTGCGCGGCGGGCACGTTGGCACATCCAATGAGATCAGCCGCCTCGGCGCGCAGTTGATGGGGCCGGACGGCGCTTTCATCTCAGCGAGGATCGGACTGCATCATGGCAGCGTTGGCCAGAGCCCCATGGCTGTTGTTTGACTTCATAGGGCTGGCGAGCCGATCCGGCATCTGTTGCTGTTCCACTATCACGCGGTGCGTGTGCTGAGCGCCTCTGCATTTTCGCGCAAGGCTGCCAGCAGATCATCGCCAGCCGGGGAACATACGACCTGATCGTCGAGCACGGCGAGCAGGACATGCAGTCCGGGATCGAGCGATTCCCACGCTTGTTTGCCGGGGTTGAAACCATCCCCGGCCTGACCTGGCCGCCCCTGGTCTTTTTTGAGCAATAACCCGCCACGTTGGAAGCCCTGCGCGCACTCGGGCCGGAGAAACTCGTGCCGGGTCGAGGTCCCGCCCCGCTGTCGGCACAAGAAGCCGACGATGCCATCCGCTACACCAATGCGTTCGTCACCACCCTGCTCAAGGCCGGCCGCGAAGCACACGCCCAGGGCCTCGACCTGAAAGGCGCGATGCGCCATGCGCGCGGCCTGATGAATGCACGGTTCGGCGACGTCTTCATCTGTGAGCATTGCCTGCCGTTTGATGTCTCCCGCGCCTTTGACGAGGCGGGAGGCATTGCACACCCACGCATCTGGACCGCGCAGCGTGATCGGGATATGTGGGCTGCGCTTCAGGGATAGAGGGAAGGGGCTGAGGCGTTGCTGCAGCCGCTGCGGCCATTTCACGATCTGCGCCGAACTACTCGCCTCGTTCCTGGCAGAGAAAGCCGACGAACTGCGGGCTTATTGGAAATTTTCCTGCAAGCCGTAGGCGACAATCCTTCTCTGACTGCTACGACTGACGGAAGTTTTGAACACCATCCTTAGTTGATCATCGCCAGAATTGCCACCACGTCTTCGTAGGCACCGGAAAGGGAAGTGGACACATGTCCTCACGGAAAATGATCTCGCCATTCAGATCGGGCGCACCGTCCTTCGTCCATCCAAGAAACCTTCTGGTGCCATGATCGAGCTTGATGTCACCGACACGCAATGCGGTCATTTCCTGGCAAGCCATCTCGAACGCATTGTCACCACGGCGCGGACTCTGTTCACCATCGACCAGTAGCCAGCCATCTGTTTCAGCGGCAATAGCCGCAGCGATTAAATGCTGAATGCAGCGTGTCCCTAGCGAAGCGTGGGCATCCGTCCTCGTGGAGGCTGACGCAGAAAATTTCCGGACGCCTCGCGGCGCGTACCGTAAGTGTTCGTCCGTTCGCGGCGCAACTGAATAACCGAACCCAGCGAGAAATGGGCGGTTGGGTTCAATCCTGGGTAGTTCTTGGGGGGTGCTCAACACAGCTAACCAAAGCGCCTCATCGGCTGGTGTAGAACAAAGCGAGCTTCCTGGCTGGAACTCGATCCTGTATCCCCCGACCTGCAGTCGCTGCGCGACTCGCAGATCTAGGTCGTGCGAATCGGTACGCATGTATGTCGTGAGTGAAAAACTCATGTTGCTGGTGGGTTCGGTTGATTGGATGTTCTCGAATTTTTTGGGGTGGCAGCATGCAGCCCATGGCCGCGCCTGGCCGCAAGCAGACCATCGATACTCAATGGCTCAACGGCCGCTGCCGCCCCGAAAAGGAGACATTTCCGGATACCGGACATTCAACCGAACCGGCGTTAATGGGATGGACGCCAACCGAACCTAGCGCAGCTCTTCGCGTGAAGCCCGCTGTACTGCATGGTTGGGCTTGCAGTCATGGTCGAATCTCGCTGAGGCCCGACAGAGAGATTTTGAATGTCTTTTTTCCCGGCACTGAGGGGCAACACATTGAATCGTTGGGACCTATTGATAAGCCACTTACCTCGATTGTCCCATCCGAAATTTTGACATCGCGGTCTGCAAGATCGCCCTTTCCTCCGACCTCGACCGGCGGCGTGATCCGTCGGCCTGAAAGTGCCACCATGTAGCGGGCCCAGTTGTTTGAGCAAGTGCCGGGTTTCGCTCGCGGATTTTCCCCAGCGCACGCGCCCTCAGCGGTGTAGATCGCGACGGTGATGCCGTTCTCAGTCTTCACCGTCCGTCCCGCACAGTATTCAGAAGCTTGCAGCGTGATGATGTGCTGGCGAATAGCCTTCGTGATCTGGGCAGGTACCACAGGACAACTCCCAGCCAATGCATCAAGCGGAAGTACAAGAAGCGGAAAAGAAATGGCGGCAAGAAGTTTCATTGCGAGCCCCAACAACTATCAGGGGAACCCCGGTGCCGGACGGCCCAAGGCGTAAGCCGAGAGATTTTAAATGTAAGAGTGAGCGTCCGCTATTAGCCGCAAGCCATCAACCAACCAGCAGATAAGATCCGCCTGCCCCCTCAAACCCCAAGCCCCCGCTTCCCCCACACATGCCAACCGAGAACCCCCTCCCCTTGCTCTACACTTACCGCCGCTGCCCCTACGCGATGCGCGCCCGCATGGCGATGCTGCAGGCCAACCGACGCTTCCTGGCCTTCGAGATCGTCCTGCGCGACAAGCCGGCCGCGCTGCTGGCCTTGTCGCCCAAAGGCACGGTGCCGGTACTGCAATTGCCGGATGGCGGCGCACTCGAAGAAAGCTGGGACATCATGCGGTGGGCGCTCGAATCCCCGGACCAGGAGGGCTGGTGGAGCCGCGCGCAGTCCGACGAGAACCTGGACCTGCTGCAACGCAACGATGGGGACTTCAAGCACCATCTGGACCGCTACAAGTATCCGGAACGTTACCCCGAAGAAGGGCAATCCCGCGAAGCCGTGCGCTCGCATGCGGTGGCAGCCTTGCCGGCCCTGCTGGAGGCAAGGCTGCAGCGCCAGCGCTACCTGGGCGGCGCGGCCCCATGCGCTACCGACCTGGCGATCTTCCCCTTTGTGCGCCAGTTCGCCGCCGTGGAGCCGGGCTGGTTTGCCGACCAGCCCTGGCCGGCGCTGCAGAACTGGCTGGCGGATTGGCTGAGCAGCCGCCTGTTCGAAGTCTGCATGACGAAGCAGCCGCCCCAGACTGTCTCGGCGTTCCCGGCGTTTCAAGCCTGAGCCAGGCGCTGCGGCGACACTCGGGCTGGTCCGCGCTCTACAGGCAGACCGCTCCATTCCCGGACGCGCTTGTCCGGTTCGATGCCATTCGGCGATTCGACGATTGCTGTGCGGATGACGCGCCACACGCTGGGTCGATTGGCGTGCGAGGCAACCCGATTCCACGCCTGAAGCCGCCCGCGCCAATCCATCCCGCCATCCGGGCATCTACGCAATCCAATTCCACGCCCGTTGGCTCAGAATGTTTGTTTTACGGTGCGCGACACCGATCTGGTCAACCATGGAGTGGTGATGAGTCAAGATGCCATTGAATCGACGCTGTCGATCGAGAAAAGCCTGAGCCCCGTTGTGGCCGACGAACGGGCGCGCCTGCTGCAGAACCCCGTGTTCGGCAGGGTGTTCACCGACCACATGGCCACGATCCGCTACACCGAAGGGCGCGGCTGGCATGACGCGAAAATCGGCCCCCGCGGCCCGTTCCAGTGCGATCCCGCGACGCTGGTGTTCCACTACGCCCAGGAGATTTTCGAGGGCATGAAGGCGTACCGCCTGCCCGACGGGGGCGCCGCGCTGTTCCGCCCCGCCGCCAACGCGCGCCGGTTCCGCAACTCCGCCGATCGGCTCGCAATGCCGCAACTGCCCGAGGGGCTGTTCCTCGAATCCGTGCGCGAGCTGGTCCGGCTGGACCGCGACTGGATTCCCTCGGCGCAGGGTGCCGCCCTGTATCTGCGGCCCTTCATGATCGCCACCGAGGTGCTGCTCGGCATGAAACCGTCGGCCGAGTATCTCTACTGCGTCGTCGCGTCGCCCGTGGGGTCCTACTTCAAGGGCGGCTCGCCCGCCGTGACGCTGTGGGTGTCCGATACCTTCACGCGGGCCGCACCCGGCGGCACCGGCGACGCCAAGTGTGGCGGCAACTATGCCGCCAGCCTGGCCGCCCAGGCCGAGGCCATCCGCGAGGGCTGCGACCAGGTCGTGTTTCTCGACGCGGTGGAGCGGCGCTGGGTGGAAGAGCTCGGCGGCATGAATGTGTTCTTCGTCTTCGACGACGGCTCGCTGCAGACACCGCCGTTGACCGGCACGATCCTGCCCGGCATCACGCGCGAATCCCTCATCACCCTGGCCCGCGACATGGGGCTCACGGTGCGCGAAAAGCCTTACGCGATCGACCAGTGGCAAGCCGACGCGCAAAGCGGCCGCCTGCGCGAAGCCTTCGCCTGCGGCACCGCGGCCGTGGTCACACCGATCGGCCACGTCAAGGGCCGCAAGCACGCCTTCACCATCGGCGACGGCGGCGCCGGCAGCGTCACCACCCGCCTGAAGGCCGCGCTGCTCGATCTGCAGCAAGGCCGCGCGCCGGACCCGCACGGCTGGCTGGATCGCCTGTTCTGAACGGGGCCCGGCCTCGGCCGCCCGGCTGCGGACACGTGCCGCACCGGGCGCAGGCAGCCCGCTCCCGGATGCGCTGAAAGCGTTCACCGGGCTCACCGGGCCGTGGGCGCAACGCCATCGCCAGCGCCGCACGCTGCAAGCGGAAGCAGTCCGCCCCTGCCGGCGTGTAAACTGCTGCCTTTTTTTGAGCCTTGTGGTATGCGACGTACAGCGCTCAGCGGCCCGACGCTGGTCCGCTTGCTCGCCCGCCTGACGGATCGCGATGTTCCCGAATCCGGGCAATCCCTGTCTGACCGACTGAGCCGCTGGCTCGGGTGGACCGACGCCATCGCACTGTCCACGGCGCTGAGCCTGAGCCCGCCTGCCCTCGCGTCCGATCCGCAGCCCGCCGGCCAGGACGCAGCGGGCCTGTGCGCCCGCGTGCACACCGCGTTGGCGAATGCCATCACGGGTGCCGGCAACGGCGAAGCCCCGGGCAGACGGGGTGGCGCAGCACAGATGCCCGCCCGGGCCGCCCCGGTGGACACGGCGGTCGCGGCGGTCGACTACGCGGAATTCCGGCAGCGCTATCTGGCGCTTCAGCAAGCGATGCAGATGGAGATCGGCAATCTGCGCGCCCGCCTGCGGCACCTGCTGTCCGCCCGCACGCCCGCCATGGCGCGGCTCGCCGTGCTCGATGCCACCCTGGAGCAGGCGCTCGACGCACAGGAGCGGAATCTGCTGGCCTCGGTGCCCACACTGCTGGGCGTGCACTTCGAGCGCCTGCGCGAGGCCGAGCGGCAGCGGCTGGGCGACGACGCCCATGCGCCGGAGCACGCTGCGGCGGTGGCGCCCGGCGCGTGGCTGGACGTGTTCCGCAAGGACATGCAGCGCGTGCTGCTCGCTGAACTCGAGGTTCGTTTTCAACCGGTCGAAGGGCTGCTTGCAGCGCTTCGCACCCGCTAACCGGGACGCCATGTCCAGAAATCACTTTCCTTTCGTTGTCTTCTTCGCCGGCCTGGCCGCCGTCTGCTGGATTGCCTTCGGTTACATCGGCTCGAACCCGCTGGCGCTGGCCGTCACCCTGCTGGTCGGCGCCGGCTACCTGGCAGGCGCGCTCGAACTGCACCGCTACCGGCAAGCCACGGCCACCCTCGTGCACGCCGTGACCAGCTTGTCCGAGCCGCCGCCCCAACTGAGCGCCTGGCTTGAGCCGTTGCATCCCAGCCTGCGCAGCGCGGTGCGCCTGCGCGTCGAAGGCGAGCGCGTGGCCCTGCCGGCGCCCGCCCTGACGCCGTACCTGGTCGGCCTGCTGGTGCTGCTGGGGATGCTGGGCACCCTGCTCGGCATGGTGATGACCCTCAAGGGCACCGGCGCGGCGCTGGAAAGCGCGGCGGACCTGCAAGCGATCCGCGCCTCGCTGGCCGCGCCGATCAAGGGACTCGGCTTTTCATTCGGGACGTCGATCGCGGGCGTGTCCACCTCCGCCATGCTCGGACTGCTCTCCGCCCTATGCAGGCGCGAGCGGATCCAGGCCGCGCAAGCACTCGACGCGAAGATCGCGACGACGCTGCGCATCCACTCGCACGCCCATCAGCGCGAGGCCACCCTCGAGCTCCTGCAACAGCAAGCCGAAGCGATACCCACCCTGGTCGACCGGCTGCAGAGCATGATGACGGCCCTGGAGCAGAGCAGCGCACCGCCGTCGACGGACTGATCTCGACCTCGGCCGATCTGCTGGACCGCGTCGGCACCCGGTTCGCAGACCAGGTCCAGGCCGAGGGCGAGCGGCTGGGCACCGCGGCCGCGCAGATCACCGGCAGCGCGGTCGAAATGGCCAGCCTGGGCGACGCGTTCGGGGCGGCCGTCCAGCTGTTCGGCGAATCGAACGACAAGCTGGTGGCGCATCTGCAGCGCCTCGAATCCGCGCTGGACAAGTCGCTCTCGCGCAGCGACGAACAGCTCGCCTATTACGTGGCGCAGGCCAGGGAAGTCATCGACCTGAGCGTGATGTCGCAACAGCAGATCCTCGAAGACATGCAGCGGCTGGCCGGCCAGCGCACGCCCCTCGGAGCCGAAGCGGCATGAGGGAGGACCTCGACGGCGGCATGGAACCGGCGGCCCCGATCTGGGCCGCGTTCGGCGACCTGATGTCGGTGTTGCTGGGCGCCTTCGTGCTGATCCTGGTCGGCGTCATCGCCGTGCAGCTGGAGCTCTCGTCCAGGCTCGATCAAGAGGTCAAGCAGCGGCAAATGGAAGCGCAGCGCCGCAAGACGCTGGAGCAGGCGCTGGCCGGGCCGCTGGCGGCCGGACGCGTGACGCTCGTCAACGGGCGCATCGACATCAGCGGCAGCGTGCTGTTCGCGCTGAATTCCGATCAACTGCAGCCTGAAGGCCGGGAGCTGCTGAAAAGCCTGGCGGGGCCGCTGTCCGCGTACCTGCAATCCCGCGACGAAATCCTGATGGTGAGCGGCTTTGCCGACGACCAGCAGGTGCACGCGGGCAACCGCCGCTTTGCCGACAACTGGGAACTGTCGGCCAAGCGCGCGCTGACCGTGACGCGCGCGCTCATCGACGCCGGCATCCCCGGTGCCTCGGTCTTTGCGGCCGCGTTCGGCTCCGAGCAACCAGTCAGCTCCAACGCGGACGACGAAGGGCGGGCGAAGAACCGGCGCGTGGAAATCGCGCCGGTCCCCAGGCCCACGGCTTCCACCGGGAGCCGCCATGGATAGCGCCGGGTCCCGCGCCCGGACGATGCTCGACGCCTGGCGCGAACGCGGCGCCCACCGCCTGGACCCCATCCGCTTCCACCGCATCGAAGCACTGGACCGGCGCGCGGCGGGCCACAGCGGCGAGGTCCGGCGCATCCTGGACGCGCGGCTCGCCAAGCTCATCGAGGACTACACCGGTCTCGAACGCACCGCATGCAACGCCAACGAGGCCGTCCGTGCGGCTGCGCCGGGCAAACCCGCGCGCGGCCCGCTGGCCGGCCTGATCGATGACCTCGCCAGCCGTGCGCCGGCCAAGGGCAACGGACCCGATGCGACCCACACCGCAAGCCACGCCGCGAGCGGCATCCGCGCCTATCCGGAACTGGAAACGCTCGATTACTTCCGGGAAACCTGGTCCACGGTCAGCACCGATCGGCAGTTGCGCCAAGCGCTCGACCAGGTCCCGAGAAACGCCGGCCCGCTCAATTCGAGCAGCCTCGTGCATCGATCGCTGCTGCTGATGCAAGAACTGTCGCCGGCGTATCTGCGGCAATTCCTGTCGTACGTGGATGCCTTATCGTGGATGGAACAGATGAGCGCCGAGGCCGCCCCGGCCGTGCGCGATGCGCCGCGCACGGCCAGTACCAAGAAGGGTGCGCGCAGCCGACAGCGTTAGCGCTGGGGGGCGCAAGCTCGCTACGTCGGCAAATGGATTTCACGACCGCTGCCTGTACGTGCGAGCCTGCGGCAACGCCATGACGGCATCACCCTCCCCATGCCTTGGCGAGGGCATCGGCACAGGCTCGTCCGACGGCAGCGACCGCTGGTCCGGCCAGCCTCTGCCGGTCGTTCAGAGCCGACCGCTTACGAATACAACAGGGACAAGAGCGTCCGGCAGAACAGGTCCGGTTGCTCCAGCATCATCATGTGGCCGCAGTCCGGCAGCTCGGCGCTTCCATGCGCTTGCTGGCGGACCCAGTCGGGCACATGCCATCCCGCAACCGACCGGCTGCCCGCCACGAGGTGGAACGGCACGCCCCGCGACATCAGGCCGCGCACCGTTTCCAGATACGCCGGCACGGCGGTTTCCCTGACGACGGCCTGGGCCATGGCCTGCAAGGTGGCGGCCGGCTGATTGTGCAGAATGCAATGGGCCATCCGCAGACGCTCCGGGGTCGGCGCGATGCCGCCCTTGGCCAGCCAGGCCTGCGGATCGCTCTGGATGCGCTGCAGTTCCGCCTCCCACTCCGGGGTATCGAGCGGGGCGATGCGGCGGCACATGAATGCATCGTCCAGCGTGAAATTGCCTTCGACGCTCACGATGCTTTTCACCAGCTCGGGCGCGCGCGCGGCCGCCAGCACGGCGATGGCCCCACCCACGCTGTGCCCCAGCAGATGGCATGGCCGCCGCACCTCCTCGCGCAGGATGCGCACCACCTCGGCGGCCTGCGCCGCCAGGCTCAGCTCCGGCTGCACCGGGCGCGCGCCATAGCCGAGCAGATCCGGGGTATGCACGGTGACACCGGGCAACCGGGCTGCCGGCTCGAAAAAATGCAGCGGACCGAACAGTCCGTGAATCATGACCAGAGGCGTGTCGTGTTGCATGAGGTGTGTCCCGTCAAAAATCATCCCGCCGAGGCGGCCTGGCGCGCCAGTTGCCGACCCTGCAGCGCATTCAGTGGCATCAGTACCAGATAGCACAGCGCAAACACGCCAGCACAGGCCGGCAGACCGATCCGTTCCGTCAGCATGCCGCCCAGGGTACCGGCCACGAGCATACCCAGATAGACCCCGGCGTACTGGAAGGTCGCCACCAGCGGCATATGGTCTTGCGGGGTGACGGCCACCAGGTCGGACTGGTATTTGAAGAAGAGCAGCTCCCACGCGAACATGAAGACAAAGTACAGGACATAGCTGCCCACCGGCTGCCCCAAGCCGCTGCTCCCGGCCATGGCCAGCAGCGCGATCGCGCTCACGGCCACGCTGGCCGCACGGCCGAGGACGATCTTCCGCTTGCCGAGCCAGACGAACAGCAGGGCACCGGCCAGCGCCGAGCTCGCGCTGATGATCTGCAGGTAGCCCACCCAGGATTGGCTCAGCTTCAGGACGTACGTGGGCAAGGTGACCCGAGAGACGTTGAAGAAGCCCTGAAAGAGGCTGACGAAGATCAGGAAAGCGAAGAAGTGGCGGCGCAGGTTGGCGTCCTGTTTCAGCAGTTGCCACAGGTGCGCCAGCGGATTGCGCTGACGCTGCGCCGACGCAGGGGCAGTACGACCGTCCTGGCTGTGGGCCGGCAGCAGACGTGCGGCGAGCATGGCCAACAGGAAGCCCGTGGAGACAATGGCGTTCGCCACCAGCGGCGTGATTTCGGTCCGGTAGAACGCGAGCGCCACCCCTGCAACCCCACCGGCGATGAACTGCGCGGTGAGCGTGATCGGCACGGCGTATTTGACATCCGCGTCCGAGAAATAGCGTTTGACGGCCACCGTACGCGCCACCCGCTGCAACGCGTCCAGGAAGCCGATCAGCAGGGCTGCCGCCAGCGCCGGCCAGATCAAGCGATCGAGCAGGCTATAGCACAGCAGCGCGCAGCCGAGCCCCACCGTATTGCAGACCACCAGCACACTGCGCGGTGTACCGGCCGAGGCGATGCGGCTGATCACCAGGCACAGCAGCACCGGGATCACCATCGGCGCCAGCAGCACCCATTCGGACAGCAGCACGTTGCCGGTACGCTGGTAGACGAAATAGGACAGATAGACGTAGCTGAACACACTGGCAGCTATCGAGGACAAGTTGACTGTCCACAGGATGGCGCTCACGCGCCGCGGATGGATCGATGCACTCATCGGGTTCTCGTATTCCTGAAGTCGCGTCGCTGGCAAGGACGCCACGGCGGGTGGGGCGGCACCGAGATCGGCCCCCCCACCCACGCAACGCAGATCAGCTATGCAACGGCAAACGCTGCTCCAGGCCATCCAGCAGCTGGTACGCAGCACGCTTGAGCTTGGCCGGCGTGGGGCTCACCAGGAAGACCTGGCCGGCGTAGTTCATCAAGCCTCCGGAAATATCGTAGGGCGCGATCGGGCTGCCCGGCACGATCGACTGCGCATACTGGATGTGCACTTCGGCCATGTCGTCCAGCAACTCGCCCCAGTTCACCCGCTCCGGCGCGAAGCCGCGCGTGCTCTTCCACGGGGTCCCCTGGCTGTCGCAAGCGATCAGTGCCACCGAGGCCGCTGCGCAGCGCGGCGCGTTCTGCTCGAATGCCGGAATCGCCTCCGGCTCACCGAGAATCACGCCCAGGAACAGGTCGACGTAGTCGAGCCCGAACACCTCGTCCAGCTCCTTGGCGATCGCCACGCCGCCCATGCGGGCCGCGGTCTCCAGGAACGACACCTCGCCGTCCGCCATCAGCTTGAGCTCGGTGTGGGTGGCGCAGTTCTCGAAGCCCAGCGCATCGATCGCGCGCTTGATCAGCGCCACGATCTTCGCCTTCTTGTCCGCGCTCAGCACGCACGGCGCCACATTGCCGAGTTCGGTAAACGGCGCAATGGTGCGCAGCCGGCCGGTCATGGCCAACGGGTAGTACACACCGTCGCGCACCAGCCCTTCCACGCTCAGGTAGTCGCCGTAGCCGTCTTCGTCGTACCACGAGGCGGTGGTGGACTGAATGATCTCTTCGGCGATCAGTTGCGGAAAGCCCTCGTGTTCGGAGAACTCGTGCTTGCCCGCCTTGCGTGCCGCCTCGGTAGCGGCAATCAGGCGCGCGATGGCCGCCGGCAGTTCGTCCATGCCGTTGACGATCTGCTGGCCGATCGAGCCGGCGCCGTAAGCCAGCTTGACCAGCACCGGAAAGTTCAGCTCGGCCACGCGCGAGACTTCCTGCTCGCTGCGGATCGCGCGGAATGCCGGCTGCGGGATGCCGGCCTGCTGCCAGCGTTCACGCATCAGCACCTTGTTGCGCCCCAGCTCGATGCTGGGGCCGACCGTGCGCAGCCCGAACCCGGCCGCCATTTCCGAGACCGATTTCAGCAGGAACTCGGAGAACGTGAAGATCGCATCCGGACCGATCTGCTGCGCCAGCGCGCGCACCTGCTCCAGCGCCTGCACCGGGGCGAGATGGCTGAAGTCATGCACGGCATGGCTATGCCGGCGCAGGATCTCCATGTTGGAGGCCGACGGCGGGCTGACGATGCAGGTATGGACGTCCCCGCGCGCGGCGATTTTCGGGAAACAGTAATCCAGCGGCGGACCGGCCGGCGCATAGACGTACAGGATCTTCTTGCTCATCGGGAGGCCTCCTGGCTCACGCACCGCGCACAACGCAGAACTTGTCGTCATAGACAAAGCCCTCGATGCCGGTGCTCTTGCAGTATTGGTAAAGGTCGCTGGTCCGGTTGATGAAGCCGGTGCCGTTGAAGTTCAGGGAGGTGTTGCACAGCACGCCGGCACCGGTCAGGCCTTTGAATGCGTTCAGCAGACTGTGCATGTTCGGGTTTTGCTCGCGGTTCACGGTCTGGGTCCGGGCCGTCCCGTCGACGTGCGTGACCGCGCGCAGTTCGCGGTTGTTGACGTGTTGAAAGTACAGCATGTGCGGCGACGGTCCCTGCCAGTCGAAGTGCTGGCTGACGTCCTCTTCCAGGCAGATCGGCGCCACCGGGCGAAAGCCCTCGCGCTTCTTGATGTGGTTCAGGCGATCGCGCATCGCGTCAGTGAACGGCGCCGCCAGGATCGAGCGGTTGCCGAGCGCGCGCGGGCCGATTTCGCAGCGACCCTGCGTCCAGGCCACCACCTTCTGCTCCGACAGGAAGGACGCGACCCGCTGCAGGTCCAGCGGATAGACATCGACGTCCGGCATGTGCGGCATGTCGTCGACGAACGGACGGTCGGCATAGACGTTCCATTCGACCTTGGCCTTGCCGGTGAACTCGCGCATCGCGTCGATGGCCGTGCCGATCGCCGAGCCGGTATCGTTGGTGCACGGCGGCACGAACACGTCGCGGAACAGGCCGCAGTCGCGCCACATCGTGTTCCAGTCGCAGTTCAGACCGCAGCCGCCGGAGATCAGCAGCGGATAGCCCTGGGTCAGGTGCGCCTTCGCATAGAGATAGAAGCGGTTGAAGATCTCATCCGAATAGCGCTTGGCCAGGCGCGTGAACGCCGGATGATCGAGGCCGATGTTGTAGTACTTGCTCCAGCGCATGTCCTCCTTCGACAGCGTGGCCAGGATGCTGTCGCGCTTGAGCAGGAACTCCGTCAACTCGCGTTCGTCGGCATCCATCTCGCCCGATTCGCCGTAGGCGCACAGCGCCATCAGCTTGCCCGGATCCTCGTTGCGCAGCTTGCCCTTGGGCAGGGTGAAGGTCGGATCGGCCAGCGCGTACAGGAAGGAATACTTGTTGCCCGGGGTCATCATCACGCGGCCCAGGCTGGTCACGTTCAGCTTCTCGTCGATCTGGTAGAAGTCGCCGAGCGCGCCCTCCCAGACCAGCACGTAGCACGGCTGCCCCTGCTCGAACGGCGACAGGCCGTAGCTGCACCACAAGTGCGAGCGCTCGTGGCTGCTGCTGAAGTATTTGACGTCGTGTCCGAACATGCGCGCGGCACGCTGCTGGACGGCACTGTCATCCCAGCCGTAGTAACCGGCGCCGATCGGCGCATTGGCAGCCATCGAGCCTTTGCCCCAGCCGCTGACGGCGAAGACATCCGGCATCACGTCCAGGCGCTCCGCCGCATCCACCATCTGCGCCGGATTGAACGCCTCGAAGCGTGGAAAGCTGTCTTTCTCCGCCTCCAACGACCATACCAGCTTGCCGGCATCGGCATCGACCAGGGCGACCGCGCCGTCGTGGCCGGGTTTCATTGCAAAAATCTTCATGTGTGTTCTGTCTTGTCGGGAAGCCGGGGACTGTCTCCGGCGGGAAGTTCGGGCGGGCGCCGTATGCGGATCAGCGCAGCGGATAGATCGAGCTCTGGCTCTTCTTCTTTTTCTTGCGCGAGAACAGGCGACCGAAAGCGGCGCGCAGCAGGCTCCAGAAACCTTTCCTGTCGGGGGATGCAGATGGCATGAGAGCTCCTTGTCAAACGGTCAAAGTCAAACGGGATCGGTCATTGGCGCTGCAGCATGGCGGCGATCAGGCGTGCCGCCTCGTCGTAGCCTGTGTCGTTGAAATGCACGCGGTCGACGAACAGGTAATCGTTGAGCAGCGGCGAATCCCGCAGCAAGCGATTCATGTCGGCAAAGCCCAGTGCGTTGTCGGCGCAAAACGCCTGGATCGGTTCAACGAACGGCGCATGCGTTTGCGGCCCCAGGATCTGGCTGAACAGGCGCCAGAAGTTGTTGGGGCAGCTGTCGATCGCGTGGAAGATGTCTTCCTCTTCCGGCGTCAGGTTCGCGCGCGTCCAGTACGCCATCGGCTGCAGCACGAAGCTGAGCCGGGCGCCGCTGCCGGCCAGCAGCAGTTGCCACTGGCGCAGCGCGTTGGTCACCACCCAGGCCGCGCGGGCGACGCGGGTCGCGGTATCGGTCTGCTCGTCGGTGATGATGACGTCGGCCGGATTGTCTTCGCTGCGCAGCTTGTCCAGGTAGCGCGCAACGAAGCCCTTGCCGCGTCGATCCAGCTCGGAGGCATAAGTACGGCTGCGACGCTTCAGGTCGTCGTTGTACTTGTCCATGTAGTGCTGGTACTCGTAAGAGTAGTAGTAGCGGCCGTGGTCGGTGGCCAGCTCGTCGGGCAGGCCTTCCAGCGTCAGCGTGTTCAGGCCGCTGAAGACCACCACATTGTTGATCGGCCCGAAGCGGTGCTGGTGCATCATGAACAGCAGCACTTCCTGCACCGCGTTGTAGCCGCGCCCGCCCAGGTTCAGCCAAGGCTCCCCCGTGTGCTCGGCCAGGCGCGAAGCCACGGTCCAGGCATCCGCCGAGGCACCGGTGCCGAGTGTCGTCGACCCGCCCACCAGCAGATTGATCGGGGTGCCTTCCGGCAGGTTTTCAACGCCCAGCTGGCGGCCCTTCCAGTCGCTGTAGCGAAAGCCGAAGCTGTCGGTGTTGATCACCTGCGAACGATAGTTCGGATGGTGGAAAAACATCGTGTACGGCAGCCAGCGCACGCCGAGATACATGAACTCATCGTATTCCCGGATCTGGGGCGTCAGGCGATACACCTCCTGTACGGCCTCGTCGTGGGTCAGTGCTTTTCTTGCCATGATTATTGCGGTCTCGGAAGTCGGGCCTTGCTGGCCAGGTCAGGGTTTTCCACGCCGGCGCCTGCCACGGCCGGCGTCGTATCCGACTGCAGCGCACGCAGATAACTGCCGCTGGCGCGTCTGCGCAGCTGCATCGGGTCGGCCAGCCGGATCAGCCAGCCCAGCGGGACGAACACCAGCAGGAACACCAGGCCGAAAAACAGGCTGCTCAAAGGGTTGCGCATCATCTCGGTCTCTCTTTCGGGGATCAGTCCAGCGCGAATTCCTCGCGCCAGTCGTGGTGCTCGACCAGGGCCGGCTGGTCGGACTTCTTCATCAGGTAGTTGCCGACGACGAGGTAGTCCATCTGCGTGCGCATGAAGCACAGATAGGCATTGGCCGGGCTCTCCACGATCGGCTCGCCGCGCACGTTGAACGAGGTGTTGACCAGCACCGGGCAGCCGGTCAGCCCATGGAAGGCCTGCAGCAGTTCGCGCAGGCGCGGATTGGCATCCTTGCCCACGGTCTGCACCCGCGCGGAATAATCGACGTGTGTGACCGCAGGCACCTCGGAGCGGATGCATTTGAGCAGCTCGATGCCCTCCAGGGCCTGGTCCTGCGTGTTCAATTCCAGCCGCTTGTCGGGGCTGACACCCACCACGAACAGCATGTACGGACTGTTGCGGTCCAGTTCGAACCACTCGCCGACGTGCTCCTCAAGCACCACGGGCGCGAACGGGCGGAACGATTCGCGATTCTTGATCTTCAGGTTCATCACGCTCTGCATCTCGCGATTGCGCGCATCGCCAAGAATCGAACGCGAGCCGAGCGCGCGCGGGCCGAACTCCATGCGCCCCTGGAACCAGCCGACGACATGGCCATCGGCCAGCAGCCCGGCGACATCCCGGCACAGCGTCTGATCGTCGAGCCGCGTGTAGACCGCGCCCAGGGTGCGCAGCGACGAGGCGATCTCCGTATCGGCATAGCTGGAGCCCAGCAGCGTGGCGTGCATGCGGTCGCCGCTTTGCGGCAGGCGCGGCGCGCCTTCGCGCAGATGATGTCCGGCCAGGGCCGCACCGAGCGCCCCGCCGGCATCGCCGGACGCCGGCTGCACCCAGACCTGATCGAAAATGCCGCTGGCCAGCAGCTTGCCGTTGGCCACGCAGTTCAGTGCCACCCCGCCGGCCATGCACAGGTTGCGCATGCCGCTCTGGCGGCGCAGCGTGCGCGCCAGGCGCAGCAGGGTCTCCTCCAGCACTACCTGGATCGAGGCGGCCAGATCGAATTCGCGCCGCGTGATCAGGCCCTCCGGCTCACGCCGCGGGCCGCCGAACAGACGGCAGAATTTCTCGCTGACCATGCAGTCGCCGACCGCATAGTCGAAGTACTCCATGTTCAGCCAGAAGCTGCCGTCATCCTTGACGTCAATCAGGTGATCGCGGATCTGCTGCGCATACACCGGGTGGCCGTACGGAGCCAGGCCCATCAGCTTGTATTCGCCGGAGTCGACCTTGAAGCCGCAGTAGTACGTGATGGCGGAATACAGCAGGCCGAGCGAATGCGGGAACCGGATCTCCCACAGCGGCGTCATCCGCTGAGCATCGCCCAGCCACGCAGAGGTGGTCGCCCATTCGCCGACGCCGTCCACGCACAGCACGGCGGCCTGCTGGAACGGACTGGGGAAGAAGGCCGCCGCCGCATGCGACTCATGGTGGTCGATGTATGCCAGCCGCGGCATGGAGGCGCCCGCCGGCAGCAACGGCTGCAGTTCGCTGCGCAAGGCGCGCTTCACAAAACGCTTGCTGAACAGCCAGTCCGGCATTTCCTGCACGAAGGACTTCAGGCCGTGCAGGCCGAAGTTCAGGTAGGTCTGCGCGATCCGGTCGAATTTCTTGTCGGGGTTCTCGTAGTAGTAGACGGCGTCCACGGCGCCCAGGCCAATGCCGGCCTCGCGCAGGCAATATTGGATCGCGTTTCGCGGAAAGCGCGCATCCTGCTTGACACGGGTGAAACGCTCTTCCTGCGCCGCGGCAATGATGCTGCCGTTGTGCAGCAAGCTGGCGGCGCTGTCATGGTAGCCACAGGAGAGGCCGAGAATGTAGGAACTCAAGGAATGCATCCTTTGCCAAAGAAGCGGTTGCGGGCGGGGGGGTGTCAGTGCGCGTAGCGGGCGGGCCGCAGCCATTCGCGCCATCCGCGCGGGGGCGCCGCGAGCGCGCGGAAACCCGTCCAGATGCGGTGCCATTCGCCGCGCACCTGCTGCGGGTTGCCGCTGCGCAGCACCTGGTCCATGCGCAGCTCGATCGCGTCCAGCGCCATCGCCGAATGGCCGGTCGACACGTTGTCGATGGTGTTATGGAGATCGACGAACAGCGTGCTGAAGCCGTGCTGGCGCAGTTCGTCGCGCGCGGTGCGGTAGGCGCCGCCCACCCCCGAGAGCTCCATCGCCAGGTTCAGCCCCAGTGTTTCGGGCAGGTAGCGATGCGGAAACAGCGAAACGCTGAGCCAGAACACCGGGACCTCGAACGCGGCATCGGTGAATCGGGCGAAGGAGGCAAATTCCCGGCTGCGGAAATCCGGCAGACCGACGCCCATCTGCGCCATCAGCGCGCGGTAGATGTTGGGGTGGTTCAGCGCCGTGTCGCCATTGCCGATCTCATCCGAAAGAATCTTGTACAGCAGCGCACCGATCGGACTGTCGACCAGTCCGGCATTGGTCCACCGCTGCAGCCACGCGCCATCGATCAGGATCATCGGGCATAGTTGCAGCGCTTCGTCGATCACGTCGTCGCGGCTCTTGTCGGTGGGGTCCGCATCCGCCGAATACGACCGCACCTGGGCAGCGGCACGCGCCTCGAACCAAGCGCGCAAGGCCCGGTGTGAATACGTGTCGAACGGCAGCGCGTTGCTCCCCTTGAACATGCCCCGGGCGCTGCGCGCCAGCCAGTTGCTGCAGAACGCGGCCGCCGTCTGCCGAATCTGCGGGTGCTGCTCCGGATTCAGCAGGCGGTAATACATCTCTCGCACCGGCAAGCGCTGTTCGGGCGGCGCCGGCGGCGAGGCCAGCGAAAGGGGGGCAGCGACGTGCGTGCCGTCGCCGTCGATCGCCTCCGCGGTCGCGGGCTGATCGAGGCCACGGATCCAATCGCAGATCACCGCCTCCTCCTGCTCGGAGAACACTCGGAACATCGGGCCACCGAAGGCCAGCAGCCTCGTCACCAGCAGACTGTCGTCGGGCCGGCCCGGGCTCACCCAGCGCGACTGGCCGAGCGCCTCCACGAAGCGCTCCGGGTCCTGCACGATCAGTTCGTCGAACGGCTGCTTGGCCAGCTTGAGCTTGCCGTGATAGCCGGCGGCAAACCGCCCCTTATCGCGCACCAGTTGCACCATGGCGCGCGCCGGATGCCGGCGGCCCGCTTCGAGATCCTGCCTGCAGTGATGCAGCCAGTCGAAAAACAGGTTGTGTGAAACGGCAAATCCGGCATGGACGCGAACCAGCACCGCCTGCGCATCCTCGCCCTCGCAGGCGACCTTCAGCGCGGCCTCCAGGCTCGCCTGGGCGGACGTGTATTGCTGCTCCAGCCGCTTCACAACATCCGAAGCCGGTGCAAGCACCGCTTGCGCGGCACCGACCAGGGCCGGCACACCCAACAGGCATTCGAACCATGCCGCCCCGAGAATTTCGGCCTGGTACTGTTCCGGAAACGAAGCCAGGCTCAAGCGATAAGCGGGCAGGCACCAGGCATGCTCCGGTACTTGCCGGTGATCCTGATAGCGCGCGGAACCGACCGGTGGCAGGAACAGGCCAGCCTGCTCCAGGCACTGGCGAAACAGCACGGCCAGATTGCCGCTGTATTGGCCGCTCCCGACCAAGCGCGCGTGGGCTGCATGCGCGTGCGCGGCCAGCGGCAAATGGCCATTCGCGGGTTGTGCGAAATTTTGCAGCACGCAGCCGGCAAGCAGCCCGATCGGTGCATAGCGCGCCAGGATGCGCAGGCTTTCCGCCGCCGAGGGCTCCAGCAGCGAATGCGCTCCGGTCGATCGGCAAATCAGCCGGGTCTCTTCCAGCCATGCGGACAACCCACCCTGCCTGAGCTGTGGCACGACATCCTGCCGATGCAAGACATCGAGCCAAGCCTGCGCGCTGGCAAGCGTTCCGCCGGCCCCCTCCTCCAGGTCAATCAGGCGCGTACAAAACGCGGGGTAACTCATGGCTTGTCCCATGTCTCGCCTTCTTTTCTGCGAGCAGCGCCGCAATGCGACTGCCCGCCGTAGCCAATTGCATTTGTCGCCGGCGGTCTGATTGGATGAGCGCGATCGCATCCGGGATGCCCATTTCGAAAGGACGCGATACAGGCAACAGACAACGGCTCCAGCATCATGTGCCTGACCATTTCGGCAAACCTGGTGCCCGAATCTGGCCTAGCGACACTGCTGATCCTGTTTTCGCCAGCATTCACGCATTTCCCAAACGGGCGCCGCCGGCATCAGCAGCTCGCCCCCCTCCGCCCGAAGGAAACCGCCCAGCACATCACCGCAAAGTTTTCTTTTAAATCAATGACTTAAGCCTTTTCCTGGGCCCGTTTTCAGGTACTTGCCGCACGACTAAAAGCCATTCGTCAGGTTTGGGGAGGAAATATGGCGTCATGTGTGTGGGGGTACGTATGGATGCGGTTCGGCATGCTATCTGCAATTTCTTTCATCACCTCCACCCCTTTAAATGAAATTTATTTAATGCTGGCTTTCGCAATCAAGGATTTCCTATTTACAACACGCAACACGCCTATCTCAATCGATCGGAATCCGCATGCTGTCACCACCCCGCGCAATATGACATCGCGATGCAACGCAATAAAAATCATCGCGACATGTCAATACGAATCGCACATGAAAATATTGCAAAACTACAATTATTAACGTTTATTAATATTAATGATTCTAATCAGCGCATGCCCGTCATCAGGACTGCCCAGCATCGAGCCCGCCCCCAAGGAACAGCCGTTCCTTGAAAGGCGTCACAATCGACACCTTCAAGCTGAACCCGTGGGATTTGCGCGCCTGACCATTGACCAGCTCCCCAGCCCCGGTGCATGCGCCGCGTAGCGCTTACCTTTGTCCTTGGGCTTCTTCTGCGGCGGAATCCGCTTGGCTGGCGCGACCGATCCATTCGTCCAACACCGTGCGGCTCGGCGGCAAACGCTGTCCCGGCAGATCAGACGGCGATACGACGCCGGGTGGGGCCTGTGGCCGGCATGGGAATGGCACGGCGCACCATCCAAACCATCAGGGCTGCGCCGGATGTGGCGCTGGGAGTTGTCCTACCGGCGGATCACAGCCCTATTTGATCTACGCAGAAGGAAGGGCGCCACAGCCGGTTGCGAGCGATGGTATCGAGGCGAGCGCCCCGACGCGTGGCTGCCGGGAAAACGATCACGCGAGCCGGGAGGTTCCGAGCCTGCCAACGGAAAGCGCTCTCACGCTGCGGGACCCGGACCTTCAAACATGTTCACCTTGCCCCTTCCTTGCGAGTGACCCAAAGATCGCAATCGAAGGCTCAACGATGAACGATCCCTGAAACCTCAAGCTTCGATTGCTTTCCCGGCAGGCTTTCTCGGCAGAGCCTGGAGCCCGCCACGGCACGTCCCCTCCCGCCGCAACAGAGCCGCCGCCGACAGGCATAGTGGGCGCCCACATGGGCCACGCAGCCCGCATCGGCAACATTTGAAATTTGTTGTTACCTTTGGAACAGTCTGTTCACCCCCAACCGTATTGTTCTTCCGCATTGCAACATCTAAACTTCGGGTCAGCTGTTCAGACAGCGATTGCCTGGACAGGTAGTGCAAGTGTCGTAAGGAGAACAATCATGAAATGGTTGGATATCGGCGCCGTGATGGCCGCCTGGATTGCAAGCTGCGTCGCAGCCGGCTGGCTGATCAGCGCAGCCGCCTTCCTGGCCTGAGCCTGCCCCCCCACCAGCAGCAGAACGGCCGAGCAGGCGCCCCCCGCCCGGCCTTGAAACACCCCCGTCGGTCGATTCGTCAGGCGCGCGCCTCGCCCGCCCACTGGACGAGTCGGTCGACAAACCCCTGCAGGAACTGGCGCGTGCGCGCCTCCACCACCCCGCCCTGGGCATCGAAGGGCTCTCCCGCGTAGTGAAAGAACACCTCCGGCAGCGGCAGGATCTGCACGCCGACCGCCGACAGGACATTGCGCAACTGTGCCTGCGCGAGTGCGGTACCGATCGCACCCGGCGACGCCCCGGCAATCGCCGCGCGCTTGCCGCCCCATACGCTCTGGCCGTACGGCCGCGAACCCCAATCGATCGCGTTTTTCAGCACCCCCGGCATGCCTCGGTTGTATTCCGGCGTGACGAACAGCAGGGCGTCCACGCCGGCCACCTCGGCCTTGAAGCGCTGCACGGTTTCGGGCAGGTTGCCGTCCAGATCCTGGTTGTAGAGCGGCAGATCGCCGATTTCGATCAGCTTTGCGGCGTGCTCCGCCGGCAGCAGCCCGACCAGCGCATGCGCCAACTGGCGGTTGAACGATGCCTTGCGCAGGCTGCCGACGATCACACCGATATTCAGATTGCTCATGAAGACGCCTCGCTCCAGAAAGGTTGGGGGGACACTCGGGGAAAAGACGGCCGCCAGCGACCGCTCAGTCGGCCAGCGCTGGTTCGGCCGGCACCTCGCGCTTGAGGCGGTCGATCAGCGCGAACATCAACGGGTTCAGCAGGATCGACAGGATGGCCGCCGCCAGCAGCAGGCCCCGCGCCCGCGCCGGCAGGATGTCGAGGCCGATCCCCAGGCCGATCAGGATGAACGAGAATTCACCGATCTGCGCGAGGCTGGCGGAGATCGTCAGCGCCGTGCGGGCCGGGTGACCGAAGGCGCGCACCACGGCAAACGCCGCCAGCGACTTGCCCAGCACCACGATCAGCACCGTGCCGAGCACCGCCCAGGTGTCGTCGATCAGCACACGCGGGTCGAACAGCATCCCCACCGACACGAAGAACAGCACGGCAAACGCGTCGCGCAACGGCAGCGACTCTTCGGCCGCGCGCTGACTGAACTCGGATTCGGCGAGCACCATGCCCGCAAAGAAGGCGCCCAGCGCGAACGACACGCCGAACAACACTGTCGCCCCGTAGGCCACGCCCAGCGCGGTCGCCAGCACGCCCAGGCGGAACAGCTCGCGGCTGCCGGTCCGGACGATGCGCTCGAGCATCCACGGGATCACGCGGCGGCCCACCACCAGCATCAGCGCGGCAAAAGCCACCACCTTGCCCAGCGTGATCGCCAGCACCTCGGTCAGGTCCCACCAGCCCACCGCCGTGCTGCCGGTGCCACCCAGCACGCCGGCCAACGCCGGCAGCAGCACCAGCGCCACCACCATCACCAAGTCTTCGACGATCAGCCAGCCGACGGCGATATGGCCCTCGTGCGAACTCTCGATGCCGCGATCCTCCAGCGCCTTGAGCAGCACCACCGTGCTCGCCACCGACAGCGCCAGGCCGAACACCAGGCCGGGGCCCCATGCCCAGCCCAGCAGCCAGGCCAGCCCCATCCCCATCAGCGTGGCCAGCGCGATCTGCCCGATGGCCCCGGGGATGGCGATGGACTTGACGGCCAGCAGTTCCTTCATCGAAAAGTGCAGCCCCACCCCGAACATCAGCAGGATCACGCCCAGCTCGGCCAGTTGCGGCGCCAGGCTCTGGTCGGCCACGAAGCCGGGCGTGAACGGCCCGGCCATCACCCCCGCGCACAGGTAACCCACCAGCGGCGGCAGCCGCAGCCGCTGCGCCGCCGTGCCGAGAATGAAGGCCAGCACGATGCCGCCGATGATGGTGGAGAGAAGCGGGGTGTCGGCGTGCATGGGATCCTTGGAAGCGGGGCGTGTTGGAAAAGCGCGCGGCCGGCGCAGTGATCCGACCACGGTGGCGGCCATTTGTTCAGCCTGCGTCACTCGGACGATGCGTATCGCTAATCACTATAGAGGATGCGCGCGGGCTGCCCGGGGCAAGCGCCACCGATTTGACACCGGCCCATCCATCCACAACCGTGGGTAAGAGCAAGAACGGAACCGGGCGGGAGGGGGCATGGCACGCATCCAGGACAGCCTCAAGCGGCTCTGGCAGGCGAAGGCTGCGGCGCTCAAATGGCTGGGGGACACGCTGATCCGCTGGACCCCGATGGTCGCCACCCTGATCGGCGGCATCTGGGTCTATCAGCAATTCTCGCTGTCCGGGGGGACCGACTGGACACTGAATCCTTCCATCGAGACGGAAATCCTGCGCTACCAGGGCGATCTGGCACTGGTCGTCGTGCATGTCCGCGTGAAGAATCCGCTCAACAAGGTCGTCGACATCCACCCGGCCAACGGCAAGTTCGACGTGCGCATCAAGAAGACGCCGACGGACCAGGCAAGCGCAACCGTCATCGATCCGGACGATGACGGTGAACTGATTGCCCATGCCTCCCTGCTGCCCGAGGACGGCTACGAATTCCTCCCGAACGCCGACTTCGACAACGTGACCTCCGTGGTGCTGCCGACCGGCATGCTGGTGTCGATCACGGCCGACATCCAATACCACGACGACTACGTGAGCGTGAGCCGGATCGTGCGGGTCAAACCGGAAGATGAGAAGGACACGGCGCCGCCAAGTAGTGGCCGGCGATCGGCCCGCGCCACGGCACACGCAAAGTGATCGCCGCACCGGCACACACTGGCATGCAAGCCCACACTCACCGGCCGGGGCTGCGCGAAGACGCTCATGGCCAGCCATGCCCGCGAACAGCCCGTCGCTGCGTGAAATCCACCCGCATGCGACACTGGCCGGCATCCGCGCCATGGCTGCCACGCCGGTCGCGCCGGCGCCCGCACGAGGAGCATGCATGCCCGACAAGACCGTCGACTGGTTCTTCGATGTCGTCTCGCCGTTCGCCTACCTGCAACTGGAGCAGTTCGACAGGCTGCCCGGGAGCGTCGTCATCCGCCCGCGCCCGGTGGTGCTGGGCGCCATCCTGAACCACTGGGGCCAGAAGGGCCCGGCGGAGATCGCGTCCAAGCGCGTGTTCACCTATCGCCATGCGCTGTTCCGCGCGCAGCAGCTGGGCATTGCCTTGCGCATGCCGCCGGCCCATCCGTTCAATCCGATCAAGGCGCTGCGGCTGGCGGTGGCGATGGGCGCATCGCTCGATGCGGTGCGCGCGATCTTCCGCCATATCTGGCGCGACGGGCACGACGTTGCCTCGCCGGAGGGCTTCGCGGCGCTGTGCGAGGCGGTCGGCTTTGCGCAAGGCGTGGCGGCGGTCGAGCAGCAGGCCGTGAAGGACACGCTGCGGCAACACACCGACGCGGCCATCGCCCTGGGCGTGTTCGGCGTGCCGACGCTGGTGTGCGACGGCGCGCTGTTCTGGGGCGAAGACGCGACCGCCATGTTCCTGCACTGCCTGTCGAGCGACTGGCTGGCCACGCCGGAAGTGCAGCGCATCAGCGCCCTGCCGGTCGGCGCGCAGCGCGTTTGAGACAGGTACACCGTCCCGGCCACGCATCGACCGGGTCGAACGACCCGTCTGTCGATGCGCCCCAGAAGCACAAAAGAATGGCGTGATGCGGTTGGCGTGCGACAGCGTAAAGCACGGGACCTGGCGCGGCTGCCCAGTGATGGGGCCCGCCGCCACCGCACCGCCCTTGCCACGGCCCTGACTCAGTACCCGATGCGAGTCAACGCCCCGGGCCCGCTGCGCTGACACAACTGCGCCAGATAGAGACGCTTGGGTGCGACCGGCACGTTGAGCGAATCGACGTCTCCCACCGCTTCCGTCGTCTGCGGCATCACGGCGCCGGTGCTGCCGATCAGCCAGTTCATCGAACCCGGCGGCGCCTGGACGTTGAACGCCCCCACCGAATTCCACACCACGCCCCAGCCGATCGCCCAGCCCTGCCCGGTGCCAGCCGTGCCGCGGTTGGTCAGGTCGATCGAGTAGGCGTTGGTGCTGACCGGATTGGCCGCCAGGGTCGCGCCATCGATCAGCAGGCTCGTCGCCCAGCGCTGGTGCGGCTGGATCGAACTCGAACCGCATACGTTATCGGGCGTGCCCTTGAAGTTCAGCAGCACGTTGGGGCCAGGCACCCGCGCCGCCGTCGCGTAGTAGAACGAGGCCGCGGCACCGGTCGATGAACTCCGGTCGACGAGCACCTGCGTGCCGCCCACCGAGATCTCCGCGAACTTGGCGCCCTTGCATGGCACGTCCGCACCGTTGTTCTCGTGCGTCAGCGCTACCTGCGTGACGGTCACGCGCGACGCCTTGCTGCCGAGGATCAGCCCCGACGTGAAGTTGTCGCCGACGACGTCGCTGACCCACGCATCGGCGGTGTTGTCCATCGCGAGCATGTTGTTGTTCGTGTAGCCCGTACGGGGCACGCCGACCAGGCGCAGGTGCTCGATGCCGACCTGCTGGATCTGGCCGCCGAGCGTGTACAGGCTGACCCGGGTGCCGGGCGGGTTCAGGTAGGTCGCGTCCATCGAGTCGGACACGGGTGCGTCGAGCGTGATCCGGCTGCCGGCGATCGCCGCGATCCTGCGCGGCGTGTTGAGCGTGGAACCGACCGAGATCCAGTTCTTGCCGGTCCCCAGGTCGGCCATCCGCATGAAGTTCACCCAGGCCTGCGTCACCGGACGCTGGATCAGGACCGCATCGCCGACGTGAAATCCGCTGGTGCTGTCGAGCGTCAGCGTCAGGGCTCCGGCCGGCACATAGGTATCGGTAATGCTTGCCGTGTTCGACAGGGCATAGCGGCCGCCGCTGCCGCCCACCTGCAGCAGCGTCTGTCCGGTGGGCGTGCCGGGCGTGGGCACCGCCGGCGATGTGCCGTTCTGCAGCGGGCTCGTGTTGTTGACGACGGTGCCGTTGGTGCCCGAACCGCTGCCGCGCAGGACGACGCCCGATGCCGAGATCGTCAGCGTGTCCTGGACCGAGAAAGTACCGCGCGTCAGCAACACCACACCGCGCAGCCCGTTGCTGCCGACCGGCAGGCCCGACACCTGGTTGATCGCGTTCTGGATATGCTGCGTATCGTCGCGGCCGTTGCCCAGCGGCTTGACCGTCACGGTGGCGGACGGCGCCGGCAGTGCCACGCCGCCGCCCATGTAGCCGGCGGACGCGTAGTCCATGATGGTGTCGCCGTGCGCGTTCAGTGTTTTGTAGGCAAGCTGGTTGTTGGAAGGATAGACCCAGGCGCTGCGTGCCTTGCTGGTGCCCCAGGCGCTTGCATTCGAACAAGCTTGGACGCCATAGGGTGCACCGCTGGACGTGACGCTTGCCGTGCGGATCGGCGAGGCTTGGGCGGCTGTGCTGTCGCTGGCGTCGGCGCCACCACAGGCAGCAAGTGCCGCGGACAGGGTGAGGAACGCCGCGAGCCGGCGCGTGGCTGTCGTGCGAGGGATCATCGTCTTGGCGGGTCTCGGTTGTCGTTATCGTGGGCGGTGCCTAGCGTTCGGCAGCCGCGCCGCCACAGCGCTGTCATGCCAGGGCGGAAAAGCTTCACTGTAACGCGTCGCCCGAGACACGACCGGATGGAACCGCATCGGGCCGGCCAGCCGTTCCGGCGCGGCCGCGGTTGACCGAATCGCGATCTGAACTGGACAAATGGACGAAATGGACGGACTTGAAACCGCTCTTGAAGAAGGACGCACAGTCGCTCTTCCGGACCGCGCGCATCGTACGCCCCAAACAGGAACGGCAAGCATCCGGTGTTCAACGGCACCGGATTCCGCGGCACACCTCCGGCTCCACCTTCGAACCGTGCAGCATTCGCTGCCTGACACTCAACCGTCGCGGCCGTCCACACGCGGCGCCAGCAGGTAGGGGGCGTATTTCCAGAAATACGCCGCAAAGCCCGCGACCCACAATGCGCAAGTCGCGCCGATCCATAGCTCGCGCGGCAACAGCAGCGGGCCGATCACGCGCAGCACGGCCGCCACGGCGATCGCCGCATAGGCGAAGACCTCGGCACGACCCACGCGCAAGAGCCGGCCGGTGTGGCCCAGCGCGGTGCGCGTGATCATGGCGACGATCGCGCAGCCGATGGCCCCGGCGGTCAGGGCATGCAGGGCGGTGGAACGGTCGAACCGGCCGACCGCGGCCGCCGCCAGCAAACCGAAGCCGAGCGGCAAAAAGGCATACGCCACGTGCAGGATGGACACGATCGGCGTACGCAACGTGCGGCGCGAATCCCAGCCCAGGAAGCGGACAGCCTGGGCGATGGCCGCCAGCCCAAAGACGGCGGCCGGTGCCACGCCCTGCGCCGGCATCGCCAGCAGGATCGCCGCCGCCACCGTCAGCGGCACGACCGCACGCTCGACCCACACCATTCGGCGGATCTGCACGCCGGCAATCGCGTTGGCGGTGAACATCGGGATGACCCGTCCGCCGATGACCGCGACGAACACCGCAACCAGCCCAGCCGCGGCATCGAGGCAGCGCAGCGCCAGCAGGGGCGCGCCTGCCAACAGCCCGGCGTGAAAGCCCGCATTGACGGCGCCCATGGCAAACAGCGCCACGGCCAGCCCATAGTTGCGCACGCTGCGGGCCCGCCGCAGGATCCGCAGAAACAGCACGCCGCACAGTGGCAGGAAGGCGATGTCGACACCGATGGCGATCGGCGCCGGCCCGGTCCACATCAGCCCCCGCCCCGCCACCCACAACGCGGCAAGCCCCGCCAGCATCGGGCCTTGCGGGGTCTGCAGGCCCGTCCAGTTCTTGCCGGCGGTGAAGAGGAAACCGACCACCGCCGCCGCCGCAAACCCGAAGACCATCTCGTGCGCATGCCAGAACAGCGGCGCCATCACCGGCCCATGCGCCGCAGGCAGCCAGTTCAGCAAGAGCGCCGCCCAGGCCGCCATGCCGATCACCGCAAAGCCCGCCGCCAGCAGGTAGAACGGGCGAAAACCGAGCGCGAAAAGCGGCCAGCCGGTGTAAGGAATCCGACTGGCGGGATCGGGTTGACCAATGGTCAGCAGGGGGGCGGAACGAGGCATGGAGGGCTCCGGTTCAGGGATGGGCGGACACTTCCGCCGTGGCGGTGTTGTCGGCATTGGCGTCGATGCAGGCATCGGCCGTCATGCGCCCCGGCAAGGGCGCCCGCGATGCAGATGCCACCGGCGCACCCGCGAGACGCATCGTCGAAACCGGCGACGGCTGCGCGCCATTGGCTTGGTCGCCCATATCGAAGAAGCCGGTCGGCTCCGGATAGCTGGCGATGGGAAGTCGGCATGGTCGTCAGGCAGCGCCCGTGCAATACCGGCACGCCTGCGTCGATCCGGGACTGGGCGGTTTCCGACAGCATGAGTGGCTTCAATAGAGATGCCGCATCCAACAATTCAGACAGAAGGCCACTGTGCGCGTTGCCTGCGCTGCACGATTGGCAAACCGTTCAGCCCATTCTATTAAAGATGTATACAGAATGCACCAATAAATCCGCGGCAAAGCGGCGCACCTGCGCGGCTGTGTCACCGCGCAGCAATATCCGTGCGCGAGATGGGCGGCACCATGCCGTGCCGATGCGCCGGCCGCCCGATGAGAGGGATCCACTTGCGAATGCGTTTGCCCGGTGCCGGCGACCTGCCGCTGCGGTCCGTGATGCGACTCGCCGGCCACGGTCATGCCTTCGGGTGAGTCGGTCCGGAGTCCCCCGAGGATCGCCGCCGCGCTTGCGCATCCCCCCTGGGCCAGCGCCCTGGATATCCACCGGCATGCCGTCATGATGCAAGTCATGACGGCATGCCGGCAAACGGGGTGATACTCTCGCCTCATGAACAACACGAGCCGTGTCCGCGGCAACCGCCGGGCGGACGCACATCGGAGGTGCAGTTGATGCGAGCCCTGTCTGCCTTCACGCTAGGGGTGCTCAGCCTGACATTGCTGGCACTGAACACGCTGTTCTGGAGCGTGCCGCTGTTTTTACTCGCCACGCTCAAGCTGCTCGTTCCGATACCGGCCGTGCGGCGGCGCCTTACCCCGGTGCTCAACCGCATCGCCACGGCCTGGATCAGTTGCAACGACGCCTGGATCGGGCTGCTGCAGCGCCAGCCCTGGAGCGTGGACGGCGCCGGCGGCCTGCATCGCGGGGGCTGGTACCTCGTCGTCTGCAACCACCGCTCCTGGGTCGATATCTTTGTCCTCCAGCGCGTGCTGAACCTGCGCATCCCGCTGCTGAAGTTCTTCCTCAAACAGCAGCTGATCTATGTGCCGGTGATCGGCCTGGCCTGGTGGGCACTGGACTTCCCCTTCATGCGGCGGCATTCCCGGACGGCGCTGCGCAAACGCCCCGAGCTGCGCGACCAAGACCTCGACACCACGCGGCGTGCCTGCGCCAAGTTTGCCAGCGTGCCCACCAGCGTCATGAACTTCGCCGAAGGCACGCGCTATACCGCTGGCAAGCATCGCTCGCAAGCGTCGCCTTACCGCCATCTGCTCAAGCCGAGGGCCGGCGCGCTGGCGTTGACACTCAATACGATGGGCCGGCAATTCCATTCGCTGCTGGATATCAGCATTGCTTATCCGGACGGCACGCCCAGCTTCTGGGAACTCGCCAGCGGGAAAGCCGGCAGAGTGATGCTGCACGTTCGCGAACTGCAGATTCCGGCCGATCTCTGCAGCGGCGACTACAGCGCCGATGCCGCCTTCCGAAGCCAGTTCCACCGCTGGCTTGCCCAGTTGTGGGAAGAGAAAGACCAGCGCATCGAAACCATGCTGACGCAAGCCGCGCGCTGAGCAAGCCATGCCGACGCGCGCGGCGGTACAAGCTGGGGCACAACATCAGGGGCCCGGCACCGCAGGCATCCGGCCATGCAAACCGTAACGCCCAGGCCTCCCAGTGGGCCGCTTGCCTATTCCAAAGGAAAAGCCTCGCCGATGTGCCCAGCGCTCGCCCATGGATGGGCGGGCGATGTCGGCCTCCGCGGCTTCGCGCCGCTGCATGGGCGCGGGTCTGCTTCAGCGCGGTGTTCAAGCATCGGCATCGAAGCGGCGTCGACTTGATACCGTGGGCACGGCAATGAGAGGGGGCTCAGAGCCTGTTTGGAAATGCGCGGATATCAGCAAGAACAGGGTCCGCAACGACGGGAAAGGTCCGTTCAGGCGCCAAATTTGCTTGCATTTTAGGCAAATCAAGCGCCGATGCGGTAGCTGTGCGTCCCCGTCGGGCAATTTCCAAACGGGCTCTCAGTTATTGGCCAGGCCGTTTTCAACGGCATAGACGGCAATCTGCACCCGACTGGTCAGATTCAGTTTCTTGAGGATGTTCTGCACGTGGATCTTGACCGTGCTTTCCGCCACGTCGAGCGCGCGCGCGATCTCCTTGTTGCTGTCGCCCCGGACCAGCCCTTGAACGATGTCGCGCTCGCGCGAGGTCAGTCGCTCGACCGGGACGGCCTCCGGCTGGACCGGCTTTTCGGGTGCCCGGAAATGCGCGACCAGCTTGGCGGTCATGCTTTCGGCGATCACCGGCTCCCCCGCGGCGGCCTTGCGCACGCCGGCAACCAGCGCGTCGGCTTCGATGTTCTTCACCAGATAGCCGCGCGCACCTTCGCGCAAGGTGGCCTTCAGTTCATCGGCCTCTTCGGACACGGTCAGCACCACGACGGCCGCCTCCGGCAAATCCTGCACCAGCAGTTGCAGAGTCTCCAGCCCGGACAGGCCGGGCATGTTGAGGTCCAGCAGGATCACGTCCGGCCGATGCTGCTGGGCGCGTTTGATGCCTTCGAGGCCGTCGGACGCCTCGTCGACGACTTCGAAATCCGGCTGGCGCTGCAGGAGCAGGCGGATGCCGGTGCGGAACAGGGCGTGGTCATCGATGAGCAGGATCCGGATCGTCATGGCGTTTCGGGGGGGCGTGCAGTGAATCGGTTCAGGCCGCTTGGCGTTGTTGTTCTTGCAACTGCAGAATGACGGTCGTGCCCTTCCCGGGCCGACCTTCCAGCCGCAATTGCGCCGACAGGTAGGCGGCGCGCTCGCGCATGATGCTCAGGCCGACATGGGCTTGGGCGCGTTCCGCAACTTCGCGCTCGTCGTAGCCACGGCCGTCGTCTTCCACGTGCAGCTCGAAGTCACGGCCGTTGATCACGGAAACGGCGACCCGGCTCGCCACGGCGTGCTTGCGAACGTTGGAAAGCGCTTCCTGGAGGATGAAAAGCACCTGCAGTTGCTGGGCGGCGGGCAGCGGCGCGCCGCCGTTTTCTTCGTAGCGCAGGTCGGGCGTGATGCCGGTCTGCCGGGCGAAGCGGGCCAGCGTCTGTTCGACGGCGGGCCTGAGCGTGCCCTGTTCGAGCTTGGTGCGGAAGTTCAGCAGCAACTCGCGCACGTCCTGGTAGCTTTCTTCGACGCCGAAGCGCAGCAGCGGAACGATCTCGCGCGCTTCGTTCAAGTCCTGCCGCTGCACCGCGCCGTCCAGCAGTTGCACCTGCAGGTTCAGGAAATTCAGCCCCTGGGCGATGCTGTCGTGCAGGCCTTGCGCAAAGAGATTGCGCTCTTCGATCACGGCCAGCTGCGTCGCCTTGGCGGAAAGACGCAGGTGGTCGATCGCGATCCCCAAGTGCTGGCCAAGCGTTTCCAGCAGGCGCACATCGCTGGCCGGCAGTTGTTGCTCGCTGCGGAAATGCAGCGAGAACGTGCCCAGCATGGCCTGCTGCGTTTTGATCTGGAACACCGCCACGCCGGTGTAGCCCGCGCGCTCGCAACGGTAGGCCGGCTCCGGCTGGACAGGCTGCGGCATCGGCCGGAAATCGTGCAGCAACAACACGTCCTGGCGCATGGCCATGCCGCACAGGCAGGCATCGGCCGGCATGCAATGCTCGGCGTCGGCCAGCTCGGCGGGCAGCCCCTCGGAAGCCACGAGGTGCAAGCGCTGTCCATCGGGGTCCATCACGCGGATGCTGCCGCCCGCGGCCCGGAACTGCGCCGTCACCCGCTGGATGAAGCCGCGGCACATGGAGTCGATATCGCCCGCCATATTGAGGAACGCGGTGATGTCGTAGAGCGCGGACAGCTCGCGGTTATGCACGCCCAATTGTTCGGTTTTCTGTGTCACACGCGATTCCAGGTCCACGTACAGGCTTTGCAGCTCCTGGGCCATGCGGTTGAAGCCTTGCGTGAGCTGCCCAATTTCGTCATGCGTCTGCACGTTCAGCCGCGTGGCGAAATCGTGCGCCGCCATTCTGCGCAGGCCGTCCTGCAACCGCAGCACGGGCAGGATGATCCACAGGTACAGCAGGTAAATCATTAGCAGGGTGCCGATGCACGCCATCGCCGCCAGCACGAATTGCGAGGAGCGCAGCAGCGTGGTCTTGCGAGCGTTGCTGCGCTCGATCATGCGCACGAGCTGGTCCGCCTCCTTGATGAATCCGGGCAGGTAGACCAGGTAAGCAGACGGCATGCCGGTCTGCTGCGCACGCTCGGTGGAAGCCCGCGGCTTGAGCTGGGTCGTCCAGTACGCCATCACAACGTCGAACTGGCGACGGATGTCCGGGTCGTTGGGCAGAAACAGCGGCCGTTGTGCGTCGCCGTGCCTGAGCGTGGCAAGCGTGGCGTCGAGCTGCGCGATCTGGGTGTCGAGCGTATTGCCGCGCCCGTTCCGCGCTTCGAGCACGGCAATGCCGATCTGGCTGGCACGCATGCGCAGGCTGCCGGTATCGTTGATGGCGGCCCCCGCCCCCTCGAGTTGCCAGGACAGCCAGAGGGTGCCGGCAATCACGATCAGCACCAGCGTCGCTGCATCCAGCGATACCGTGACGATTCGTGTCGATAAACGCCGCCAGAATGGTGGCAGCCGTGTGGGAAACGTGTCGGATAGGGCGATCATTGGGGGCGCACATCGGGTTTCGCGCTGCCGTCACTCCATGGCAAGAGCGTCCGGCGCGCGATTAGGTATGTGCCCGAGTATCTCGCACAGGAATGCCACCACGTCTTGCGGTCGATCAAGGTTCAGGCACGGCCGGTCGATTCTCAATCGGACATCGCTGGCCACCGCCACGATCGTAGGGTCTTCCGGATAGATCGCCAGCTTGCCAAGTGACGGCCGATACACTTCCAGGCGAGGGATCGCCTCGCGCCGGAACCCTTCGACCAGCGTCAGGTCGGCAGGGGACATGCGCGCGAGCAGTTCCGCCAGCGTCGGCTCGCACGGTTCGTTCAGCGAGCGGATCAACGCATAGTGATACGGCGAGGCCACCATCACTTCTGCCGCACCGGCCGCGCGCACGCGGGCGCTGTCCTTGCCCGGCGGCTCCAGCGTGAGCCGATGATGGCTGTGCTTGATGACGTTGACCGTCAGGCCCTGCGCGCGCAGCAACGGCAGCATCGCTTCGATCAGCGTGGTCTTGCCGCTGCCCGACCTGCCGGTGATGCCAAAGATGGCAGACATGGCAATCCCTCCTTTAACGGCTGCGCACCAACTGCCATGCGCGCCCCACGTAGGCGACGGATGCCAGTCCGCTCCAGATATGCACGAGCCGCGTGAACGGGAAGATCAGGAACAGCGTCATGCCCATGAACAGGTGCAGCTTGAAGATCGGCGACACGCCGGCGATGAAGCTGGGGGCGTCGCCACGGAAAGTCATCAGGTGCTGCGCCCACGTCATCAACTGGACCATCACATGGCCGTCGAGGTGACCGGCGGAAACGGCGATGGTGGACAGGCCCAGCAACAGCGTCGCCAGCAGCCAGGCCAGCAGCACGACATCGCCCTTGCGCGTGACGGCGCGGATGCGCGGATTGGAGACACGCCGGACAATCAGCAGCAGCAGGCCGATCAGGCACAGGCTGCCCATCAGGCCGCCGGCGCCCATCGCCACCTGCTGCTTGAGGCTGTGCGCGACACCCAGCGCGTCCCACACCGCCACCGGCGTGAGCAGCCCGACCAGGTGCCCGAAGAAGAGCCCGAGAATGCCGACGTGGAACAGCAGGTTGCCGACCCGTAGCGTTCCGGTGTGCAGCAGTTGCGAGCTGTCGCTCTTCCACGTGTACTGCTCGCGCTCGAAGCGCGCCAGGCTGCCCAGCAGAAACACCGACGACGCAATGTACGGATAGATGCCGAAAACAAATTGATTGAGGAAGGACATGGCAAGTCTCGTCTCGGTTAATGCGGTTGCGGCGCGCGCGGATGGAAATGCACCGGCTGCACCTCGGGCGGGCGGGGCGTGAGCAAAGGCTCCACGCCGTCGGCGCCGGGCCCGAAGCGCTCGATTGCCTCCTCCATGTCGCGCACGGGCGGATCTTCCTGCGGTTGGGGCTGCACGTCGCTCAGCGTGCGCAGCACGTCGAACACCGTGGCATAGGGGCTGCCGTTGCGCGCCAACCGCTCGCCAATGGCGGCGAGCACGTGGATGGCTTCGCCCAGCAGCGCGGTAGCGTCATCGCCATGGCCGGCCGCCGCCATCATGCCGAGCGTTTCCAGGAACAGGGGCACGAAGTCCGGCAACTCGCTGGCAGCGGGCTCGTAGCCATACTTGCGGTATTCGTCGACCAGATCGACCATGGCCTGGCCGCGATCGCGGCTTTCTCCGTGGATATGCTCGAACAGGTACAGCGCGTGCGACGGATTGCGGTCGAACGTGGCGACGTAGTTCTCCTCCAGGGCGATCAGGTCCGACCCGCGCAGCAGGTCGAGCAACGGCACCAGCCGGGCGCGCGCATCGGGCGTGGCGTCGAGCCGGGATTCGATTTCCGGCAGGGCCTCGATCAGCTCCGCCTGCGGGTAATCCAGCATGGCAGCAAGCAGGCGGAACAGCATGGCATTCGTCATCATCGGGCTCCCGAGCATCAGGCGGCAGAGGTCTTCTTGCGCGAGACCGGCATCTGCACCACGGTCTCGCCGCTGTTCGCGCGCTTCTTGCCGAACAGCGTGCCGTCCGACACGCCGCCGGAACAGCCGTTGCCGAAGCTGAAGCCGCACGCGCCTTTCTCGTCGAAGCTGTCTTCGGCCATCTCCTTGTGCGAGGCGGGCACGACAAAGCGGTCCTCGTAGTTGGCGATTGCCATGATCTGGTACATGCTTTCAACCTGGGCGGGGGTCAGGCCAACGCGATTGAGCACCTCGATGTCCTGCTCGCCATGCACGGTCTGGGCCCGCTTGTAGGCGCGCATGGCCAGCATGCGTTCCAGCGCGCTGACCACCGGGGCCTCATCTCCGGCGGTCAGCAGGTTGGCCAGATAGCGCACCGGAATCCGCAAGCTCTTCACGTCCGGGATCATGCCGTCCATGCCCATGACGCCCGACTCCGCGGCCGACTGGATCGGCGACAGCGGCGGGATGTACCACACCATCGGCAGCGTGCGGTATTCCGGGTGCAGCGGAAAGGCCACCTTCCACTGGCAGGCCATCTTGTAGACCGGCGACCGCACGGCGGCATCGATCCAGCTTTGCGGAATGCCCTGGCGCGCCGCCTCGGCCTGGACGACCGGGTCGTGCGGATCGAGGAAGACATCGAGCTGCGCGTTGTACAGGTCTTTCGTGTTTTCCATGGCGGCGGCGGCCTCGATGCGGTCCGCGTCGTACAACATTACGCCCAGGTAGCGGATGCGGCCGACGCAGGTTTCCGAGCACACCGTCGGCTGACCGGCTTCGATGCGCGGGAAGCAGAAGGTGCATTTCTCGGCCTTGCCGCTCTGCCAGTTGAAGTAGATTTTCTTGTACGGGCAGCCCGACACGCACATGCGCCAGCCCCGGCATTTGTCCTGGTCGACCAGCACGATGCCGTCCTCCTCGCGCTTGTACACCGATCCGGACGGGCACGATGCCACGCAGGTCGGGTTCAGGCAGTGCTCGCACAGGCGCGGCAGGTACATCATGAAGGTGTTCTCGAAGGTCGAGTACATCTCCTTCTGGATGTTTTCGAACAGCTGGTCGCGGCTGCGCGAATCAAATTCGCCGGCCAGGTCGTCTTCCCAGTTCGGACCCCATTCGATCTTCTCCATCGTCTTGCCCGTGATGGCGGAGACCGGACGCGCGGTCGGCGGCGTCTGCGACAGCGGCGCGTTCTGCAGGTGCGGGTAGTTGTAGGTGAACGGCTCGTAGTAGTCGTCGATCTGCGGCAGGTTCGGGTTGGCGAACAGGTTGGCCAGGATCTTGAGCTTGCCGCCCTGGCGCGGAGTGAGCTTGCCGTTGGCGTCGCGCTGCCAGCCGCCCTGCCACTTTTCCTGGTTTTCCCATTGCTTGGGATAGCCGATGCCGGGCTTGGTCTCGACGTTGTTGAACCAGGCGTACTCGACGCCCTCGCGCGAGGTCCAGACGTTCTTGCATGTCACGGAGCAGGTATGGCAGCCGATGCACTTGTCCAGATTGAGGACCATGGCCACCTGGGCACGGATTTTCATTGCGCGTCTCCCGGGACGGTTTCGGCCAGCGGCCCTTCCAGCCACTCCACCTTGTTCATCTTGCGCACGATCACGAACTCATCGCGGTTGCTGCCGACCGTGCCGTAATAGTTGAAGCCATAGGCCAGTTGGGCATAGCCGCCGATCATGTGCGTGGGCTTGGTCACGGTGCGCGTGACCGAGTTGTGGATGCCGCCGCGCATGCCGCTGGTCTCCGCGCCCGGTACGTTCACGATCTTTTCCTGGGCGTGGTACATCAGGCACATGCCGCGCGGCACGCGCTGGCTCACCACCAGCCGCGCGGTCAGCGTGCCGTTGACGTTGAAGACTTCCACCCAGTCGTTGTCACGCAGGCCGGCCGCCTTGGCTTCGGCCTCGGACACCCAGACGTGCGGGCCGCCGCGCGACAGCGTGAGCATGCGCAGGTTGTCCGAATAGGTGGAGTGGATGCCCCACTTCTGGTGCGGCGTGATCCAGTTCAACACCAGCTCCGGCTGGCCGTTGCTGTGCTTGCCGAGCATCGGCGCCACCGTCTTGGTGTCGATCGGCGGCTTGTAGACGCAGAGGGATTCGCCGAAGTCCAGCATCCAGCGGTGGTCCTGGTAGAACTGCTGGCGGCCGGTCAGCGTGCGCCATGGGATCAGCTCGTGCACGTTGGTATAGCCGGCGTTGTAGCTGACCTCTTCCGATTCCAGCCCCGACCACGTGGGCGCCGAAATGATCTTGCGCGGCTGCGCCTGGACGTCGCGGAAGCGGATCTTGTCGTGCTCGCGGCCGACGGCCAGATGCGAGTGATCGCGGCCGGTGATTTTCGACAGGGCGTTCCAGGCCTTCACGGCCACGTGACCGTTGGTCTCGGGCGCGAAGGTCAGGATCATTTCCGCCGCGTCGATGGCGGTCTCCAGGCGAGGACGGCCCTGGCTCACGCCGGGTTCGTCCACCGTGCGCGTGAGCTCGGCCAGTTCATGCACCTCGTGTTCGGTGTTCCAGTTGATGCCCTTGCCGCCGTTGCCGAGCTTGTCCAGCAGCGGGCCGACCGAGGTGAACTTGCGGTAGATGTCCGCATAGTTGCGCTCGACCACGGTCATGGCCGGTGCGGTCTTGCCGGGAATCAGGTCGCATTCGCCGTGCTTCCAGTCCTTGGGCGCGAACGGCTGGCCGAGCTCGCCCGGCGTGTCGTGCAGCAGCGGCGTGCAGACCAGGTCGTGTCGCGTGCCGAGCAGCGGGCCGGCAATCTCGGTGAATTTCTTGGCGATGACCTTGTAGATCTCCCAATCGGTCTTCGACTCCCACAGCGGCTGCACGGCTTCGGACAGCGGGTGGATGAACGGATGCATGTCGGACGTGTTCAGGTCGTCCTTCTCGTACCAGGTGGCGGTGGGCAGCACGACGTCGCCGTACAGGCAGGTCGTGCTCATGCGGAAGTCGAGCACCGTCAGCAGATCGAGCTTGCCTTCGGCGGCGTCGCGCACCTGCACTTCGGACGGCTTGATGGCCGCGGCTTCATCGCTGAACAGCGCGTTCTGCGTGCCGAGCAGGTACTTGAGGAAGTATTCGTGGCCCTTGCCCGAGCTGCCGAGGATGTTCGAGCGCCAGACGAACATGTTGCGCGGGAAGTTGTCCGGATGATCCGGGTCTTCGCAGGCAAAGCGCAGCTTGCCCGATTTCAGCTGTTCGACGGTATGGGCGACCGGGTCCTTGCCCGCGGCCTGCGCGGCGGCCGTGACATCCAGCGGATTGGCGTTGAGCTGTGGCGCGGAGGGCAGCCAGCCCATGCGTTCGCTCTTGGCGTTCAGGTCCAGCAGCGACATGCCCGCGTAGTGCGCGGCATCGGCGGTCGGCGACAGGATTTCATCGACGGCGAGCTTCTCGTGCCGCCACTGGCTGGTGTGGTTGTAGAAGAACGACGTGCCGTTCATATGACGCGGCGGGCGCGACCAGTCCAGGCCGAAGGCCAGCGGCGTCCAGCCGAACTGCGGCCGCAGCTTTTCCTGCCCCACGTAGTGCGCCCAGCCGCCGCCGCTCTGGCCGATGCAGCCGCACATCATCAGCAGGTTGACGATGCCACGGTAGATCATGTCGTTGTGGTACCAGTGATTCAGCGCGGCACCGACGATGACCATGCTCTTGCCACGGGTACGGTCGGCATTGTCGGCAAACTCGCGCGCGACCTGGATGACGCTCTGGCGCGGCACGCCGGTGTGCTTCTCCTGCCAGGCGGGGGTATAGGGCACATCGTCATCGAAGCCGGCGGCAACGTTGGCTCCGCCCAGGCCTTGGTCGATGCCGTAGTTCGCCATCTGCAGGTCGTAGACGGTGGCCACGCGCACGACCGAGCCATCGGCCAGCGCAAGGCACTTGACCGGCACGCGCCGCTCGAGCGTGGCGCCATGCTCGGCGCCGAAGTAGGGGAAGCTGACGTCCACCACCTCGTCGCACGCGCCCACCAGCGACAGCTGCGGATCGATCGGCTCGCCGCTGGCGGCATCCTTCAGTTCGAGATTCCAGCGGCCGGTCTTGGCGCCGCCGTCATGCTGCGCTTCGTTCCAGCGCAGGCCGATGGCGCCGTTCGGCACGACCAGGCGACCGCTGGCCGTATCGATCAGCAGCGTCTTCCAATCGGGGTTGTTCGCTTCGCCGTGATGGCCGGCCAGGTGCGAGGCGCGCAGGAAATGATCGCAGACATGACTGCCGTCGCCGTTTTCGCGCAGCATCACCAGCATCGGCATGTCGGTGTACTGCTTGACGTAGTCGCGGAAATAGGCCGATTTGCCGCTGGCGTGGAACTCCTTGAGCACGACGTGGCCCATCGCCATGGCCAGTGCGGCATCCGTGCCCTGCTTGGGCGCGAGCCAGATGTCGCCGAACTTGACCATCTCGCCGTAGTCGGACGAGATCGCCACGGTCTTGGTGCCCTTGTAGCGCACCTCGGTGTAGAAGTGCGCGTCCGGCGTGCGCGTCTGCGGCACGTTGGAACCCCAGACCATCAGGTAGGTCGAGTTGTACCAGTCGGCCGATTCAGGCACGTCGGTCTGCTCGCCCCAGATCTGCGGGCTCGCCGGCGGCAGGTCGCAATACCAGTCGTAGAACGACAGGCAGACGCCACCGATCAGGCTCAGGTAGCGCGCTCCGGCAGCGTACGACACCATCGACATGGCCGGAATCGGCGAGAAGCCGACCACGCGGTCCGGGCCGAAGCGCTTGATGGTGTAAGCATTGGCGGCCGCGATGATCTCGGTGGCCGTATCCCAGTCGGCGCGCACGAAGCCGCCCTGGCCGCGCACGCTCTTGTAGCGCTTGGCCTTTTCGGGGTCCTGGCTGATGGACGCCCAGGCGCTGACCGGGTCCATGGTCTTGCGCGCCTCGCGCCACATCGCCATCAGGCGACCACGGATCAGCGGCGTCTTCACGCGCTGGTTCGAGTACACGTACCAGCTGTACGACGCGCCGCGCGGGCAGCCGCGCGGCTCATGATTGGGCAGGTCCGGCCGCGTGCGCGGATAGTCGGTCTGCTGCGTTTCCCAGGTGATCAGGCCGTTCTTGACATAGACCTTCCACGAGCAGGAACCGGTGCAGTTGACCCCATGGGTCGAACGCACGATCTTGTCGTGCTGCCAACGGCTGCGGTAGCCGTTCTCCCAGCGACGATCCTCTTGAACGACGGCGCCGTGGCCATCGGAAAACGTCGACCGGACGTTGGTAACGAACTTCAGGCGATCGAGAAAGTGGCTCATGATGCGGATGACCTGCGCGCCATTCCACTGGCGCACAGCGATTGCAGGGATGGAGACAGCTTACGGACGGACGGCGACCGCGCACATTCATCGAGCGGGGTGCCCCTCCACTGCAGTGGAGGGAGGCGCGAGCGGGTCGCCTCCGCCGGAAGAACTAGGTCGGCTGACGCCGGCCGGGCGCCGGACACCACTCGCGAACCCGCCTCGCCCGACCGCCGATCAGCCAAGTCTTGATGCGCGTCAAGGAAGCGGCTTCCGCAACGATGGCACTCGCCAATCGCCGCGCATCCGGTATCCGCAAGGCGCTTGTGCGCGGTGACGCGGGTGTCGTGGCTGAGATCCGCTCCACACCAGAGCGATCAGTGGAACGCTGGGTGGAATGGTTTGCTTCGTGTTGTTTCGCCATCAGGCCAGCGGGCCGGGCGTCAACTGTGTCGCGGCGCATCCGCAAGAAAGATGCAGGATGCGCGCAGGCAAGCTGCGGATGGCGGTGGAGATCGCCATCGCACTTGCGTCGTCGTGAGTAGTTGGCAGTTGCCTGCGCTCCGCATTGGCGCGGAAGCGCATCGAGCCCGCCGCCATGGCCGGCGGGCGGACAGGCTTGAACCGTTTGAGCCGCTTGAACCGCAAGCCGCGGCCATTGCGCATTCGCCGCGCCGGCCGCCGCCTTCAGATCGCCCGCTTGAGCTTGAGATGGCCGACGCGCGCTAGCACGGCATCGGTGCATTGCGGCGCGCATAGACCAGCCACGTCACCAGCATGCACACCACATAGAAGCCGATGAAGCAGTACAGCGCGGCGCTGGGGGTCCCGGTCAGATCCAGCGAGGTGCCGAAGCTCTTGGGGATGAAGAAGCCGCCGTACGCGCCGATGGCACCGGAAAAGCCCAGCACGGCGGCGGATTCCCGGGTGGCGTCCTGCGTGGCCTGGCGCAGGGCGGCATCGCCCTTGCCTTGCGCAGCCCGCTGGTGCTGCGTGAGGAAGATGATGGGAATCATGCGGAAGGTCGAACCGTTGCCGATGCCGGTCAGCGCGAACAGAACGATGAACATGGCCAGGAAGCCCGCAAAGTTGCCCGGATTGCCGGCCGACGGCAGGAACATCAGCACGCCCGCCACGCCCCCGATCATGCCCGCAAAGGTCCACAGCGTGACACGCGCACCGCCCATCTTGTCGGAAATCCACCCGCCCACCGGCCGCGTGATCGCACCCGCCAGCGGCCCGAGAAACACGTAGGCGGTCGGATCGATCTCGGGAAACTGCGACTTGGTCAGCAGCGCGAGTCCGGCGGAGAAACCGATGAACGAGCCGAAGGTGCCGACGTACAGCAGGCACATCAGCCAGTTGTGCGTGCGCTTGAAGATGACGGCCTGCTCGGAGAACGAGGCCTTGGCATCGGCAATGTCGTGCATGCCGAACCAGGCCGCCAGCGTGGCCGCGCAGATGAACGGCACCCAGAGGAAGCCGGCGTTCTGCAGCCACAGGCTGCGCTGTACGCCGCCCGCGGTATAAGCCTGCGGATCACCGGCCAGCGTACCGAATACCCCCACCGAAATCACCAGCGGCGTAATGAACTGCACCGCCGACACGCCAAGATTGCCGATCCCCGCATTGAGCCCGGTCGCCAGCCCCTTCTTCGCCTTGGGGAAGAAGAAGCTGATGTTGGCCATCGACGAGCTGAAATTGCCGCCGCCCAGGCCGCACAGCAGCGCCAGCACCAGCACCAGCAGGGTCGAATAGCTCGTCTGCGGATCGCGCAGCGCAAAGCCCATGCCCAGCGCCGGAATCAGCAGGCTGGCCGTCGACAGCGCGGTCCAGCGCCGCCCGCCGAAGATCGGCACCAGGAACGAATAGAAGATGCGCAACGTGGCACCCGACAGCGCCGGCAGCGCGGTCAGCCAGAACATCTGGTTCTTGGTGAGCGCAAAGCCCGCCTTGTCCAGGTTGACGACCACCACGCTCCACAGCGACCAGATCGCGAACGCGATCATCAGCGCGGGAATCGAGATCCACAGGTTGCGATACGCCACCGGTTGACCGGTGGCGTGCCAGAACACGGGGTTCTCCGGCTCCCAGTGGGTGAGGACATTTGAGGCCATGATGTGCTCCATCGAAGCCGCGCGTCGATCGGCGCGGCATTGGGGAAAAGAAGGGAAAAGGGAAAGGGAAACGGATCAGTTGACCGATTGCGCCAGGCCGCCCGGGCGCGCGGGTGCCGCGACGCCGCGCTCGGCGCGCAAGCTGAAGTGCATCAGAACGAGGCTCACGCACACCGTGCCGTACAGCAGCATGAAGCAGGTCGAGTGGATGCCGGTCAGGTCCACCAGCACGCCGAACAGGATGGGCAGCACGAACCCGGCAAGACCGCCCGCCAGCCCCACCACGCCCGACACGGCGCCGATGTTGTCGGTGAAGTCGTTGGCGATGAACTTGAAGACCGAGGCCTTGCCGATCGCCATGGCCGTTCCGACCACGCACATCAGTACCGTGAACAGCACGGGCGTGAGCCCGATATGGAAGGCGAGCGGGCCCCGCGTGCTGAGCACCGTCAGCTGCGTCTGCGGATAGCTGAGCAGGAAGAAGGCGACCCAGCAGACCCACATCACCGCCCAGGAGGTGCGATGGGCACCGTAGCGATCGGAAACCCAGCCGCCGATGGCGCGCAGCACCCCGCCCGGCAACGAGAAGCACGCCGCCAGGAACGCCGCCGTCTTGATGGAGAAACCGTACTCCGCCACGTAGTAGCGCGTCATCCACAGCGAGAGCCCGACATAGCCGCCGAACACCACCGAGTAGTACTGCGAGTAGCGCCACACGCGCGGGTCCTTCATCACGCGCAACTGCTCGCGCAAGCCGACGGATCGGCCGCTCGCGTGACTGGGGTCGGTGCTGGAAAACAGCCAGAACAGCAGTGCCGTGACCAGCATGCCGATCGCGTAGACACGCGGCACCACGGTCCAGGTTCCTGCGGCGACGATCAGCACCGGCGCGACGAACTTGTTGAGCGCCGCACCGGCGTTGCCCGCGCCGAACACCCCCATGGCAAAGCCCTGGCGGCTCTTGGGAAACCAGCGCGCCACATACGGCGTGCCCACCGAAAACGCCCCGCCGGCCAGCCCCACGAAGACGCCCAGCAGGATGAACTGCCACAGCTGCGTCGCGTAGCTGACCAGCCAGATCGGCAACACCGTGGCCAGCATCAGCAGGAAGAAGACAATGCGGCCACCGTAGTGGTCGGTCCAGATGCCGAGCGGAACGCGCGCCAGCGAGCCCGTCAGCACCGGCATGGACGCAATCAGGCCGAACTCGGTTTCCGACAGGCCCAACTGCTTCTGCAGCGGGATGCCGAGAATGGCAAACATCGTCCAGATGGCAAAACAGATCGTGAACGAGAACGTGCTGGAAACCAGCACCGGGTAAGCCTGCGGCGCAATGGCCCGGGCTTCGGTACTGACAAGCGGAATCGTGGTGTTGGACATGGCCGGCGAAAGATTTTTTTTAAAGCACGTCCAGCCTAGTGACGGCCCCCGGACGCGTCTATTCGTCGTCGGAAGAGGCGAACCACCCCGTTACCCGCCGATAGAGCTAGTCCGGTCGAGCAATGTCTGCGCCGATCGCGTCGAGGTGGCCGCGCCGGCTAGATTGACAGCGATCAAGCGATTCAAAAATCGTCCACGGGAATCCCCTCCGAACACAATATCCAGTGCTAGCCTTCCCTTGCAACCACTATAGGAAGTGTTCAATGACCTGCACGCAAGTGATGAAGCGCGACGGCACGCTGGTCGATTTCGACGCGGAAAAGATTCGGCGAGCGATTGCCGCGGCAGGTCATGCCACACGCGAATTCGACATGCCGATGGCGGCGGAACTGACCGGACGTGTGCTCTGGCATCTGGCCGACGTGCCCTGCCCCGACATCGAAACCATCCAGAACCAGGTGGAAGAGACGCTGGTGGCCGCCGGCTACTGGCGCACGGCGCGCGCCTATATCGTCTACCGCGAGCAGCATGCCCGCCTGCGCACGCTCAAGACGACGCTGGTCGATGTCGAGAGCACCATGGACGAGTACCTCGAACAGCGCGACTGGCGCGTCAACGCCAATGCGAACCAGGGCTACAGCCTGGGCGGCCTGATCCTCAACGTGGCCGGCAAGGTGACCGCCAACTACTGGCTCTCGCATGTCTTCAGCCGCGAGGCCGGCCAGGCGCACCGCGACGGCGACCTCCACATCCACGACCTCGACATGCTGTCCGGCTATTGCGCCGGCTGGTCGTTGCGGCAGTTGCTGACGGAGGGATTCAACGGCGTGCCGGGCAAGGTGGAAGCCACGCCGCCCAGGCACATGTCGGCTGCGATCGGGCAGATCGTCAACTTTCTCGGCACGCTGCAGAACGAATGGGCGGGCGCGCAGGCCTTCAGTTCGTTCGACACCTACATGGCGCCCTTCGTGCGGCGCGATGCCATGTCCTACCCGGCCGTCAAGCAGGCCATGCAGGAACTGATCTACAACCTGAATGTGCCCAGCCGCTGGGGTACGCAAACCCCCTTCACCAACCTGACGTTCGACTGGACCTGCCCCGCGGACCTGCAGCAGCAAGTGCCCTACATCAGCGGCGAGGAAATGCCGTTCACCTACGGCGAACTGCAGGCCGAAATGGACATGATCAACCGCGCCTACATCGAGGTCATGATGGCCGGCGATGCCAGGGGCCGCGCGTTCACCTTCCCGATCCCCACTTACAACATCACGCCCGGCTTCGATTGGGATCACCCCAACACCGCGCTGCTGTTCGAGATGACGGCGCGATATGGCCTGCCGTATTTCCAGAACTTCCTCAACTCCGACCTCGAACCGCACATGGTGCGCTCGATGTGCTGCCGCCTGCAGCTCGACCTGCGCGAACTGCTCAAGCGCGGCAACGGCCTGTTCGGCTCGGCCGAGCAGACCGGCTCCGTCGGCGTGGTCACGATCAACTGCGCGCGGCTGGGCTACCTGCATGCGGGCGACGAACCCGCGTTGCTGGCGCGCCTGGACCATCTCCTCGCGCTGGGCCGCGACGTGCTGGAGATCAAGCGCAAGTTCGTGCAGCGGCTGATCGACCAGGGGCTGTATCCCTACACGCGGCGCTATCTCGGCACCCTGCGCAACCACTTCAGCACGCTCGGCGTCAACGGGATCAACGAGATGGTCCGCAACTTCAGCGCCGACGCCGACGACCTCACCACCCCGGCCGGCCACGCGATGGCCGTGCGCCTGCTCGACCACGTCCGTCAGCGCATCACCGCGTTCCAGGAAGCGACCGGACACCTGTACAACCTGGAGGCCACGCCCGCCGAGGGCACCACCTATCGCTTCGCGCGCGAAGACCGCAAGCGCTGGCCGGCCATCCTCCAGGCAGGTACCGACGCGCAGCCCTACTACACGAATTCCAGCCAGTTGCCGGTCGGCTACACCGACGACCCGTTCGAGGCGCTCGCACGGCAGGAAGTGCTGCAGAGCAAGTACACGGGCGGCACGGTGCTACACCTGTACATGAACGAAGCCGTGTCCTCCGCGCAAGCGTGCAAGCAGCTCGTGCGCCGCGCGCTGTCGAACTTCCGCCTGCCCTACATCACGATCACGCCGACGTTCTCGATCTGCCCCACGCATGGCTATCTCTCCGGCCAGCATGCGTTCTGCCCCAAGTGCGATGCCCAGTTGCTGGCACGGCAGGCCCATGCCGACCGCGACTGCGCATGCGCGCCACCCGCATCGACAGATGCATCCGACACATCCAACCCCCAAGGAGTCTCCGCATGACAACCGTCACGACCCAACCCTCGCGCACCCCGGTGCTTGACGACAGCCAGCGCACGCGCTGCGAAGTCTGGACCCGCGTGATGGGCTATCACCGCCCCGTCAGTTCGTTCAACACCGGCAAGCAAGGAGAATTCCGTGAACGCCGCTTCTTCGTTGAAGAACGTTCCGCCTGATGCGCCGGATCGGGCGCCGGCGGCGCACGCAGCGGCAGGCTTGCCGCCGCTGCCCGTCATCGGCGGCCTGACGCCGTTTTCGAGCGTCGATTGGCCGGGGCAACTGGCGGCGGTGGTCTTCATCGCCGGTTGCCCGTGGCGCTGCCACTACTGCCACAACCCGCATCTGCAGGCGCGTGAGCGGCATCTTCACTGGACGCAGGTCATGGCGTTCCTGCAAAGCCGGCGCACGTTGCTCGACGCGGTGGTGTTTTCCGGCGGCGAGCCGCTCAGCGAGCCGCGCCTGCCGGAGCTGATCGCCGCGGTCCGTGCGCTCGGCTTCAAGGCCGGGCTGCATACCGCAGGGATCTATCCCGCCCGTCTCGCAGCGGTGTTGCCGATGCTCGACTGGGTCGGGCTCGACATCAAGACCACCGCATCGCGCTACGACACCCTCACGGGCCGCCGTGGCAGTGCCACCCCGGTGGCGAACTGTCTAGACCAGTTGCTGCAAAGCGACTGCGCATTCGAGTGCCGCACCACCTGGCATCCGGACTGGCTGCCCGAACCCGAATTGCTTGAGCTTGCGCAAGACCTGAAGCAACGCGGCGTGAAACACTTTGCACTCCAAGCCTACCGAAGCGCCCCCGGATCCCCGGCCACGGTGTTTCCAAGCGACGCGACGAAACACGCATTGGCCGCCAGCTTCACATGCTTTACCTACCGGTGACGCCATGCCCAAAACTGCCGATATCGGCGAACTGATCAAACACACACCGTTCTTCCAGGACTTCGACGCGGAAGACATTGCCATGCTCGCGCGCGGCTGCCGCCAGATGCGGATTGCCCGCAACGCATTCGTGTTCCGCCTGGGCGATCCGGCCGACGGGCTGTATCTCGTGGCCGCCGGGGCCATCAAGCTCGCGCTGCCGGCTTCGCGTGGACAAGGCAAGGTGATTGAATTCTTCGGCCCCGGCCAGTCCTTCGGCGAGCCCTTCATGTTCCTGGCACGCCCCTATGCGGCCGATGCACAGGCCCTGGAAGACTCGCTGCTGCTCTGGATCGACCGGCAGGCAATCCAGGCGGCCATCGACTTGCACCCGTCCCTGGCGCGCCAGATGCTGATCGGCCTGTCGTCCCGGCTGCATACGCTGATGCGCGATATCGAGTCCGTCAATCTGCAAAGCGCCAGCCAGCGCCTGATCGGCTACCTGCTCGCTCTGCCGCGCAAGATGGATCGCGCGCGCTTTCCCTGCAGCAAGCACCTCGTCGCGTCCAAGATCGGCGTGGCGCCGGCAACGCTGTCGCGGCTGTTGCGTCAGTTGATCCGCGACGGCCTGATCCTGGTCGAGGGGCGCGATGTCGTCATCCGCAGCCCGTCCGCGCTGGAGCGTCAACTGCTGGCCGGCTGAGGGCTGGCTGAGGGTCGGCCAAGGACCGGGTGGGGCCGGGCGAGCGCGGATTGCCCTGCATGCAGGGCAAGGCTCGCCGGGCAACGATCCCTCAGCCGTCCACCAACACATCCGTACCGGCGGCACGACCGATCTTGCGCTGGAGCGCCTCGACCGCTTCCGTCACCACCGCGTCGGCGGCCGCCAGTTCCGCTTCGCTGCAATCGGCCTGGTAGCGCTTTCTGGCGCCGAGCTGATTGAGCACGAGGTGGATATCCGGCTGCACGCCGGCGTTGGCCAGGCATGCCTTGACGCATGCCAGGGCGCAGCCGTCCAGGGCCAGCACCGGACGGCCGCTGCGCGCGGTCTTGACCAGCGACCGGACACCGCCGCCCACGCCGCTGATGCATGACATTTCCGCCTTGCCCGCGCGGTCCAGCTTCACGGCCAGATGATTGGCGGCCTGCGCCACGCTGGAGCACCCCGAGCATGCGTAGACCAAAGGGAGACTGCGTGAGCGCATCGTGGACCTCCTCGTCCGTCGACGACTGTTACAACGATTGCCACCGCTGGAGCCAGCCCGGCCGCTCCGCGGCGTCGAGCCAGTTCTTCACGATCAGGCCGAGCTCGGTGTCTCCGGCGATCTTCAGGCGGCGTTGGAAGAACAAGGTATCGGCGTCATCCGACCCGCGCAGCAGCGCAAGGAAGTCCGCCGCTTCGGCACTGAGCTCCAGCTCGGGCGCCCCGTCCGACAACAGCCGGAACGCCCCACCGCGACAGCAGAAGCACGCGCGCAGCCCAAGGTCATCGACCGTGATGCCGAAGCGCCGCCCCTCCAGCTCGGGCGGTGGCGTCAGCCACGACAACCGCCGCGCGCAGTCGAGCCCCAGCACGAAAGGCAAGGAGGTCAGCGGGATCGGCAAGCGCCGCGCAAGACGCGCCAACGCTGCCGGTGGGCGAAGCCGGAACCCGCCGCTCATGCCGGCACCTCCACCCATGCGATGCCGGGTTGCCCATGCCAATAGCCGTTGCAGCGCTCAATGCCCGGCGGCGGATTGACCGCAGCGGCCGGTTGCCCCTGCCGCGTTGCATCGAGCGCCGCGATGGCGTCCAGCGTGCCCTGCGATTGCGGGCTGACCCGCAACACGCGCACGCCGAGCGCGGACAAGACCGGAGCCTGATCGAGCATGTCGAGGCAGTGGCCCGATTGCGTCTGGATGCCGTTGATGGCGAGAAAATCTTGCCCTTCGCGCGTGCGCACCGACAGTCCGTCGGGATGCTCGATGCAGCGGAAACCGCATTGATCCTTGCTGAGCCGGAAATGGCGCGCGGTAAAGCAGCGGGCCGAAAATGCCAGCGGCAGACGCCCCCACACCATGGCCTCGATCTCCAGCGCGGCCGGCTTTTCCTGCATCAGGTCGGTCAAGGTGGACTGGCTCATTTCGAGCGGCATCACGGCCCGCACCGCGCCCATGCCGGCCAGCCACGCGAGGGTGCCACCGTGGTACGCGTTGCAGTGCGGCCCCGCCACAAAGGGGCGGCCGTCCAGCAAGCGCACCGCGCCCAGCTCCCCGGCCTCGACCAGCCAGTCATCTTGCTGGCATAGCCGCCGCAGTGCCTGCGCCTCTGCGTTGGTCTCGATCAGCGTGCGGCTCGACAGCACGACGGTCTTGCCGGCGTCGCGCAGCATGGCGGCAAGCGCCAGCCAGTCATCGGTGCGCAGTTCGTGGCGGCGGCTGCAGACGGTCTCGCCCAGGTAGACGATATCCACCGGGCTCGCAGCGACCTCGGCGTAGAAGTCCAGCGTGTGCTGGCGGGGCCAGTAGTAGAGCAGCGGCCCCAGCGAAATTTGATAAGACATGATGGACGTGTCCTGACATCGATCCGGCTATTTCCACGGCCGGTCAAACGCACCCTGCGTGACCTGGGTGCCCTCGGCGTGACGCACCAGCGACGCCTGCCACTCGGGCTTGGCGGAGAAGCGCGCGGGGTCCGCCCTGGCGCTGTCGAGCGCGGCGCGCAGCGTCACCACGACTTGTGCGACGTAGGCCGGACTGCGCTGGCGGCCTTCGATCTTGATGGCGGCCACGCCCATGCCGAGCAGGCGGGGCAGCAAGCTCAGGGCATTGAGGCTGGTCGGCTCTTCGAGCACATGATCGACGTCGCCGTCGACCACGAAGCGCCCCTTGCAGAGCGTCGGATACCCCGCTGCCTCGCCCGGCGCGTAGCGATCGATCAGGATGTCGTTGAGCCGCGCATCGAGCTGGCCCCCCTGCTCTTGCCAACGGACGGCATGCGCCGGCGAGCACACCCCTTTATTGTTGGGCGAGTCGCCCGTTGCATAGGACGACAACAGGCACCGCCCCTCGGCCATCACGCACAGGCTCCCGAAGCCGAACACTTCGATCTGCACCGAGGTCTGCTTCACGACCCGCTCGACTTCGGCAAGCGTCAAGACGCGCGGCAGCACGGCGCGGCGGATGCTGAACTGCTCACGCATCAGTTCGATGGCATCCGCATGCGTGGCGGAGCCCTGGACCGAGAGATGCAGGCGCAGCCCGGGATAGCGGTCGCGCGCATAGGCCATCAGCCCCGGGTCGGCCAGGATCACCGCATCGGCCCCCAGCGCATGCGCCGCGTCAATGGCGGCGCGCCACTCGGCGCCACGGCCGGCCTGCGGAAACGTGTTGATGGCGAACAGCACCTGCCGGCCCATCCGGTGCGCCAGTTCGACGCCGCTGCGCAGATCGGCCTCGGTGAAGTTCAGGCCGGCGAAATTGCGCGCATTGGTGGCATTCTTCAGGCCCAGGTAAACCGCATCGGCCCCGGCCTGCACTGCAGCCTTGAGCGCCGCCAGGCTGCCTGCGGGGGCAACCAGTTCGATGGTGGGAGGTGTCTGCGTCATGGGTGGGCAGTCTGCTACGCGTTCGCCCCCGGTGCATTGCGTTCGGTCAACCCGGCGCGATGCGCGCGAAACCCGCCCGCCCCGATCGGCATGCTCGACATGGCCCGTCCCGCCACCGGCGTCCGGCACGTTCATGGATCACATCGGCAATCGCGGGCATCGGGGCTTCCGACAAGGTGCCCTCGGGGTTTTCCTGTAATGCCCGGCACCCCCTGCCTCCCTACAATGACGACTCATCTAGATGAGTAGTTGACCCGCATGCCCGCCGACCTCCGCCTGCCCCGCTACCAGCAATTGCGCGACGACCTGGCCGCGCAGATCGCCCGGCAGCAGTGGCGCCCCGGCGACGCCATCCCCACCGAGGCCGAGCTGGCCAAGCTCTACAGCGTGGCGGTCGGCACGGTGCGCAAGGCAGTCGATGTGCTCGTCGCCGAGGGGCTGCTGGAGCGCTTCCAGGGGCGCGGCACCTTTGTGCGCCGGGCCAGCTTCGCCAACTCGCTGTTCCGCTTCTTCCGTTTCCAGAACGCGCGCGGCGAGCGGCGCGTCCCCGAGAGCCGCATCCTCAAGCGCGACGTGCTCGACGCGCCGTCCGCGCCGGCCGCCGGCCTGCAGATCGGGGCCGGCGCGCCGGTCATCCGCCTGACACGCCTGCGGTTGCTGGACGGCGCGCCGCTGCTGGCCGAAGAAATCTGGCTGCCGTACGACCGCTTCGAAGCGCTGGCCACGCTGGAGCTCGACGCCTTCGGCGACCTGCTCTATCCGCTGTACGAGGCGCAGTGCGGCCAGATCGTCGCCAGCGCGGAGGAGACGCTTACCGCCGAGGCCGTCAACGCGACCTATGCGCGCCTGCTGCGCATCCAGGCCGGCGACCCGGTGATGGTGATCGAGCGCGTCGCGCGCGGCTACGACCGCGTGCCGCTGGAGTGGCGGCGCTCGCGCGGCGCGGCGGCGCATTTCCGCTACCACGTCGACATACGGTAGCGCCCACCACGGCCGCGCCAACCCAGACCCACAACGGCAAGCACAGGAGACAACACGATGGAGGCGCCCCCACCGCCGCTGCTGGACCTGCGCGGCGTCACGCTGCAGTACAAGACGCATCGGCACCTGGTCACGGCCACTTACCGCGTCGACCTCCAGGTCTATCCCGGCGAGCGCACCATCCTGCTGGGGCCGTCGGGGTGCGGCAAGTCGACGCTGCTCAAGGCCATCGGCGGCTACCTCGCGCCCACCGAGGGCGAGATCCGGCTCAAGGGCCAGCCCGTCACCCAGCCAGGGCCGGATCGCATGATGGTGTTCCAGGAGTTCGACCAGTTGCTGCCGTGGAAGACGGTCAAGGAGAACGTGCTGTTTCCGCTGCGCGCCACCGGCCGGCTCGGCGCGCGCGAGGCCAAGGCGCGCGCGCTGCACTACATCCACAAGGTCAACCTCGGCAAGTTTGCGGATCACCACCCGCACATGCTGTCGGGCGGCATGAAGCAGCGCGTGGCCATCGCGCGCGGCATGGCGATGGAGCCCGATGTGCTGCTGATGGACGAGCCCTTCGCCGCGCTCGATGCGCTCACCCGCCGCAAGATGCAGGACGAGCTGCTGCAACTGTGGGACGAGACGCGCTTCACCGTGCTGTTCGTCACGCATTCGATTCCGGAGGCGATCCGCTGCGGCAGCCGCATCCTGATCCTGTCGCCGCATCCCGGCCAGGTGCGCGCCGAGTTGCCGAGCCTCGCGCGCGGCGATGACGATCCGGAACGCTTCAAGGCACTCGAAGCCGAGATCCACGACATGCTGTTCGCCCACGCGGTGGAGGCCACCCATGCAGACTGAGACGATCCCCCCGCTGCCGGCCATCGCGCTGCTGCCGATCGCGCTGGTGTGGTTCGGGCTCGGCAACGGCAGCCTGGTCTTCGTGATCGTGCATTCGGTGGTGTGGGCGGTGTCGCTCAACACGCATGCGGGCTTCCAGTCGGTATCGAACACGCTGCGCATGGTGGGGCGCAACTACGGGTTGTCGGGCATGGCGTACCTGACGAAGATCCTGATCCCGGCGGCGTTTCCGTCCATCCTGACCGGTCTCAAGATCGGCTGGGCGTTTGCGTGGCGCATGCTGATCGCCTCGGAGCTGGTGTTCGGCGTCAGCTCCGGGCAGGGCGGGCTCAGCTGGTACATCTACGAGAACAAGAACCTGCTGCAGATTCCGGAAGTCTTCGCGGGCCTGCTGACCGTCATCCTCATCGGCCTGCTGGTGGAAAACCTCGTGTTCCGCACGCTGGAAGCGCGCACCGTCAAGCGCTGGGGCATGCAGAACTGAGGCGCGCAACGACCCGACCCGACCTCGACGACAACGACAAAGAGACCAACCCATGCAGCCCACCCGATCACCAGCCCGCCGCCATGCCCTGCGCCTCGCCGTGGCCGCCGCGCTGGCCACCTCGCTCTTCGGCGGCGCTGTCAGTGCGGCACGCGCGGAAACAAGCGAAGTCCGCATCTCGCACGGCTACGGCGTGCTCTATCTGCCGATCATGGTGATGGCCAGCGAGCACCTGCTGGAGAAGCAGGCCAAGGCCGCCGGCCTGGGCGACGTGAAGGTCAGCTACCGCGTGCTCGACGGCGGCAACGTCATCAACGATGCGATGCTGTCGGGCGCGCTGGACATCGCCTCGCTGGGCGTGCCGGGCTTCCTCACGCTGTGGGACAAGACCCGCGGCAGCGCGATGGAAGTGCGCGGCCTGTCGGCACTCAGTTCGTCGTCGATGTACCTGATGACGCGCAACCCGAACGTGAAGACGCTGGCGGACTTCTCCGACAAAGACCGCATCGCCGTGCCCGGCATCAAGACCTCGCTGCCGGCCGTGGTGCTGCAGATGGCCGCCGCCAAGGCCTTCGGCGACAAGCAGTCCAACAAGCTCGACCCGATCACCGTGCCGCTGCCGCACCCCGATGCCACCGCCGTACTGCTCGCCGGCGGCAGCCAGATCAACAGCCACATGGCATCGCCGCCGTTCTCGTACGCCGAGGCCGCCGCGCCCGGGCTGCACCGCGTTTTCAACACCGTGGACGTGCTCGGCAACATCACGCTGGACATGACGTACACCAGCAAGAAGTTCTACGAGGCCAACCCCCGGCTGTCCGCCGCCTTCGTCGCTGCGCTGGATGAAGCGAACGCACTGATCGCCAGGGACAAGGCCAAGGCCGCGCAGATCTACATCGCGCAGTCCAGGGTGAAGAGCTCGCCGGACGAAGTGAAGAAGATCCTGGACGATCCGGACTCGCGCTTCGCCACCACGCCGGTGGGGGTGGCCCGCTATGCCGAGTTCATGCAGCGCGTGGGCACCCTCAAGAGCAAGCCGGCCTCGTGGAAGGACCTGTTCTTCCCGACGATGCAGAATCGCCAGGGTTCATAACCGCATCAACGCACGCCGGCCGCGGCCGGCCTGCGGGAGGTCTCATGACACTACGCATCGTCCGCCTCGGCGAACCCCGCCATCCCGACGAGGGCCTGCGCATCGGCACCGTGCGGCGCCCGCCGCGCGGCGTGCCGAAAACGGAATTCGCCAGCCGCGATTTCTATGACGTGTGGATGCCGCTGCTGTCGCCCTCCCCGGACCTCGTCAAGGAAGCCCAGGCCGCACGGACAGCCCACGACGAAAAGGGGTGGCTCGCGTTCGTGCGCCGCTTCCGCGCCGAGATGAGCGAAGGCGATGCCGCGCGCCTGCTGGACATGCTGGCCGCGCTGTCGCACCAGACCAATCTGTCGGTCGGATGCTATTGCGAGGATGAGGCGCACTGCCATCGGTCAGTGTTGCGGGTGTTGCTGGTGGAGCGCGGGGCGAAGGTGGCCGGCTGAGCGGCCGACACAACCGCGCTCCCTGCCTGGACGGTGCGGCGCCCATTGCGCCCATTGCGCGTTGGGAGATCGCCACGCGGCTCGACGCACCGTCCCGCACGCGGCCATTCAGCGCCAGGCCCACCGCATCACCGGCAGGCTCGCCGCTTTGGGAGCGCAACTCACAGAGCGCCGCGCCTCGGGAGCCCACACGTGCCTCCGGATGTACACCTGCCTATACTGAAACGCCACCTTACAAGACCGGAGGGAGTACACGATGAGCCTCGATATCGCTGTTCCAAGACCGTCCGCCGGCATTCAGTGGGTCACCACGATTTACACCAGGCTGCTGCTGATCGGCTTTGCGTTCATCCCGGCTTACCTGATCGCTTATCTGTACGTCTTTCAGGATCCGAAACTGATCTTTGAGAACCATGCGTTCCACGAGGTGGCCATCACGGCGGCCACGCTGGAAGGCCTGTTTGTGACCTACGTGTGCTGGCGCTGCTACCGCTCGTCGGGCGAGCCCTTGTTACGCTGGTTCACATTGGGATTCCTGGGTTTCTCCTTGATCTACGCCTGGCACGGTGTCTTCACCGGCATGGCGCATCACAACATCTGGCTGTTCCTGCTGTACGGCCCGGCCTCGCGGCTGATCATGGCGATGCTGCTGTTCGTGGGGCAGCTTTCCTACAATAGGCAGGCGGACGACGAGGGCTATCGTACGAACCGCAACATGTGGCTCGGCTGGCTCGCGCTCTTCCTCACCGTCGACACCGGCGTGGCCTGGATCGCCTATTCGCCGACGGCGGGCAGCCCATGGGTCCGCATATCGATGGAAGGAGGCGCACTGGCGTTCTCGGCCATCAACGTGATCGCGCTGCTGACCCGGCGCATCCGCTCGCCCTTGATGACGATCTGCGGCATCTCGGTCACGGCGTTCGCGCTGTCGTCGCTTGCATTTATCCTTGGCCGGCCCTGGAATCACATGTGGTGGCTTGCCCACGCCATCTTCGCGGCGGGCTTTTTCCTGCTCAGCTACGGTGTGGTCAAGGCCTTCCAGACGACCCGCTCCTTTTCGACGATCTACAGCCAGGAAGAACTCATGACCCGGCTGGGAGAAGCCAAGGCCCGGACCGAAGACGCGCTGCGCGAACTGCAGGCGGCTCACCACAAGCTGGAGCATCTGGCGGCCACGGATCCGCTCACCGGCTTGGCGAACCGGCGCGAGTTCATCGGACGGGTGGAGGCCGAGATTGCCAATGCGAACCATGCCGGCGCGCCGTTTTCCGTGCTGGCGCTCGACCTCGACCGATTCAAGACCATCAACGACACCTATGGCCACCAGGCCGGCGACCATGTCCTGCAGCGCTTTGCCAAGAAGTGCCTCGAGGCGATCCGCCCCCACGACGGCGTCGCCCGCGTCGGCGGCGAAGAATTCATGGTGTTGCTGCCGAAGGTCCCCCTCAACACAGCCCACGGTATTGCCGAGCGGATCCGGACCGCGATTGCCGCCTCACCGTTCGAACTCGGGCCGGGGCGCGCTGTTCCCCTGACCGTGAGCATCGGTGTGTCCGAATTCGGACGGGATGGCAGCGACATCGATGCCATCCTGCGTTCGGCGGACGAGCGCCTGTACCGGGCCAAGCATGAAGGGCGCAACCGCGTCGTCGCCGCGTGAGCGCAGGTCATCCGCCGGTTCCGGTCTGCCGTGAGCGCGGCTGCCTTGGTTGATGCGCTGCCCGGACCGGACCGCCACCGTCGCATGAGGGACATCGCAACCGCGCGACGCGTGGCGCCGGCCTGACCGCTGTCCGGTCTGCATCCGGTTGACCCTCCCTTTCTTTCATCGAGGTCTCCGATCACCGCACCGGGCGATCCGATCGGCTTGTCCATATCGGCACACGTCCGTGCCACTGGCCCGGACACGGCGATAACCACCCCGCGATCACGCCCTACCCCGCCCAGGTGATGACGCGCCACTGTGGCGGACCTATAACGAGGGTACTTGCCACCGCCACTCCAGGAGCACCGCCATGGGCCGCCGCTATATCGATTGCCGGGCCTTCCCCAGCGACACCAACTGCTCGGTCGCCCTGTGCGCTGACACGGATGGCGAGTTGCTCGAAGCTGCCGTGCAGCATGCCGTCGCCGTGCACAAGCACACCGATACGCCCGAGCTGCGCGCACAGCTCAAGACGCTCTTCAAGGACGGCACGCCGCCCGTCGAACGGCCGCAGCCGGCCACCGCGTAACCTCCACGCGGCAGCCGCTGCCGGCGGTCATGTGCGCGGAATGCGGCGCGCGCATTCGTCGCGCAGCCGCGCAAACGCTGGCCAGAAGCTGGCGGGCACCCGCTCATCGAGGCGGTCGGCCAGCACGCCCGGGTGCGCAGCATCGCGCACTGTGTCGGCTCGACACGGCATGGAAAACAACATTGAGGGAATCGAAAACATGCTTAACCATGTGGTCGAATGATTCCCGGCAGTGAACGCTGACGCTAGGGATGGTGTTCAGAACTCGTTTTGCCGCACTGAGTCATCAACGATGAGCCGATGCAGTGCAAACGGTGCGGCGCCTGACTCGAATGCAGCGCGACGTTCAGCGTAAAGGCGTCGATTGCCCGCCCGCTCGGGCAACTTTTGCGCTCATGCAGTGGCCTCGCGCATCAGTCGCTCGCGCGTCATCCACAGATTGCTCAGGGCGAACAGCGTATGCAATTGCTGCGTGTTCTTCATCGGCCGCAATAGCGCACCGTTAGATACCATGGTGCGCGGCGATGAACATGGCGACGGCCGACCGGCAATAGGATTCGATTTCGCTGTCGTCCTCTGCTCTCGCCTCATCGAAGCGTGCGATAAGCAGGAGATCGGATCCTTTGAAAAGCGCGGCAAACAAGCGGGCGGACCGGAGAGCATCGGGTACGTTCAGAATCGCTTTCGCGTGCAACTGACGCAACATGGCCTCGATTTGGGCGATGACACGGGCGGGCCCGGCTTCGTAATGAAGCTTGCTTAACGACTTTTGATTCGTCTTGTCGGCCAAAACCATCGCTTCGACGCTGCGGACGTCCGGGCTCAACAGCGTGCGAAGCAGGGATGATCCCACCGCCATGAGCTGATCTTCGGCCGAACCGTCGACGCCTTCAGGAAGGGCCTGCGGTGCAAACTGATCGCAGCGGGCCACCATGGCCGCGCTGAACAGCGCCTCCTTGTTCTCGAAGTGCCGATAGATGCTGAGCTTGGATATCTTCGCGCGCTGGGCGACCTTGTCCATGGTCGTCGCTTGAAAACCCAATTCCACAAAGAGTTCGCAGGCGGCGTCGACGATCGTTTGGCGAAGCGCCTCGTTGGCGGGCCGGCCGCGCCGGCCCTGGCTGTTTTCGGTCACGATAATTTAGGTACTTGACAGTATTCAAATTCGCGCATTACGATACCACGCAGTATCGTGATATGCAAGCCAAGGGTAGGTTTCAACCGGTTGTCCAAATCAGGTTTCCTCGGGGCCGCCCGGGGATATCGAATGCGGCATTGTCCGGCCTGTCAATACAGCATGGGCAACTTTCTCCCCACTGCCGAAGCCCTGCTCGCTGACCGTCTCAGGCGCGTATCGCCGGACGATATTGCACGCCAAGCACACCCCTCCATCCACAACACGGAGCCCATCACCATGAATGACGTCATCATCATCGGCGGCAGCTTTGCCGGCCTCGCCGCCGCCCTGCAGCTTGGCCGTGCTCGCCGCAAGGTCACCGTTCTCGATACCGGCCGGCCGCGCAACCGCTTTGCCGGCCACTCGCATGGCCTGCTCGGCCACGATCACAAGCCGCCGCTGGACATCCTGGTCGAGGCGCGGCAGCAACTGGCGCGCTATCCAACGATCAGCCTCGTCAATGCCCGGGCCGAACGAGTGTCTGGCGCCATCGACGATTTCTGCGTCGTCACTGACGATCACGAAAGCCTGAGGGCGCGCCGCCTGATCCTGAGCTATGGCCTCGCCGACCAGATGCCTGATGTTCCGGGCTTTGCCGAAAGCTGGGGCACGTCCATCGTGCCCTGCCCCTATTGCGACGGCTTTGAAGTCGCCGGCCAGCATTGGGGCCTCGTCTGGTCCAGCCCGCAGTCGTACCAGTCTGCCAGGCTGTTCCGCGATTGGACTGACAAGTTGACTGTCTTCGCCGATGGTCATGACATTGCGCCCGATATCCAGGCCGATCTGGCGCGCCACAACATACCTGTCGTCGATGGCCGGATCGTCGAGATCGCCCATCGCAACGGCCATATCACCACCGTCAACCTCGATACCCGCCGCAATGTCGCGGTCGACGTCCTGTTCGCCTATCCGCGCAACAAGCCGTCCGCAAGCCTGCATGCAGCATTGGGGCTCGCCACGGTGGATACGCCCACCGGCATCGTCCTCAAGGTCGACGAGCGCCGCCAAACCAGCATGCCGGGCATCTACGCCGCCGGCGACCTCGCCACGCCTTTCTTGCCCTCGATCACCCAGGCATCATCGCAGGGCGCGATGGCGGGTATCTTCGCCCAGCAGTCGATGCTGGTTTGAGAGTACAGATTCCCTTCTCCCGTTGCGTCGTCGCCTTCGAAACGGCTGGCGTAGATCGGCGCGGTGAAGGACGGATAGTCGAATCAAGGAGATGACATGGCAGAGCAAAATGCCTATCAGGTCGCCGACTGGAATGGTCAAAGCGGGGAGCGCTGGGTCGCCAACCAGGCCCGGCTCGACGCTATGGTGGAGGTGTTCGGCCAGGCGGCGATAGAAGCCGCCGCGCCCGCGACGGATGAGCGCGTGCTGGACGTCGGCTGCGGCGCGGGCGCGTCGAGTCGGGCTCTGGCCGCCCGCGTCGGCGCGGGGGGGCAAGTGCTGGGCGTGGACATATCCGAACCGCTGATCGACCGAGCGCGCACGCTTGCGCGACAGGATACGCCGGCCCTGTTTCAGGTGGCCGACGCCAGCAGCGCAGAGCTGCCCCAGGGCGCGTTCGACATCCTGTTCTCGCGTTTCGGGGTGATGTTCTTCGACGATCCGACCGCGGCGTTCGCCCATATGCGACGCGCGCTCCGGCCGGGCGGGCGGGTCGCTTTCGTCTGCTGGCGCGGTGCGGCCGAGAACGATTGGGTGCGCCTGCCGATGGGCGCGCTCATGGGCATCGTCCCGCCGAGCGCGCTGCCCGATCCCGAAGCGCCCGGCCCGTTTTCGTTCGGCGACCGGGAGCGCGTGGCACGCATCCTGACGGCGGCGGGCTTCACCGATATCGCTATCGCGCCCTTCGACGCTTCCGTCCCGTTCGGCGAGGGAGAAGCGCGGGACGCTTCGATCGACGACGCGGTGAAGATGACGCTTGATGTAGGCCCGCTGTCGCGTGCGCTCGCTGATCAGCCCGACGACATCCGCGCCCGCGCCTCGGCCGCAGTTCGTGCCGTCTTCGCAGGCCTCCCCGGCGAGCGGTCGGTGATGATCAACGGCGCGGCGTGGATCGTCATGGCACGCAATCCGGCAAGCTGACGGGGATTAACAGCGCAGACGCCCCCGCTCGGTGGAGCGAGGCGTCTTTGGACGGCCGGATTGATGTCCATTCTGGCTTGGAAGCCGCTGGTGCACACCGTGGTGGGCACCGCTGCCAACGTCAACGACGTGACGCAGGCGCATGCGCTGGTGCATGGCAAGGAGGCTGACGTGTTCGGCGATGCGGGCTATCAGGGCGTAGACAAGCGCGAAGAGACGCAGAAGCTGAAGGTGCGTTGGCACGTGGCATTGCGCCCGGGCAAGCGACGCGCGTTGGACAAAGCTACCGTCGTGGGCAAGCTCGCCGATGAACTGGAGCGGGTCAAGGCGCGCATCCGCGCCAAGGCGGAACATCCGTTGCGCGTCATCAAGCGCCAGTTCGGACATCTGAAAGTGCGCTATCGCGGCCTGATGAAGAACACGCAGCAATTGCATACGCTGTTCGCCCTGAGCAACCTATGGATGATGCGTGGACGACTGATGGGCGTGGCCATTGCATGAGCGCAAAAGCCGCCCGCGCGGGCAGGCAATCGGCGCCTTCTTTATGCCGAACGTCGCGCTGCATTCGAGCCAGGTGCCGCGCCGCTTGCGCCGCATCGGCTCGATGTTGATGGCTCAGTGCGGCAAAACGAGTTCTGAACACCATCCCTAACCATGTGGTCGAATGATTCCCGGCAGTGAACGCTGACGCTAGCGCTGCCCGGCCGCCGCGAACATGAGCCGTACCACATCGCACTGGCTGTGCGTGTTGGTCTTGCGGTAGACGTGTTTGAGATGGGTGCGCACGGTGTCGCGCGAGATGCCGAGCGTGCTCGCGATCAGCGCCGGATCGGCGCCGCGCGCCAGCAGGTCGGCAACGTCCGCCTCGCGGCGGGTCAGGTGGAACATCTCGGCCAGCCACAGGCGTGCCGCCGATGCGCGCGCAACCGTATCGCCGGAGCCGGCACCACGGCCCCGTTCCCAGCACAGCTCCAGGGCCTGCGCGAGATGCGGCAGGACGTCGTCCTCGGCAAACAGGGGGGCCTGCGGCAGTGTGCCGGGCTCAGCTTGGCCGGAGGTCCAGACCACGCCCTGCACTTCGGCATCGATCAGCGGCCGCGACGTGACCGAGGCCTCGCCGTGCGCGGCCTGCCAGAGCAAGGTCGGCGCATGCGTGCCGTGCGAGGCGACCCACCGCCACCGGCCGTCGCGTCGCCAGCGCACCAATGCCGTGGCATGCGCCACATGCCAGGCGATGCGCGCGACCTCCATCACGTCCACGGCCGAACCCGTGCAGGCAGCCGCATACAGTTGCCTGAGCACGATGGACAACGCACGGGACGCTGGGGCACCGGACGGCACGATCATCTGCCGGGCGTGGCCGGTGTTGTCGGCAATGCCCGTCTCTGTATGGGGGATTCTCATTATAGAAAGCGCGTGCTGCTGCCCGCGCTTGTCCGTTTGCCTTAGGTCTGCACCAGCCCTCAGGCGAGGGCACGACCGGCCACCCAGCGTGCGCGCAAATTGTCGTAGGCCAGGTTGAAGAAGAAGGTATACGGCAGGAAGAAGAGCATGAGGCCGATGTCGAGCAGCAGCGCCTGGAGCAGGCTCACGCCAAGCCACCACGCGCCGAGCGGCACCAGCAGCACGACCAGCCCGCCCTCGAACGCCACGGCATGCGCCGCGCGCACGGTCAGCGTACGCGTCCATCCGCAGCGGCGCTCGATGCGCTCGAATGCAGCATTGAACACCATGTTCCAAGCCATCGCCGCCAGCGCGAACAGAATCGTCAACGCCCCCATCTGCGCCAGCGGCTGCCCCATCAGCCAACTGAGCAGCGGCGCACAGATCAGCGTGGCGATGAGTTCGAAGGCCAGCGCATACAGCACGCGCTCCAGCGGTTTCTTCTGCGGCACAGACATGGGATCGCTCCAATGGGAGCCCGCATTGTCATCGGCATGGCGCGGCCACCCCAATTCGATATGATCGGTTTTTCCGATACATCGAAGCCGATCGACCCGGGAGCCCCGCCATGCGCCATTCACCGGAAGCCCTGCTCGCTTTTGCCGAAGCCGCCACCCTGGGCTCGTTCTCCGCCGCAGCACGCAAGCTGGGCAAGCGGCAGTCGACCATCAGCGAGGCGATCGGCAACCTGGAGATCGACCTGGGGCTGACGCTGTTCGACCGCGGCACCCGCCAGCCCACCCTCACCGATGCCGGCCGCGCCATGCTCGCGCAGGTGCGGCGCGTGCTGGAGGCCAGCGAACAGATGGACCGCCTGGCCACCCAGATGGCCGGCGGCCTGGAGGCACGGCTGGCGCTCGCGGTGTCCGACACCTATCAGTCCGACCGCTACGAGCAGACGCTGGCCGCGCTGGAAGCGCGCTTTCCCGACCTCGAACTCGAATGCCTGATCGCCGAGCATGAAGACGTGGTCGGCCTGATCCAGCAGGATCGCGCGCAGCTCGGGCTGGTGGCCTCGCAGCCCGCGTATCCGCCGGACATCGGCGCGGCGACCATCAGCGAGCCGTCGGAGATCGGCCTGTTTGTCGGCAGGCAGCATCCGCTGGCGCGCCACGGCGATGCCGAAACACCGCACGCCGAACTGCGCGCGGCGCGCGAACTGCGGCTCAACACCATGGCCGCTCCGGGCGGCGCACGCACCGAAGGGCCCGATGTCGGCGGCGCGCGCCGCTGGTCGGCACCGAGCTATCTCATGCTGCTGGAAATGGCGGCGCTGGGCTACGGCTGGACCGAACTGCCGCGCTGGATGGTGGAGCGCTTCGCGGCCGACCGGCTGCACGAAGTGCGCGCCCGCGGCTGGCCGCGCCGCGTGCCGGTGGATGCCGTGTGGTCGCGCAAGCGGCCACTGGGCAAGGCCGGTGCATGGCTGCTGGAGACGATGCTGGCGAACTAAGATGCGCAGACGCGCGGCTCAGCTGTCCAGCCGCTCGATGATGACGCGGGACAACTGGGCTGACTGCGCTTTCGACAACGAGAATTCGACGCCGAACGACGGAAACGCCGACGATGGCGCGCCCAGCGCGGGCGGGCCGCTGGCAACGCGGCCCGCCAGGGAGAAATCCTCCTGGTGGCCGTCCACGTGGGTGGTGAACGCCAGGCACAGACGATCGCCCGGCCGAAAGACCGGCCCGGCACTCTGCACCAGCGCGCCGTCCAGGCAGATGTCGCGGATCACGCCCAGGCGGTCCGACACGCCGGCAGGCTGCGCCTCGAGCCGCACCATCGCACCGATGCGCACCTGCACCCGCTTGGCCTTGCGCAACGGCACCTTCTGCAGCTTGCTCGGCATCGACAGCACCAGATACGGCGACGGAAACTGGCACACCGCCGTCACGCTGCACAACATGCTGTACACCGCCCGGCCGGAGAAACCCCGCAGCAGCAGCGCCTCGCGCGGTTCGGGCCGCAGCGTGCGCCGGGCATCGGCGGGCAGCGTCACGAACAGTGCCTCGCCTTCGATATAGCCAATCAGCCGGCAGGACAGCGGGGCCCGCAACGGCGCGGATTTCTCCTGGACCTGCAGGATCGTGCCCACGGCCAGGCCCATGCTGCCCAGGCGCGGCCGCGCGGACGGGTCCGCAGCCGGCGCTGACGTCAACGCATCCACCGATGCGGGCTCCACCGCCACCACCGGGCCATGATGGAACAGCAGGCGCACATCGTCCGCATCCGGCACGACCGTGCCGGCCTTGAGCAGCAGGCGACCGGCGCCATCCGCCAGCGCAAAAGCAAGCGGCTGCCCGATCGGGACATCGCCCTGCGCAAGTTGCCGTAGTGGCGTGCTCATGCCGTTCCCTCGCCTCCGTGTTGTTCGATGTCCGATGCCGGTGCGGGCCGATGCCCGCGCCCTGTGCGCGTACAGGAAAAACACGCACGGCGGATCGCGCCGGACATTGCAACATTGGACGGCAAACGGACCGAGGTCAACCGCGGCCCCGCGCTGGGGGCTGAGCGCTGCGCGTCAATCGCCCGCCAGCGCCGTGGCCTCGATCTCCACCGCCAGGCCGTAATGCAGGGTCGGCACGGGCACCACCGCGCGGGCCGGGCGCACCTCGCCGATCCACGCGCGGTACAGCGCATCGAACGCCGGCCAGTGAGTCTCCATGTCGGTCACATACACGCGCACCTGCACGAGGCGCGCGCGGTCCGTGCCGCTCGCGGCGAGCACGGCATCGAGGTTATGCAGCACCTGGCGCACCTGTTCCTCGAACGAGGCGTCGACCAGCTTGCGGCCATCGGGCGTGACCGGAATCTGCCCGGCCACGAACACGAACCCGTTTGCGCAGACGGCGTGCGAATAATGCCCGGCCGGCGCGCGCAAGGTGGGCGCATTGACGTAGCGCACGCCGCTCATGCGACCGCCTGCACGAGCCGGGCAAAGTGCTGCAGGTCCACATTGCCGCCCGAGACAATCACGCCGACGCGCTTGCCGCGCACATCCACCCGCTGCTGCAAGACGGCCGCCGCGGCCAGGCAGCCGGTCGGCTCCACCACGATCTTCATGCGGCCGGCGAAGAAGCGCATGGTGTCGACCAGATCGGCATCGCTCACCGTCGCGATATCGTCGACCAGGGCGCGGATCACCGCAAAGGTGTAATTGCCCAGATGCTGCGTCTGTGCTCCGTCGGCAATGGTGGCGGGCGTGTCGATGTGGACGATCTCGCCCTTGCGCAGGCTCTGCTGGCCATCGTTGCCGGCCTCGGGCTCCACGCCGATGATCCGGCATGCCGGGCTCAGCGCGCGCGCCGCCGTGGCGCAGCCCGACAACAGGCCGCCGCCGCCCAGGCAGACGAGCAGCAGATCGAGCGGGCCGGTCTCTTCGATCAGCTCCTTGGCGGCCGTACCCTGCCCCGCCATCACGTGCGGATGGTCGTAGGGCGGGATCAGCGTCAGGCCGTGCTGCTCGGCCAGCCGGCGGCCAATGGCTTCGCGGTCTTCGGTGTAGCGGTCATAGAAGACCACCTCGCCGCCGTAGCCGCGCGTGGCCTCCACCTTGATGACCGGGGCGTCCTTGGGCATCACGATCACCGCGCGCATGCCCAGCAGCCGCGCCGACAGCGCAATCGCCTGCGCGTGGTTGCCCGACGAGAACGTGATGACACCGGCCTTGCGCTGCTCGGGCGTGAACTGCGACAGCGCGTTGTACGCCCCGCGGAACTTGAAGGCGCCCATGCGCTGGAAGTTCTCGCACTTGAAGAACAGCTCGGCGCCGGTCAGCGCATTCGCCGTGGTCGAGGTGAGGACCGGCGTGCGGTGAGCCTGGCCCTGCAGGCGGGCGTGGGCAGCGACGACATCGTCGTAGGTGATGGGCAGCGTGGTCATGTGGTGGTCGGGTCGGGAAGGTAGGTGTAGACGGTGGAGCGCGCCACGCCCAGCGTCCGCGCGACTTCGGACAGCGCGCGGCGCAGGTTCAGCAGGCCGCCGGCGGACAGTTCGCGCATGGCTTCGCGGCGCTGTTCGAGGGTCATGCCCATGGGCGTGGTGTTGCGGGCGGCGGCAAAGCGCTCCAGCGCCGCGCGCACGTCCTCCACCCCACGCGGCGCCAAGGATTCGGGCACCGGCGCAGCGGCCGCGTCGGTCTGCATCAACTGCCCCAGACCGGCCGTCACGGCGCTCAGCAGGGACACGTCCATGTTCAGGCAAATCGCGGCCACGTATTCGCCGCGGCTGTTCTTCAAGCCGATCGACGTGCTCTTGGCCGGCCGCCCGTCGGGGAACCGGTTGGCGTAGTTCTGGACGACCTCCGGGAAGCCGGGGTCGGTCATGCGCGCCAGGCCCAGTTCGGTCACGGCATCGCCCACCCGCCGGCCCGACAGGTTGTTGGCGATGGCGACCACAGCGTGCTCGGGCCGCTTGAGGTCGTGCAGCACCACCTCCACCAGCGGCGCCAGCGTCTTGCCGAGCGCCTCGACGATCTTCTTGCCTTCGCGCAGCAGCAGGCGGTTTTCTTCGGTGACGTCCATGACTTGGACGATACGTCAATTACTGACATTTCGTCAACAACATACAAGGCAACCCGGTGCCACACCGGTCGCAACAGCCAACAGTTATGTTCCCTGCGACAAAGTGAGTCTGCTATGCAAAACGCGGAAGTCATCGGCTACGGTAGATTTCCCCGCTGAGAAGCTTGGACAGTTCCCGCCAACGACACGTAGACAGGCAAGAATTGTTTGCTCCAGCGATCTGGAAGGACGGTCGAGCAATCCAGTGCTTGCGATTGTCGCCATATCGATGGCGCTACAAACTCTCCTGATCGACAAATCGCCCGAATCTGCGAAGCGACGGAAGAAGCGTCTCATCCGCATATCCACAACCTGTGACGCCAGGATCCGCCTGTCCCGACTTCTTCGCCTCCTCTGGCCCATGGGATTCACCCGCAAGCAAACGACTCAGAAGCGGGTCATAGCCGGGCTCCCATGCCCGCGCGTTTGGAAACGTCACCCGCAGTTCCCGAAGGATGCCCATTCCGGCAAAATCCAAGTCACCCCAGAAATAGACTGGCCGCACGACATCGTCGCTTTGCAGCCAGCGAAGGAAACTTCGCCTCAATGCAGGCTCGTCTTCGAACACGCCTGGGGCGAGGTAGACCGAACTCCCTCCCGCCTGGCGCAGACGTCTCGCGCTAGCCTTGTACCCCGATGCGAACACAAGGATGAAACCTTGCGCCATATCCAGCCGGCCTGCCGCCATGGATTCGAACGTTGCCGCGTTCTCGACAAAAAGAATGGGCGCATCCGGATTGTTCGTGCGCGCCGCCACCAACAATTGCACAGGCTTGTTTGGAAAAGGACAGCTCTCCATGCCAAGCAGCAGCGCGATGGACTCCTGATGGCCATTGAGGACTTTCGACAAACCCCAGAACTGCCGGCTGGCCACTTCGTGGAGCATGAGGTCCGATCCGATGAGCGCCGGAATGCCGGTCAGTCGTTCCAGAACCTCCTTTGGCGAGCGCGGCAGAATGGTAATGGGATAGAGTTGCAACCGCTCGCATAGCGCGGCATTGTCAAAATACGCGGGTACTGCTTCCCGCCATTCTGCAGTCCACCCGGCGACGGCACTCGGCTCCCGCCTCGTCTCGTTGCGAAGAAGCGCCTCAGCCTGGGCGGTCACGACAAGCGTAGGTGCCCGCTCCCACACATCGAGGTCGCGCCGGCTGCGGCGTTGATCCAACCTTAACGTGAACCCAGGCTGGGCCGCGAATGCCTCGAGCGCTCTCCATACAAACGTCCGCTCACCAGGGTGAGCGATCGCGAAGAATTCGGGCCATCCCTTCGCAGTCAATGGAAAGCTGATATCCCGGCTGCGCTCAGCAAATGGCTTCGCCTCGATACGATCCATTAGCGCGTTCAGGAGCGCAATCAGAGCCTCCGGTCGGCCGCCGGAGAGCCCGGAGGCGCTCACGTTCCCGTTCCCGCTGCCAGTTGGCTGCGAGCCTCGTTCACCTCAAACTGCCGCACTGCTTCACGCCGCACCACCTCTCGGCGCTCCGCCCACAGCGTTCTCAGTCGGTCCGTTTTTAGCGGAGAACTGTCGACTTCAGTCACCTTGTCGAGCTCACCTGCCAAGCCATTGACCTTCATCAACGAGAAGCGATGCTCAAAGTTGAACAGTTCGAGCAGTGGACCCGACGCGCGCGAAGGCATGGCGACCACCAACTGCAATCCGAGATTTTCATTCAGATAGCGCATCACTGCGGCAGTACGCCCCTCGTCCATCTTGTCGAACGCTTCATCGATCATCATGAGCTTCAGGCTGGGTGTGCGCTCGAACTGCCGGAAAGCTTGAGCAAGCACGGCTGCACGGATAAGGTAGGCCGGCGTCATCAATTCACCGCCGGAAAACGTCGCCATTTTGGCCAGAGAGGCCTCGCGGCCGTCTTCGGAATACTTGCGGATGTCGTATTGGCGATAGTTGCGGTAGTCGGCGATATCCTTGAGGCGGCGCTGTGCCTGTTCCCTATTCGGATCGAGCAGCAACTTTTTGATGCCGTCCAGTGCTTCGGCACTGTCCGCGGATAACACGCCTTCAGCGGCGGAAAAGAGATCAACAGGTGTTTGCGCTTCGGCCAGCCGATTTAGTTCCTGGAACAGGTCGAAATACTTCTTGTACTCCTTGACCATCTGACCGTATTCGATTTCAAAACGATCTTCCCCGAATGCCAGGCGCTTGAGCTTGTCATTGAGCCGCCGAAGCGGTTCGATGCCCTGCTCCACCGCTCCGCGAACAACCAATGCGAAGTGGGTGCTAAAGGTGTTGTTGAAATGCATTTCGGCACGCTGCAGCTCGCTGGCGTTGTTCAGAATGCGAACCTGGTCGAGCCGTTCGAGCATGCTGGCAATTCGCCGCCGAGCAGCGGGCACGCCGCCATAGGCGTGCCATTCATGCTCGGTCTGTGTCGAATGACCTCGCGCATACTCCACCCGATCTTCGATCGACGACGACGACAAGCGGTTGTGCGTCTCAAGATCTTGCTCGAACGATTCCCGCGCTTGGCGGTAGACGCCGGCCTCCCGCCTGCGTCGCCAGTCAAAATAGGTCGCCGTCTGCTCCCTTGCAGCCTCACGCGCACGCTGCTCCAGACCATTTGGATCGAAATAAGGGTTCAGCCTCACCATTTCGACCACGCGCGCATTCGCTTGCGCCACACCATCAAGGCACCCCACCAGCTCATTCCGTGCGTTGGCAATCTCACGCAGCAGGGACTGAGCACGCTCGTTCGCCTTGCCCGCCTCGCCGGCGGCGCGCATGGCCAGCTCTCGATGTCCATCCATCAATTGCTTGGCTCGCGTGACCCGACGCTCCAGCGATGCGAGGTCAGCATCGTCCAAGCTCGCGAGTTGGGCACCCAGGCTGTTCAGCGCACGCTGTTTCTCGGCCAGAGCATCGATTTCCGGGGCCATCGGCGTGAATGCCATGTCGCGCAATCGGAGCGCCCACTGATCGAGCTCGTCCGCACGCCCGCGCTGAGCCTGCATTTCCTTTGTCTTCTTCTCGATCTCGGCGCCAAGCGCCACTGCGCGCTTGCGCCGGGCTTCCGCCCCAAAGGCCAGTTCCCCATCCTCCATCCATGCGGAGAACATCTTGAAGCCACCGCTGGCCATACCGTCCACAGTGAGCGCCTGAGACGCGCCGCGCAGCGCCTGCGCGTCGGCCACCTTGACATAGCGACCATAACTCGCCGTGAGGTAAGCGCGTGCTGTCTCGTCAGCCACCACCAATTCATGAAGGATGGAGTCCGACGGCAAGGACTGACTGCACGCTCTTTGCTTTGCAAGCTCGCCCTGCATCACGGATGCGTCCGAACGCCCTTTCCGGCCACCGGGCAATTCGTGGCGTACAGCGCGAATGGCGCGCGCCTCGTATTCGGCATCGACCAGAATGACAAAGCGGTTGCCACCCAACAGTCCTTCAATGGCGCTCTGCCAGCGCGTGCCCGGGCGGGGCTGTACCAAGTTGCAGAGCACACGTGGACGCGCGCCCGGCAGGTTGGTTTCGAGGTGCCGCATCGCCGCCTCAACGTTGGGTGGCAAGTCGAAGTGACCGCTATCCACTGCACGCCAGCGCCGATTCAAATCTTCGATTTCAACCTGCAACAGGTCTGCCTGGTGGTGGGCAATTGCCCTCTCCGACAAGATTGCGCCGTACAGGCCATCCGCCCCACTCAGGCGGCTCGATAACGCACCGAGCGCTGTATCGAGCACGGCAAACCGGTCACGATGCAGAGAGGCGGGATCGACCTGAGCCACCGCAAGCTGTGCAGCCAAGGCACGGGCATCTGCGCGAGCTTGCACCGCGTCGACCGATGAGGCCTCGAGAATGAGCGCCTCGACTTGGGTGGAGTATGCCGCCCCCTCTGCCCTCGGACGTGTCGCCAAGGCGGTCAACTCGTCAAGAATGCGGCGTACGACCGCCAGGGAACCCAGAATCGTGAGCGCATGTTCGGAACGGGCCTGAGTCGCGCGGTCGATCTCCTGCCCCAACCGTTGGCGCTCCTGTGCTGCGGGAGCATCGTTCAGCCGCGACTGCGCGATGAGCCACCAATCCGTGGCGCGCTGTTGCGCCAAGCTATGACGTTGTTTAAGAGCATCCTGCGTTTCCGCCTCGGCCGCGGCGCGTTGTCGCGCTTGCTCCAGATGCCCGATCTCCTCTTCAGCATCCTGTTGCCTACGGAAAGCCTCCCCGAGCTCAGCCTCCATTGCGCTCTCAAATGCAGCGACAAAGGCGTTTGCATGGTGGCGCAGTTGCGCGAGCCGCTTCTGGCATTCCAGCAGTTCGCTTGCGATCTTTTGCAACCGCTGTACGTTTTGCATCAACGAAGAAATATGGCCGATTTCTTCGGAGAAGTCGGGTTCCGCCAGCACCTGTTCGCGAATCAGCTCGTCCACCGATCCCACGGTCTTGCGCGCAATGGACTGAACAAAGGCACGCGCAGCCGCTTCCGCCTCCCGCGGACCGACCAGCGTCTTGCCGCCACCGCGAAATTCAGCGTAGAGCTTGCAGAGGTAATCCTCAATGCTGTTCTCAAACGGCAATACGCGTGCATAGCGCTGGCGCAGGCGATGGTAGATCTCTCCGACCCCGACGACTGACACCATCGCGCCCTCGCTCGATTCGATAAAGTCGGCTTCAGTCGCCCGGCTGCCGGGCAGCACGAAGTAGAGCTTGCGTGCCACCTCGACACTGCGGCCTCGTTCACGGTCACCCGACACCGAAGCCTCGACCGCGACCACAGCAGTAAACGGCTCGGCCGACTCGCCGGCATCCGGCGAGAAAACCGCGACCACATAGGTATGCGAGCCACCGGGCCGGGCACAGAGATTGTCGCGCATGCCCACGGCATAGGAAGCCAGCGTCCGCTTCACCTTTCCACCCGTGCGCAGGCCCGTGCTTTCGTCCTGTGCAGAGTTGAAGACGTTGATATGGTGCTTGCCGCCCGTCATGACCAACTGGATGGCATCCTGGAACGACGACTTTCCCACACCGGTCGATCCGGACAGCAACGTGGCGTCACCAAACGGATATTCCCGCGACACCACGAAGCCCCAATTAACCAGAATGAGCTTCTCAAGCTTCATCACTAGCACCTTCAGAAGCGGGGGCCGCCGCGCTGCGTTGTCCTTCCGCCAACATGGCATCGATGGCGGAATCCGCCACGAATTGCACAATCGTCCCGCGAATGGCGATCAATGCATCGGCATCTTCCACCTCGGAGTCCGCTCGGTAGTCGATCAGACGAGCGCGCTTGAGTTCAGCGAAGAGCTTCTCCCGGGCGGTCTTGGCTGGCAGCGAGCGCCGGGCTTGGGCGGTCAGCGTGGCATTCAGGTATTCCACCGTGACGATCGCCTCATTGCGCTCCGTGATGGACCCTTGCCGCAAGCTTTCGCTATAGAGCAGACGCAACACCAGGCAGCACGCAACAAAATCCGCTGACAAGCGCGCCCGCACCGCGTCCACAACGATCGCATCATCCTCATCGGGTAAACCCGGCACCCGCGCCCCGGGCGGATACAGACGAAAGTAAGTCTGGTGACGCTCATGAAGCAGTCGGAATCCCCCGACCTCGAAATACTCGCCGAGCAACCCTTCAATACGGACAGCATCATCGTAGAGCTGTCGCTCAATCGCGCTGTCTTCCCGGTGCAGGATGGAAGCCCCCAGCAATCGGCCGAGAATCTGCCTGAACGCTTCCGGCCGGACACCGCGCGCTTTCAACTCGGTCTCGACCAACTGCCCGATCGTCACCTCATCCGTGACCGACATTACGCCTCCGAATCGCATAATCAGTGCCCGACATAATCGCGTTGTCCAATAGCTCGCCCTCCAAGCGCTGCACCTCAAGCGACGCTTCGCCGCGCGCGGCCTCGACCGCCCTCAGCAACACCAGTGCCTGCCTCGCGTCATCAACGGAAAGCTCTGACAGGCGCAACGCCCCATGGCCTCGCATCTGCCCCAACAAGTCACTGACAATCTCGTGGTGCGATAATGAGAACGCACGCTCCTGTGCATGCTGTATGAACTGTCGCAAACGCTCTTCACGGGTGATTTCGGGAACAATGCTGACAACCTCTGCCGAATACCGCTGAGTCACCTGTCTCGGCTGCACCATGGCCGGATCGTAGAGTGCGACACACACCGGTGCCAGAGCGACTCCCCGCTGCTCCAGCCAGCGCGTCTGCGCTGCCGATTCCATGTCGCCGACTCGGCGAATCAACGTAGACAAGGCGGCCCCGCTACCCGTGGCGTCCATGAAAAGACTCTGAGACAGCAGCACCACGTGCCGACGGACATAGCTTTCCATGGCGCGAAACAACTCAGGCTGCTTTGTGCGGCACGCCGCGGTCACCATTTCATCCATGCGGTCGAGCAACCAGAACAGGACGCTGCCTTCCGGAGCCGCCTGCACAGCCCACGCCGCATGATTGGCAAGCGCATCGTCGATCGCCCGAGTCTCGACAGCCGTCAGTTCACGGAGACGCTCAATCAGTGTCGCAATATCGAGCCGATGCCGTTCGGCATTGTCGTACACCAGTCTGGGCGAAAATTCGTCCCGAAAACGCCGCTCGACGAATTCAATGAATCCGTCCCAACTGCCCTGCTGGTGCGCGTCGTGCAATATCTTGCGGGCTAGCTCATAAAAGAGTTCGATGTCTTCGGATAGATCCGTGATCACCCGGTCGGCGTACTCGTAGGCATCAAGCAAGTCTTCCACGTCGCGGCGCTCGAAGAACGCGCCCAATGCGTTTTTGCAGGACCGCATGTTCCTTTGGCGCGTGCGTTCGCGCGGTCGCTCCGCCAACGCCAGCGCCTGCGCAAAAATCTTGCCTGGACGCGTAAACCGGTAGGCTGTCACCAGACGGACGCGATCCTCTGCGGTTTCGATCCAACCATCCGATACGAGCAGCCGGATGAAGGCGCTGGCCAGCTTCAGGTCGTCGCCAAGCTCCCCGGCAGCGAATCCCTCTTCACCATCCTCGTCCTTCGGCTCAATAGGGGCTTCCGCCTGAATGGTCTGGACGAACAGATCGCGCAGATCCTCCCGCCCGAGAATGGAACGATAGTCCGCATGCGAGCCGTAGAGCCTCGCATGGAAGGCGCGAATGCAAGCGGCAATCAGCCGGCGCTTTTTTAACGTCAGCGGACGAAAAAAATGCATATGCGTGGAGGTCACCATGCACCGAATAGGGGGTGTAATGGACTTTGAGTTCCGATTCTTGCAAAAATCAGCGCCAAAATGGTAGCCCCTCTTTTTGCATTGCAATATTACACGGACCTCTCATCTCATCGAGATGCCGACTGCGCGACATGACCATCAAGGTCAAGGTGCAATCATGTTGGTCTGCCGAAATCTTCATCTCGCGCACTGACATCTCCCGTAATGTCGACATGCTGGCGACTGGACTGGATGCAATAACGTCCCCACAAAGCCAAGCCCGGCGAGGCCTAGCGCGACCCAGGGAAAGGAACTTTGCTCTCGCCAAGGGATTGGGTACGGCTGCCAAGGAAAGACAACTTTGCCAGTGACCTTCCAGGCATGCACCACAATGCCCATACAAATCAATCACTTATGCCGCCACCTCGGGGAACGTGACTTTTGTCCGTTGCCAACGGTTTGAACAACGGCGAACGGTCAATTGTTACAAGCCCATCAACAAGATGGGCACGGGCGCCCTCACAGGTCAACGCCTGGGGTGCCGCTGCGTTAACCCTGCACGCACGTATCCCGTGCCTCGTTGAGGTTCTCGTCATGAAACTGTCTGCGTTGATGTTCTCGATGGCCGCGCTGCTGGCGGGTTCGGCCTATGCCCAAACCCCGGCACCGGCGACCGCTCCGGCAACCACCTCCGGGGCCGTCCACGCGGTCTGCAAGGACGGCACGCCTTACAGCGGTGCGACGCTCAAGGGCGCCTGCCGTGGCCACGGCGGCGTCGACAAGAAGGCGAGCGCCGCCGACGCGGCACCCGCTGCCAGCGCACCTGCCGCTGCAGCCGCTCCGGCACCGGCCAAACCCGCAGCACCCATGGCGCCGGCCACGCCCACGCCCGCTGCAACCGCGCCCACGGCACCTGCCGCCACCGCTGCCCCCGGCGGTGGCGCCGACAAGGTCTGGGCCAACGCCGCCACCAAGGTCTACCATTGTCCCGGCGACCGCTACTACGGCAAGACCAAGCAGGGCTCGTACATGAGCGAAGCCGATGCCAAGGCGCAGGGCATGCACCCCAGCCACGGCAAGGTCTGCGCCAAGTAAGCGCACATCGACCGGGGGACCGGCCTGGCCGGTGCCCTGCGCCGCGCCCCGCCATGCCGCGGGGCGCGGCGCGTTTCCCGCCCTGAATCCCTCCGCCCGCCCCGCCCATGGATTCCGCCACCGGACATCCCGCCTCCGCACTGCAACATCCCGAACATTTCGCACCGCTCGGCGCGCCGCCGATGCCGCCGCGCCAGCGCGTCCTGCGCGACGTGCTGGCCGGCCTGTCGATCGCCGGACTGCTGCTGCCCGAAGCGGTGGCGTACGCCGGTATCGCCAACCTGCCGCCGCAAGCCGGGCTCATCGCCCTGCTGTCGGGGCTGGTCGTCTATGCGCTGATCGGCACCAGCCGCTTTGCGATCGTCTCGGCCACGTCATCGTCGGCGGCCGTGCTGGTGGCGACGGTGCTCGCCGAGCCGGCCGCCAATGCCGCCGTGCAGATGGCCCTGACAGCGGCCCTGGTGATCGCCGCCGGCGTGCTGTTCATGCTGGCCGGCGCCGCGCGGCTGGGCGGCATGTCGGATTTCATCGCGCGGCCGGTGCTGCGCGGCTTCACCTTCGGGCTGGCGCTGACCATCGTCATCAAGCAGTTGCCGAAGATCCTCGACGTGACCGTCCACCACAACGATACGCCGCGCATCGCGCTGGACCTGCTGCGCGAGGCCGGCCAGGCCAATGTCCACAGCACCGCGCTGGGCGCCACCGCCCTGGCGATGCTGTTCACGCTGGGGCGCTGGGGCCGCATACCAGCGACGCTGGTGGTGATCGTGGCCAGCCTGGCCGCCGGCTACTGGATCGACTGGCATCAATACGGCATCGCCGTGGTCGGTGCGATCGACCTGCAGCACATCACGTTCGGCCCGCCCGTGCTGGAGCGCTCGCAGTGGATGCAGAGCGTCGAACTGGGCTTCGCGCTGATGCTGATCCTCTACGCCGAGTCGTACGGCTCGATCCGCAACTTCGCGCTCAAGCATGGCGATACCGTGTCCGCCAATCGCGACCTGTTCGCGCTCGGCTGCGCCAACCTGGTCTCGGGTCTGCTGCACGGCATGCCGGTCGGGGCAGGCTATTCAGCGACCTCCGCCAATGAGGCCGCCGGTGCACAGACGCGGCTGGCCGGCCTATGCGCGGCCGCGGTGGTCGCCCTGATCGTCTGGCTGTTCCTGCCGCAGCTCTCGCGCATTCCCGAACCGGTGCTGGCGGCCATCGTGATCTTCGCGGTCAGCCACTCATTGCATCCGTCCGTGTTCAAGCCCTACTGGACCTGGCGGCGGGACCGGCTGGTGGTGGTCGCGGCGCTGCTGGCCGTGCTGGTGCTGGGCGTGCTGCACGGCCTGCTGGCCGCCATCGGCGTGAGCCTGCTGCTGACGCTGCGCAAGCTGTCGGAACCGAATGTGAGCGTGCTGGGCCGGCTACGGGACAGCCACGATTTCGTCGATATCGCACTGCACACGGACGCCCGGCAGATCGGCGGCGTGCTGATCGCGCGGCCCGAAGTGCCGCTGTTCTTCGCCAACGCGGAACGGGTGCTGGGCAAGGTCCGGGCATTGCTGCAGGGCGGCCGGTCCGGCATCGGCACCGTCATGCTGAGCCTGGAGGAGACGCCCGACGTGGACGGCTCGGCCATCGAAGCCTTGCGCATCTTTGCCGCGGAGTGCGCCGCGCGCGGACAGCGCCTGGTGTTCGTACGCCTCAAACCCGCCGCGCTGGCGGCACTGGCACGCGCGACCGACGACACCTTGCAGATCGGCATGCTGCACGAGTTGAGCGTGGATGAGTGCGTGCGCTCGCTGACGGCTGACCACTGACCGCTGACGGGCGGCTCAATCGCCGCCGCAGCCGCCACCGCACCCGCCGTCACCAGCACAGCCGCCGCCGCAATCGCTCCCGTCTTTGCGACGGAAGCCAAAGCCCTCGATGGAGCCATCGATGTGCCGGCTGCAAAAATCGGCGCCGCACTGCAGGGTCTCGCCACCAGCCTGCCGCTTGGCGCAGTCCGGCAGGTAGAAAAAACCGTTCGGAATGGCGAGCTTCCTGTCGATGGCGAACAGCAGCGGCAAGCGATCGGGCCGGCGGGGATGGATGCCTTCGTCGCGGCAAGCCCAACACCATGTGCGGCGCAGCCCGATATTGGACTGCTTGCGCACCGGCGACAACGCCGCCGACGGCAAGTGGTGCAGGAATTTCCCGAACGCGCGGCTGCAGAAATCACGGTACTCGCGCGTGTACAGAATGAACTCGTGCCAGAGGTCGTCCGCCACCCGCGACGGCATCGACACGTATTCGCAATCGCTGCGCAGATGCACGAGAAAGAACTGCCGCAGCGCCTGCTCGACGTGCCCGCGGTCAGCCGCCGAGAGCCCGGGCCGCTTTTCGGCGAATCGCTCCAGCAAGCCGGGAGGCCACTTGTAGGCGCGGATGAAATCCTCGCGCCGCTTGCGCCGCCACGCGCCCCCCTGCCCCAGCACCAACATCAATCCCACACCGGCCGTGAAGACGGCACTGAAACCCATCGTAGCCGCTGACATCCGCCCTCCCTGGTCGCGTTGCTGGCGACGCCATTATGCAGGCCCGGGCGCTGACCGATATGACGATCCCTTAACGCAACATGGCGTCGGCATCCGGGGCACGGCACCCTAGCGCGGCGCGCTCCCCGGCCCACGCGCGCCTTCCAGGATGATGCGCGCCAGCTTGGCGTAATCGCCGTCGAAGTGATGGCCGCCGGGCAGCTTGACCAACTGGATCTGCTTCGGATCCAGCGACGGGCAATTGGAGTCCTTCTCATCCTTGCCGTAGATGCACATGCCCAGGCCGGTGGGCAGCTTCTGCACCTCCGGCAGGATCAACAGGCCCGAGGCGCTGCTCGAGACCCAGTTGGTCATGTGGAACTCGAAATCCGCGCGCTTGCCCAGGCCCATCATCACGGCCAGCGCAACGTGCTCGCGCGAGGCGGACGGCAGGCGGTTGACGATGAAGGGCAGGACATCCGCGCCCTGCGAATAGCCGATCAGCAGGGCCTTCGTCTTCTTCCAGCGCGCTGCATAGAAGCGCACCAGGCGGTCCATGTCGGCCGCCGCGGAAGCGGGCGTGCGCGGCGTCCAGAAATAGCGCAGCGAATCCACGCCGACCACCGGCACGCCGGATTTGGACAGCGCGGCCGCCACCTCCTTGTCGAGCCCGGCCCAGCCGCCATCGCCCGACAGCAGCACGGCAAACAGTTCCGACGAGGTGCCGGGCTGCGCGGCCACTTCGATGACGGGCAGGTCCGAGACGGCGGCGGGCGGCGGCGGGGGCGGCGGCTTGCGCTGCGCGTTGAGCTTGGCGAAGGCGGCCTTGAACGGCTCGGATGCGGTCACCGGCTGCGCGCCTGCGCCGCCCGGCTGCACGGCGGGCAAGGCCACCGACTGCGCGCCGGAAATCGTCTCGATGAAGGTCTGCGTCGCGCGGGCCTCGCACAGCGGGCCGGAGCGGCGCGCAAACGGCGTGAGCATGCCCGACTGCAGTGCCACCCACGGCGCGGAAAGCCGGGTGGCCGGCAACAGCACCACCCCGGCGTTGTCCTTCGGCTTGATCCGCTTGGCCGTGGTGCGGCTCTCGCTCATGCGGCGGCTGAAATGCACACCCTCGCCCTTGCACAGCGGCTTGCGCAGCTCCAGCACCGGGCAGAACTCGATCGACATGGCCGCGGCAAAAATATTGGGCCGCGCCTGCGCGATCATGGCGTAGGCCAGCGCGCCGCCTTCGTTGTCGCCGACCAGAATGGGCGGGTAGTAGCCCGGCACCTTCTCGTAGGCCTGCAGGAAGCGGCTGAAGTTTTCCAGATCGCCATCGGGGAAGGCGCAGTCGCCCAGGTCGGCTTCGAGGCTGGCGAAGAGCGCCGGCGTCGACAGGCCGGCCACCAGCGCGCCCTGTGCCGCCAGGCTCTGCGCCATGCGCGAGGTGGCGGGCGTCCAGCCCTGATCGCCCGACAGCATCAGGACGACCGACTGGACCTCGCCCTTGGGCTTGTAGACCGGCACGTCGCGAAAACGGCCGTGCGTGACGAACTCCACCGCGCCGGGCGCGGCGGCCGACGTGGCCGGTGCCACCACGGGCAGCGACAGCACGCCGCCGTTGGCGGCCTTGTTGGCGGTCACGGCCGGCGCGCTCATCATCAGCCGGGGCGGGGCGTCGCCGGCGGTGGGCACGGCCGTCACGCCGCTCGCGCCGGCCATGCCGACCGGCGGCACCAGCACCGGGCCCTGCACCGGTGCTGGCTTGGACGGCGCGGCGGTGGCCACCGGGGCCGACGCGCCCGGCCCCGCCGCGGCGCCGGGCGATGCCGCGTGCGCCCACGGTACCACCGCCAGGCAGGCGGCCGCCATCCAGCCGAGCGCGACACGGCCCGGCCGCTCCATGGCACATCGCTCCCCTTCCCGCGCGGACATTGCGCGCGGCTTGTGCTCCGTCATTTGGAGATCACTCCCTTCAGGCCGCCGCCGATCAGGGCCGCGACATCAGTCAATGTAAACAGCGGGGCCAGGCCGCCGCGTGCGAGCAGGTAGCGAGGTTCCCACACCGGCTCGAATTTGTCCTTGAAATTGCGCAACCCACGGAAATTGTAGAAGCGCGCGCCGTGGCGGAACATCATCCGTCCGAAGCGGTGCCAGCGCGGGGCCAACTGGTGCTCGACCATGCCCGACATCGGCGCCATGCCCAGGCCGAAACGCTGGTAGCCGGTCGCCTGGAAGTGCAGGATCAGCTTGCCGAACAGGAAATCCATGGTGCCGGGCGGCACGCTGGTGCGATAGCGCATCAGGTCGACGCTGGCCTCGATGCGCAGCACGTCCGGGCACATCAGCGTGGCGAAGGCCAGAATGCGGCCTTCGCGGCGCACCACCGCCACCGGCTGGCTCAGCACGTAGCGGTCTTCGAACGCGCCGAGCGAAAAGGCTTTTTCGCGCGCATTCTGGTTGCGCAGCCATTCGTCGGAAATCTCGCGCAGTTCCGACAGCGCGGCCGGCACGTCCTCCACCGGCACGATCTCGAACGACAGCCCCTCGCGCTCGCCGCGCGTCACGCCATGGCGCAGGTTGGCGCGGCGCGATCCCTTCAGGCTGAACTCGGGCAGCGAGACGTAGGCCTCCTCGCCCAGCTTGTACGCGCGCAGCCCGGCGTCGAGGTACAGCGGCAGGGTCTGCGGCCGGGTCTTGTAGAAGGCAGCGCGCCCGCCGTGGGCATCGGCCAGTTCGATGAAGCGCCAGATCAGCTCGGGCCATTCCTGCTGCGCCCCGACCGGATCGGACAGCGCAACCCACGAGCGCCCCTGCTTGGCATACATGATGAAAGCGTTGCCCGACGGCGAGAACATCAGGCTCTTGTCGCCCATCAGCGCCAACGTGGCGTCGGCGGCGGGCTGCCGGCGGATGATCTCGGCGGCGCGGTCCAGCTCGGTGGTGCTCGGGCAGGCCGTCGCGCCGGGCTCGCGGCGGAACAACTGCCACAGGCCGAAACCCAGGCCGGTGATCGCCACCGCCATCAGCGCGCGGATGGAGCGCGGCGCATCGCCGTCGAAGGTGAACTGCCACCACAGCTGGTTGGCGTACGCGACCTCGCGATAGGCGAAGAACAGGATCCACACGCAGGCCGCGAACACACACGCCATGGCGATCAGCCAGCCGGGCTCCAGCCGCTGCGAGAACAGCGACGACGGCCGGTCGAACTGCCTGCGCGACAGCACCAGCAGCACCGCCAGCGTCGCCAGCACCGTCATCTCCGACACGGCGATGCCCTTGGGCAGCGCCAGCACGCCGGTCAGCAGCGACAGCACCAGCGCCGCCCACCAGGCCGCGTCGAGCCGGTGCAGCAGCCCGCGCGCGACGAACAGCATGATCAGCCCGGCCACGCTGCCGATCATGTGCGAGGCTTCCACCACGAACAGCGGCACATGCATGCGCAGCAGGTCTTCGGCCTCGTCGGTGGCGGGGGTCACGCCCGATACCAGCAGCATGACGCCGGCGACCATCGTCAGCGCCGCCAGCAGCCCCGGCGACAGCTTGACCGCCGCCCGGGCGAACGGCGCGCCCGCGCCCGAGCGCAGTTCGAGCATCGCCAGCATGGCCGCCGCGACCACCAGCGGCAGCAGGAAATAGATCGCGCGGTAATACAGCAGCGCGGCCAGCACCTGCGCGGGCGACGCGTGGCCGCTGCAGCCCAGGAGGATTACCGCCTCGAACACGCCCAGGCCACCCGGGCTCTGGCTCAGCACGCCCAGCGTCATGGCCAGGGCATAGAAGGCCACGAAGGTCGGCAGATCGACCACGCCGGGCGGCAGCAGCACCCACAGCGCCGCAGCCGCCGCGCTCAGGTCCGCCGCCGAGATGACGAACTGCTGCGCCGCCAGCCCCGGCGGCGGCAGGCGGATCTCCCAGCGGCCGAACAGCGTGACGTGGCGCCGACGCAGGCACAGCGCCAGCAGCAGCACCACGCCGGCCAGCACCAGCAGGGCGAGCGCCTCCAGCAGCGAAGCCGGCAGATGGGTCAGCGCGGCGATGTGCGGCGCCCCCCACAGCAGGCCCACCGCACCGAACGCCGTGGTCGACACGCCCAGCGCGCTGGCATCGAAGGCGACCGCCGCCGTCACGCTGGCGGCATCCAGCCCGGCCGCCGTGTACAACCGCGCGCGCACCGAGCCCGCGGTCAGCGAGCCCAGGCCGATGGTGTTGCCCAAGGCATAGGCGATAAAGGAGGTGGTGGCCACGGTGCCCCGCGGGACACGGGCGCCGACATAGCGCAGCCCGGAGGCGTCGTAGCCGGTCAGGGCGACATAGCTCAGGGCCGTGGCCAGGATGGCAAGCCACAGCTGCCGGGCCGGCGTGGCCTGCAGCGCGGCCACCATGTCGGCGTAGTGGACATGGTCGAGCAGCGCATACAGGCTGTCGAACACGAGCGCGCCCAGGACCAGGACGACCCCGATCATGGCCCAGGCCCCCAGGCTCGGCCCGGAATCGGACCGCACGCCCTCGGCCGGACCGGGAGACGGCTCGGCGGCGCCCGCCGCGGCGGCCGGCCCGCGCTGGCGTCCGGGTTCAGGTTTGGGACTGGCGTCGTGCGACGCGGCGTCAGGCATGGTGAAAACGTAATCCCGCTGGCTTCGGTTACGCGCCCGATCCATGGACGGGCGCCGGCTGCGTGTCACCGGAACAAGGACGACGCGCGAACCTCGGGCCGGGGGAGTGCACCGGGCGGCCGCCCAATGCAGCCTCCCGACACCGCTTGCGGCATCGACATCACATCATTGACCCCGACCTGCCGGCGTTGCGCCTGTTGTCGTATCGACGGAATCGCTCCCGCCCCGGCCGCGCCGTTCCCCCACCGAGCATGTGCGTGTACCCGCACCGCTTGTCCGGATGCACCCCGCAGAGCGGTCGGCGCCTCCGTTCCGTTGACAGATAAACCGCTATTTTACGGTTTGGACGCGGCCCCCGGCGCATTTGGCACCACATCGTGCTTACCCGTATCGATCGATACCGGATCGCTGGCGGGAAAAGTTTCCTCCAGCCCCTCGTCCAGCAGGGCCTCGTCATGGCTGTCCGGCACGGGTGGATGCGGGTTGGCGGGCACCGGGGTCGGCGAAACGCGGTCGTCGGGCATGGCGTTCTCCAGGCAGGTCTGTCCGCTTTCCAGAATAGGCAACGCCAGCGTCCTGGGGCGAGGACACTGGCGCGATTCATCTATCACACTTCACAATCATTGGCAATGCACGACCGACCCACTAACTAAGCAAAATTTCAGAAAATCACGCACCCAAGCAACAGTGAAGGAGGGGGAAACGTAAAAGGAAAGTGAAGAAGCGCGAAAAATATCCGATTACGATACCGAGGAATCGATGCGCAACCCAAGAAGTGCATCAGTCTCCACAAAAATCCCGATCAGATTGCCGAGCCGTACCGCATCCGATACAAATGGGAACGCCACTTCATTCCAAAAGGCAACCATGCCGCTGTCGCGATTTGCTGGCGCGATCCTGAAACGCCCGCCCCTGCTGGTCGTCGGCGCCCTCGTTCTGTCGGCGGCCGTGGCGATGCTCACCGTCCTGTCGCTCTACGAGATGCGGATGGACGCACTGGCCCGGGCACGCGATTCCGCCGACAACGTCTCGCTGATCCTGCAGCGGGACATCGCGCGCAATCTCGAAGTCTATGAGCTGTCGATGCAGGCGGTCATCGATGGGGTGCGGGACCCGGCCATCCTGGCGCTGCCCCCGAGCATCCGACAACTGGTGCTGTTCGACCGCTCGACCAATGCGCAGGACCTGGGCTCGCTGCTGGTCACAGACGCCGCCGGCGATGTCATCATCGACTCGCGCTCGGTGCCGCCCCGGCGCATCCACCTCAGCGACCGCGACTACTTCAAGGTCCACCAGCAATCGGCGGATGCCGGCCTGTACCTGAGCAAGCCGTTCACGCCCCGCATCAACGGCGTCGAGATGTCGATCGGCCTCAGCCAGCGCCTGAACCGGCCGGACGGCGCCTTCAACGGCATCGTGATCGGCACGCTGCAGCTCAACTACTTCCGGCGGCTGTTCGACGGCGTGAGCCTGGGCGAGCACGCCGCCATCACGCTGGTCCGCACCGACGGCACGCTGCTGATGCGTCGCCCGTACAACGAGCGCCTGATCGGAATCAGCCTGTCCGGCAGCCCCGCCTTCGAGTTGCGTAAGGACTCACCGGCCGGCAACCTGATCACCATCGAGGCCATCGACGGCGCGGAGCGGCTGTTCAGCTACCGGCGCATCGGCGACTATCCGCTGATCGTGTCGGTGGGACTGGCGACCGAAGACATCTACGCGGAGTGGCGCGCGCGGGCGCGCTGGATCGGCGGCATCGTGCTGCTGCTGGATGCCGTGCTGATCGGCATGTCGATCCAGTTCGCCAAGCAGCTGCGCCGGCGCATGGAGGCCGAGCAGAAGCTGGCATGGCTGGCCAATACCGATGGCCTGACCGGCCTGGGCACGCGCCGCGCCCTGGACTCGGCACTGGAGGCGGAGTGGCAGCGCGCCAACCGGCAAGATCAGCCGCTCGCGGTGCTGATGATCGACGTCGACGAATTCAAGCACTACAACGACCGCTACGGCCATACCGCGGGCGACACCGTGCTGCGGACGGTCGCGCGCTGCGTCAACGACAGCATCCGGCGCCCCGGCGACTTTGCCGGCCGCTACGGCGGCGAAGAATTCTGCGTGCTGCTGCCCAACACCGACCTGCCCGGCGCCCAGCGGGTGGCCGAAGCCATCCGCAGCACGGTGCTCGCCGCCGGCGAGCCGAACGCCGGCAGCAGGCACGGCCGGCTCACGGTGAGCATCGGCGTCGCCGTCCACGGCGGCCGCAGCGAAGCCCGCGATACCCCGGCACGGCTGCTCCACCGCGCCGACCTCCAGCTCTATGAAGCCAAGTCCGGCGGACGCAACCTCGTGATGCCGCGCCAGGAACGGCCGCGGCTGGCGGTGGTGTAGGCAGGGCCGGACGACGCCTCCCGCACCGCGCGGCGGGGTCGAAGAACAGCCGCGCTGAACGCGATCGCAGCCCGCCCGGCCGCAACCAGGGGCACCCCACACACGAGGCACAGACGCGCGTCGGCATCGGGGCATACAGTCTCGCCCCGGACCGCCCCATGGCGCTGCGCAAACCCGCCACGACCGGCACCGCACGTGGCCGTGCTTCGCAATGCGCCGACACAGGAGAACGATGGAACCCGCAACCGCAGTCGGATCCTCCGCAACAGACCCTCGGGAAGAACATTTCCACCCGTCCAGGCGCAACCCCTTGCGGACCCTGCGTGTCACCTTGTGGGCGTCGTGCACGGTCGGCCTGGTGATCGGCGCGCTGGCGGCGCGCGGCCAGCCGACCCATCTGCTCGTCCTGGCCGGCGCCCTGCTGCTCTTCCTGCTGCCGGCGGACTGGCTGATACGCCGGCAGATCCGCGACGGCCGGCGCCTGATCACCATCACGCGCGACGCCATCGCGTCCGCGGCGTTCAGCGGCAAGGAGAAACGCCTCCTCTGGAGCGAGATCGAAAGCGTGACGGTGGAGACGGTCCAGAGCGCCCCCTATCTCGCATTCCGGCTCAAGGCAGGGTCCGGCACGGCGGGGAGGCGGCGGTTCCTGGCCTGGCGCAACCGCTCCAAGCGCATCCTCGCGCTGTCGTCGTTCGACACGGCCGACCGCGAGCGCCTGCTCGACTCCATCCAGATCCACCTGCGCCTGCACGGCGGCTCGGTGGGCGCGCAATCCATGCCCGTGAACCCGTTCAAAGCCGAACGCCAGTTCGAAGAAAAGCTGGAGGCCCTGGCGCCGCAACCTCGCTTCACCTACGCCCTGATCGTGCTCAATGTGCTGGCCTGGCTGGTGACATTGATGCTCGGCGGCAACCCGCTGCAGACGCCGATCAGCGTCCTGTTCAACCTGGGCGGCAACGCGGCATTCGAAGTGCAGCACGGCGAATGGTGGCGCCTGCTGAGCGCCACCTTCCTGCATGCGGGCGTGCTGCACCTGGCGATCAACATGGCCGGCCTGTACGCGACCGGGATCGCGGTCGAGCGCATCTACGGGCCGGCGGCCTACCTGCTGATCTACCTGGGCGCCGGCCTGCTCGGCAGCGCGTTGAGCCTGTCGTTTGCCGCGCAGCATGCCATCGGCGTCGGCGCGTCCGGCGCGGTGTTCGGCGTGGCCGGGGCATGGCTGGTGGCCATCGGCAGATACCGTGGCCTGATGCCGCAGACGTTGAGCAAGCGGCTGCTCACGCAACTCGGCCTGTTCGTCCTCTATTCCCTGGGGCAAGGCTTGACCAAGCCGGGCGTGGACAATGCCGCCCATATCGGCGGCCTCGTCGGTGGCTGCATGCTGGCGATGATCCTGCCGGCGCGGCTCGACATGGACCGCTACCGCCAGCTGCTTCCCGGCCGCGCCGCCATGGCACTGGCGGCCGCGGGTGCGGGCATCGCGGTGCTCGCCATGCTGGCGCCGAAAGCCATGCTCGACCATCGCCAGTTCTTCGCCAGCGCCGAAGCGGCCGAACGTGGCTTCAATGCATTCGGCGCGGCCGCGGACGCCATGCAGGCAGACCAGCAGGCCTTTGCCGCCGGGCGGCTGTCCGCCCGCCAGTGGGTCGAGCGCAGCCACGCCATCCATGCACCTGCGCTGCGGCGGGCCGCGGACATGCTCCGGGCGGTCAAGCTTGCGCAGGGCGATCCCCGCGCGGCCCTGCAGCACGACATCACGCGCTATGCGGACCTGACCGTCGAAGCGATGGAGCTGACGGTGATGGAGACGCCCGAGAGCCTCGAACCCGTCTCGACCGACCCGGCTCGCCTGGAGCGCATCCAGCGCCAGCGCGACGCGGCCCGCAAACAGCTCCAGATGGATGCTGACGCGTTGCGGCACCGTCCTTTCAGCTAGTACGGACCGACCGCCGCGCACGCCGATGCCGACGCCGGCACATCGAACGCCGGCCCCCGGGATCGCCTGCACGCGGCATGCGCTCACCCCACGCGCGCCGATGCTGAGGGTCGCCTGGCATCGCACCGGCCGATACCGTGGATCATCTTGACGGAGCGGCACGCATTGCCCCCGAAGTACGCGCGTGCCAGACCGTCACGCGCCCTGCCGCACCGGTGTTGACGGCCTGCACTGCGGCCACCACGGCCCCCGGATAGCCGCCCCCTCCCTGTCACCTGCCTGCGGATCGATCCGCAAGACTGCGGCCGAAATAGCCCCGCGCGGCCCGCGATGCCTTGCAGGCATCGCCGCTCGGCATGGCGGTCCGACTGCAAGGTTGCGATCACGCGCATGCCATCGCTGCCGACTGTATGAAACAACGTTCATTGGACAGCCGCCCACCCTCAACCTATCAAGATCAGGACCGCGCCAGCCCCCAGGGACAACCCTCGTTGTCCGACAAATGCAAGAAGACGTGCCGGTCTCCACCAGAGCGAAGCCATCAGAAGAAAGGAGGCCATCTTGATTTCACGTGTATTGCGCATTGCCGCGCTCTTTGCAATCAGCCTGATCGCGAGCTGCGGCGGTGACGGCGGCAATGCATCGTCGCCGACGATCACCAGCAACCCCGCATCGACCGCCGTGACGGAGGGCAGCAGCGCGACCCTCTCGGTCACCGCCAGCGGCGACTCGCTGTCGTACCAGTGGCGCAAGAACGGCATGTGGATTCTCGGCGCGATATCAAGCACGTACGTCATCGCCCCGGTGGCGGCCGCCGACGCCGGCAGCTACGACGTCATCGTGTCCAATTCGGCCGGCTCGGTGACCAGCCGCGCCTCCACGCTCACGGTGAACGCCGCAACCAGCACCACCACCCCGGCGCTGAGCCCGGTCGTCTACGCCGCGGCGCTCAATTTCTACAACACGCTCAGCGCATCGCAGCAAGCCACCGCGCAGGTCTCGTGGAGCCTGGACACCGCGCGCAACTGGTCGAACCTGCCGGCCGCCATGGCCGCGCGCAACGGCATCGCCTGGGCCGACCTGGGCACCACACAGCAAATGGCCGCCGCCCAGCTGATCAAGGCGGCACTGAGCAATGCCGGCGCCAGACTGCAACTGGGGCTGATGGCGGCCGACGACTATCTCTACGCCAACGGCGGCGGCGGCAGCTACGGCCACGGCAACTACTACATCGCCTTCCTCGGCACGCCCTCGGCCAGCGGCTTCTGGATGCTGCAGCTCACGGGACACCACCTGACCTACAACCTCGCCTTCAACGGCAGCTACATGTCGGCGGCCCCCATGTTCCTGGGCGTCGAGCCCAAGGGCGCCTTCACGCTGAACGGCACAACCTATGATCCGATGGCAGCCCAGCGCACGGCCGTCTCCAACCTGGGCACGGCGCTCACCGCCTATGCCGGCGCGAAGCTCAGCGGCACCTACGCCGATCTGCTGTTCGGCGCCAACGGTGCCGGCAACATCGACGGCACCTGCCCGCGCGGCTATGCCAGCGTCACCGAACACGGCCTGCTCTACACCAGCCTGTCCGCCAGCGACCAGGCCCTGGTGCGGGCGGTGATCGCGTCCTACGTCAACACGCAGGCCACCGAATATGCGACCGACCTGCTCAACGCCTATCTCGGCACCGCCGCGCTGGCCCAGACCTACGTCGCCTATGCCGGCTCCGGCACAGTGACGACGAAGGGGAACTACTTCCGCATCGAAGGGCCCCGCGTATGGATCGAGTTTTCCGTGCAGAACGGCGTGATCTTCAACAGTGACATCCACTATCACAGCATCTGGCGCGACAAGTCCGCGGACTACGGTGGCAAGTGCATCGGCTGAGGCCGTACTGCGGTGCCTGCGCGCCGCGTGGATTGGCGTGCTGGGCGTGCTGTGGGCCGTGTCCGCCATCGCCCATCCCATGCCGGAGAGCCGGGTGTGGATCGACACCACGCCCTCGGGCCTGCGGCTGACGCTGCAGTTGCCGCTCAATCGCCTGGAGTACGGCTTCGGCCAGCCGCTGGCCGACTTCCCGGGCATCGTGCTGGCCCGCCACGGCGAGGCACTGTCGCGCTACCTGCTGCAGCACGTGGGCGCGCGCGGCGACGACCAGAACTGGCAGGCCTCGCGCCCGCAGCTCACGGTGGTCGGCACCGATGCCTCCGCCGAACTGGAAGCCGTGATCGACCTGCGCGCGCCGGACGGCGCCGCCCGCCGCGCCCCGACGCTGCAGTACGACGCCATCACCCATGAGGTCCGCACCCATCGCGTGCAGGTGTTCCTGCGCAACGATTGGGCCGGCGGCTTCGCCAGCGGGCCGCCGCTGCTGCTGGGGGAACTGAACCACGGACACACCAGCCTGCTGATCCCGCTCGAGCCGGCACGGCCGGGCGCGAGCGTGCTGCGCCTGCTGCGGGAGGGCATCCTCCACATTGCCGAGGGGACCGACCATCTGCTGTTCCTGCTGATGCTGCTGGTCGTGGCACCGCTGGTGGCCGGCATCCGCCGCTGGAACCAGGTGCGCCCCGTCAGGCAGGCTCTGCGCCACACAGCACTGGTCGTCACCGCGTTCACGGCCGGCCATACGATCACCCTGGTGTTGGGCAGCGTGGGCCTGCTGACTGTGCCGGCGCAGTCCGTGGAAGTCGCCGTGGCCGTCACGATCGCCATTGCGGCGTGGCATGCCTGGCGCCCGCTGTTTGTCCACGCCGAGGCGTGGATGGCGCTGATCTTCGGCCTCATCCACGGCATGGCCTTCTCGGCGAGCCTCTCGGGTGCCGGCCTGACGCCCTGGCAGCATGCGCAGGCCCTGCTGGCCTTCAACCTGGGCATCGAGGCCATGCAGTTGGCCGCCGTCGCCGTGGTCATGCCGCCGCTGCTGGTGCTGGTCCGCACGCAGCCCACGCGATACGCCACCCTGCGGCGCTGCCTCTCGGCGATCGTGGGTGTGCTGGCCCTGGCCTGGATCATCGAACGGCTGAACCTGGCTTCCCTCGGCGCCCTGTCCTCCATCGCGGACGGCTGGCCGGTCCTGGCGCTGATCCCGGGCCTGCTGTGGCTCGCGGCGCTGGCCAGCGGGGGCCAACGCCGGTTTCGCGTGGCCGCGTCCGAAGACTGAACAGTCAGGGCCCGCCCTGGCGTCTCAGGCGCGGGCGCGTCCGGTACACCGCGCCCACCGCGACACGCTCATCCGTGTTGAAGACACCGGCACCCGCGCCGCGAACATGATCAACGCCGGGCCCCCTCGCCGATGCGCTTGCGCGCCGGACTCCACCCCGGGTCAGCTCAGGCCAGCGCGGCTTCCTGTTCCGTCGACTGGGCGAACAGCGTGCGCTCGGTGAACTTGATGTTGTGCGGATCGTAGTACGGGTCGGCCCACGCATCGGTCGCCTTCAGCACCAGCGGTGCCGGCTCGCGCGGAACCGGTAGTGGTCGAACAGCCGGATCGCCTCGATGGCGTACGCCGTGACGATGGCCGGGTCGTGCATGGCGATCAGGCCGTCGCCGTTCTGTTCCTCGCCGCCGCGCGACAGGTTGGACGAGCCGCAGAAGACCACCCGCTGCGCGCCGTTGAAATCGCACACACGAACTTGTGATGGATGTGCCGGCCGGTGCCGGCATCGACCTCCTGCTTGAACGGCGCGGGCGCCTCGTCCTTCAGGCAGGCGAACGGCACGGTCTGCGAGAGCACGTCCCGCCCCGCCCCGGCGCGAACGCGCTCACACCGCCCGCCTTGTCGATCACGCCGAGCGACAGCAGCCCGGCCTTCTGCGGCACGGCATGCTCGAGCGTATCGACCATCGCCCCGCCGCCGTCGTTCGCCATCACGGCAAACAGCACGGACGACGCGGCCTTCTTCACGCGGTCGGCCGCCTCGGTCAATAGCGCATCGGTCTGGTGCGGCGAGAAGGCAAAGCGCGTCCGCGGCGTGCCGGTCGGCGGCACCGGATGCCAGCCGGCCGCGAGCGCATCCGCGCTGTCGCCTTGATAAACCTTCACCTGGAACGAATCGATCGATGCGGGCATGGAAGTCTCCTGGTTGGCGCGGATACGGCCGGGGGCCGGGGAACTCCGCGGTTTATAGCATCGGGATTGTGACAAGCGACTGACGCCATTGAAGAATCCGACGCCGGGAAAAGCGCGGTAGAACGCTCGCCCCTTTCTGTATTCGATCTCGTGCATGATCAATGAACATTCCCGAAATCTGCAATTCAAAAATTCGACAAGCCACCGGCAATCCAAGCCCTTATAGTTGCAACGCACAAAACCGCGAAAACCCTTGCACCATAAGGGATGGCACCGCCATTCAACACCCGGCGATGCTGCACCTGCTTCGCGCCAATCCTCCCTCTCACCGGCTTTTCCCACAGGAGCACGACATGACCGGTCTGACGACATTCCATTTGCCGGAACGCATCCTCCACTCAGAGGCCCACCGCCAACTCGGGCGAGACATGGTGGCGGCGTGGCGAGCGGACGGCATTTTCCAGATCGCCTTATCGACGCCCCAGCAACACACCACGGACCAGGCCTTCGCGCAAAGCCGGCAGTTCTTCGAACTGGACTTCGAAACCAAGCGCCGGCATGTCAGCGAGTTCACCTATAGCGGCTATATCGCCTCGCGCGAGGAAATCACGGCCGGGGAGGCGGACTATTCCGAGATCTTCACGATCTGCCCGGACATCGGCATGGACGATATCCGCGTGCGGGAAGGCTGGCCGTGCCACGGGCCGGTGCCCTGGCCCGGCGCGGCCTACCGCGATCGCATGAAGGACTTCACGGACATGCTCGGCACATTCGGCGAGCGCCTGCTCCAGCTCATTGCGCTGGGCCTCGGCCTGGACGACATGGAGACGTTCACCCGCCTGACCCGCGATGGCTGGCACCACATGCGCGTGCTGCGCTTTCCCACGGTGCAGTCATCGGAAAACGCGCGGGGCATCGGTGCGCACACGGACTACGGTCTGCTCGTCATCGCGGCGCAGGACGACGTGGGCGGCCTGTATGTCCGCCCGCCGATCGCGGGCGAGCGGCGCAACCGGAACTGGCTGGCCTCGGAAAGCACCGCGGGGATGTTCGAGCACGACGACGGCTGGACCTTCATCAAACCGGAACCGGCCGTGCTGACGGTCTTCCCCGGCGACTTCCTGCAATTCCTGACCGGCGGCCATCTGCTGTCGACGCCGCACAAGGTCCGCCTGAACATGCGCGAGCGCTTCGCCATGGCCTACTTCCATGAGCCGAACTTCGATGCGTGGGTCGAGCCCCTGAAGGCGGACGCGGACGCAAACGCCGCGCCCATCCATTACGGCACGCACTTCACCAACATGTTCATGCGCTGCTACCCGCAGCGCATCACCACCCGGCGGATCGAAGAGCAGGGCCTGCTGAACAGGCTGCCCTCACTGAGCGAAGCGGCCTAGCGCCGCGACCGCGCGGGCTTCGCATGACCGGCAGGCACACGAAGCCCGCACTGCGGGTGCGTTCGGGGTCAGACGCACCGGGGGCGCTCCACCGGCGCGCTCCGCTCCAACCGCCGCGGTTATTGATGCGCGTGGGCCAAGCCGCCGGCGCCATCGCTCAGGCCGATCGCCACGTTCTGCATCATGCCCTGGTCCTCATGGTCGAGGATGTGGCAGTGCAGGACGAATTCACCGATGTAGCGCTCGTAGCGGGTGCGGACGATCAGGCGGTAGTACTTCTTCTGCGGCGGGTTGGTGAGATCGTCTTTGGGGCTGAGGTTGGTCTTGACCCACAGCGTGTCCTTCCAGACCCCCTTGAGCCCGGCGAACTGGTTGTCGCCGTCCGCTTCCACATAGCCCGGCACGCTGACGTCCCTGCCCTGCGGGTCCAGGATGGCAACGATCTGGAACGGGTTGACGTGGATGTGGAAGGGGTGGCTGACACTGTAGGACCGGAACTCCCACTGCTGGGCCTTGCCCAGGATCAGGGGCCGGTCGATACGGGCGGGGTCGTAGGACGACGCGCCTTTCGGCACCCATTTGCCGGTGGACCCTTGCACGACCTCGAAGCTGTTGCCCACGGTAAATTTGAACGCGTCGGGCTGCGGGTCGATGCCCGTGCCGAGGTAGAACACCATTTCCTGCTGCGGCGTGTCGCCGATCTCCTGTTCCGTGATCGTCCGATGCGGCACGAAGCGGCTCAGGCGGATGGCCGGATTGCCGCTGCCGTCCTTGGCGGTCAGGTCACGGATGACCGCCTCCCGCACGCCGACCGGCATGTTGTGCTTCGCCGCATCGACCAGGGTGTGGACCAGCGTCTGCGTCGGATCGGCCTTGGGCGCGTTGCCGTGCACGCTCACCACGCCCAGCATGCCGCGCGGCATCGCCGACCGGCTGACCGTGGCGGCCCCGGGCCGGGCCACTTCGGTGACGCAGTAGTTTCCGGGCTCGGGGAAGACCACCAGCAGGTCGTAGCGATAGCCGGGCTGCAGGGTCACGGTCTGAGTGGTCAACGTAGTGTCCATGGTCAGGCCGTCGGCGGCCACGACCTGGTAGGGCACGACCGGGCCGGTACAGATGTTGTCCAGAAACTGCGTCATGGCCGCCTTGGTCGGACGCTCGTCGGACGTCGCGGTGCCCGCCATCTTGCGGAACTGCACGGTGATGGTTTCGCGGATGCCGGCATGGATCAGGCGCCAGCGCTCCACCTTCCCCGTCCGCGCATCGGCAAAGGTCGGCATGACCTTGCCGTTGATGCTCGTCCAGCGGCCCGACTGCTCCCAGGTCTCGGGCCCGAGGTTGTCATAGGAATCGATGATACCGGTCTGGTCGGGCTTGCAGTCCCACGTCTGCTGGGTGCCATCGAGACAGTAGTACTGGATCTGCTGGAACAGCAGGGTACGATCCTTGAACGGCCGCCCCTCGCGATCCCTGAGCAAGGTATCCAGGTCACCATTCACTGCGCGGGTGGGCTTGCGGTCGCCGTGGACAATCAGGGCGCCGGCCATGCCGCTCGCCACCTGCAGCGCGGTCGAGCCGTGGCGGTGCGGGTGATACCAGAAGGTACCGGCCGGATGGTCGGCCGGAATGTTGTACTCGTACTGAAAGCTCGTGCCCGGGTTCAACGACAGCAGCACGTTGTCGCTGTTACCGGTCGGGCTGACCCACAGGCCGTGCGAATGCAGGTTGGTGCCGTTGAAGCAATGCGGCTCGTCCGGAGCGCCATGGCCGGTACAGCCCTCGTTGCCCTTCAGATTATTGTGCAGCGTAATGCGGACGGTATCGCCCGGCGTCACCTCGATCTGCGGGGCGACGAACGCCTGCGACTTCACGCCGGTCCCCTTATAGCCGCGCAGGCTCACCTTCTGATAACGCCCCTGGCTGGGGTCGTACAGCACCCCGTCCTTGAGCTCGATTTTCAGGTCGAAGGCGCGCTCCCTGCCGGCGTGCGGCTGGAGCGTGCTAGCCAGGCCGGGCGCCAACATGGCGTGCCGCCCTTCGGGCGCGGTGGCGGCCTCCTCCGGCGCGGACGGCGCCACTTCCGGCAAGGAAGGCGGGTTGGCGAAGAGATTGTCCATCTCCTGCGCAACCGCGGGCTGCCATGCCAGCCCGCTCAGGAAAAAGGCACCCAGCGCGGCGGCGCGCCGCATCTTGCCGCCCGCGAGTCCTCCCGATGGATGCGCCGGGCGGCTTGCCTGGCATCGGTCGACAGTTAGTGCTCTGCTGTGCATCGTTCATCCCCCCTTTTGTCTACAGCGATCCGCTGTGAAGCGTCCCGCCGCCACCCCTCGCGAAGGCGACGTGCCGCGGCGAAACACCTGGTGGTCCGGCAATGCCGGAGGCCCTCCAACGCGCACGCTGCACGCCATCGGAGCGGTCCGCTCTGGACAGTAGGAAAGAATCGAACGTCTGTCCTGCCTCAGTCGGAGTCCGGAGCAGGATGACGGCGTGGGGCGGCACGTCGGCGCCATTGGCCCTTGGGCGCCCCGGTTGTCGAGCCGTGTCGCCATGAAAGCGCCCTGCCCTTGCCGGGGGCGCCACGGAGCGCAGGGCGGCAGCAAGAGAGGCGGCAAGCAGCCTCGTCAAGGCGACTGGCGCATCCGATCGCTCGACACAGCGCAGAAAGACCCAGGGATGGAACAAATGCAATGCGAGAGACGAATTGCTGCGAGCGCAAACGCAGCTTGAAAAACGCGTCACGGTCCGGCGCATCCCGTTCGCAACCAAGACACCGGATGCCAACACCATCCAGCCAATGTTGAAACCCTAGTAGATCACCGTCACGATGATGCTATCGCTGTACGTACCCGCCTGGGGTGTGGTCTGCGCGGGCACGCGCCCGAACACCGTGGTGCTCTGCGCCAGCCCCGTGCCCGTGCCGGCCGCGGTGGACGAACTGCCGGTGCCGTCACCCCAGACCGTCGTATAGGCACTGCTGGTGTAGAGGTTGTAGCCGACCGTCTGCGTGCCGCCGCTGCGCGCGAGCAGCCGGTTGGAGAACGTCGCGCCGGACCCGGACCCCGTCGACAAGGCCAGCGTCCAAGGCGCCTGGTTCGTGCAGTTGAGCGTGACGGCGCTGCTCGCGGTGAGCGCCGAGGTGAGCAATCCGGCCGTGCCGAAGTTCAGGTCGGTCGCGCTGATCAGGCAGTCACTGACGAGGGTGGCGCTGGTGCTCAACGAGAAGGTGGTCGGATTGGAGGTGATGGACGAGCAGGTGGTCGAACCGGGATTCGGAAGCGCGTACACGGTCGCGGCCGTGCTCGAGAAACTCTGGGTGTAGGTACCGGCCGGCGTCGTGGTCTGCCCGCTCGGCACCCGTCCGTAAACCGTGGCGGTGGCGGAGCCGATGCCCAGCAGGCCAAGCGAAACGTCGACCTGAATGGCCGGCGTGGCCGGCGTGGTGCGCCCGCCCCAGACGACACTGCGCGCGCTATCGGCAAAATGCCGGTGTCGCCGCTGCCCACCCCCAGGTTCAGGCAGGCCCGCGCCACCACGCCTTGCAGCAGGAAGCCGCTGCAACTGACGGTGAGCGTGGTGCTGGTGTCGGTGTTGCCGGCCTGCACCGGACTGATGGAGCCGAAGTTCAGGCTGGCCGAGGCCACAGAACACGACTGCGCCAACGCCCCCGATGGCATCTGCGCGAGCAGCGCCAGCACGCATGCGGCCAGCCGGCGCCACGGCGAAAGGCGGGTCAAGGCGCCATCTCCCGCGGTAGGCAACGCAACGGGCCGAGCGTCGGCAGCGCTTCCGCATCGACGGGGTACTCGACGCGCACCGCGCAGGGCGGGTCCACGTCGTCCACGCGCACGATGTCCTCGGTCTCCAGCGCATCGATGAAGGTGAGGCCGTCGTAGCCGATCGGGTAGCGGGCACCGGTCCGCGCGAGCGTGGCATGGCTGCCGGCCGGCAGCGGCTGTCCCTGTGCGTCGACCAGGCGCAGTTGCGCGCCGTGGAAGGTCTCCACATGAAAGCGCACCAGCACGCCGGAGCGGTCGGCCGGCGCCACGGTGGTGGAGCTTGCCGCCAGCCGCGCGTTGACCGGCAAGACCAGCGGGTCGATTGCCACGCGGTTGTTCTCGTAGTCGACAAGATCGGGCACGAGCAGGTGGCCCCGTGCGTTGGTGCGGCCCATCAGCCTGTTCTCGAAGGTGACCGGCACGTCGGCCATGTCTTCGGTGGTGACCAAGGCAAAGGCGTCGTTGATGCGGCGGCCCGGCAGCACCGCGCCGTCCATCAGCACCAGCGAACCGGCCATGTCCAGCGCGGTGCCGGTGTGGCCGTCGACCTCCTGCACGGCGGCAAACGCGTCGCCGTAGCGGCCACGGTAGTTGACCTGCGCCAGCGAGCGACGCTGCGCGCCGGACTCGCTCGACTGGAGCTGCCAGCCGACACCGCCGCCATAGTCGGGCGTGCGCACCGCGCTGACGGTGGCCGCGGCGCGGCCGTGGTCGCTGCCGATGCTCGCGGCGGCGTTGGTGTCGTTGCCCAGCGCCACGCTGAGCGTGAGCAGCACGCCGCGCGCCCCGCGGTCGGCCAGATCCTGGTACGCACTGGCGCTCAGCGAGAGATCCCGCCCGAGCAGCGCGGCGTACGACAGCGAGACGATGCGCGAGCGGTCCGAGCCCGGCGCCGACAAGTCGATATAGCTGGCCGCGACGCTGCCGGTGCGTCCGACCGGTCTCGACACCGTGCCCCGCAACAGCGAGCGGTAGAACGGCGCGCCGGCCGTGCTGGCCAGGTCCCGATACGTTCCGAAGGTGCGCGTGCCCTGCAGATCGATGCTGACCTCGGGCGCGCGGTACGGGTAGCCGAGCGAGCCTTGCGCGCCGGTCGCGCCGCCACCCTGCGCGAGCGATGCCGCCCCCGAGGCCACGCCGGCCTGCCCCAGGCCGACGCGCATGCCGGCGCCGAGATTGGCGAGCCCGCGCGCGGCCTCGGCGTGGCTCTCCAGCGTCAGGCTGCCGCTCAGGCCATGGCGCAGCGACGCGCTGAGCGCCGGACTTCTGGCGTAATCGAACGAGCGCATACCATACTGATTGCGCAGGAAGCCGGCCTCGACGGCATAGTCGGACAGCCCGGCCGCCAGCAGCCCCGTATCGATATACAACGGCACCGAGGTCACCACGTCGCGTCCGAGCGCGTCCTTGACGACAATCACGGCCTGCCCGGCACTGGTGATGGCCGGCGTCGTGTTGAGCACGAAGGGCCCGCCGCCCACCTGCCCGCTGAACTGGCGCACGTTGTTGACGTATAGATCGACGGCGGTCGGCACGGCCGCGCTGGCGCTCAGCAGCGGCAGCGGATACGTGACGAGGTCCGGGCGCAGGTCGAAATTGCGCTGCCACTGCATGCCGCCCAGCCGCACCGCGCGGCTCCAGCCCAGCGACGCCGTCACCGTGTCGCCCAGGCGCAGCGTGGTCAACCGCTCCGGGTCCGAATGCGCCCAGGTTGCCTCGAGGCGCGTGTAGCGGTCGGCGCCCCGCGCGGCCAGCGCGACCCCGCTATTGGAGAACACCCCGCCCGGATGGAAGACCCGCTGCTCGCTGAACACCCCCAGGCTGGCACCGCCGCCCCCGGGCGTGGTCGGCTGCAGGTAGGCATCGTAGTTGAGCACCAAGCCGGTGCCGCTGGTGGGCGGCACGCGCGAGCGCGTGTGCGCTGTCAGCACGTCGGGCACGCGCCGTGCATCGTCCAAAACGAAGCGAACCTGCTGCGTGCGCACCTCATAGGTGTAGCGCAGCCCGGCAATGCCATCGAGCGCGATCAGTCCGTTCGCGTCCGGCCGCAGACCGTCGGTACGGATGCCGACGGCGCGCAATTCGCCGGCCGTGGCCGACAGCCGCCCGTCATGCAGCCGAAAGCGCGCGATGGTCCGGGTGGGCGTGCCGTTGATCACCGCCTCCAGGTAGAGATCGTCCATGCCGGCGGAGGGCAGCGGCGCATCGGGACGCACGGCGGCGAGCAGCACGGCCGGATCCGCCGGGGCCGGGGCCTGCGCACCGGCCCGTGCGGGCGCCATCGCAGCCAGCACGATGCCGCATCCCGCCGCTACGAGGCGGCAGCCACGCTTGCCGGCGCCGCGCATCACTCAGCACGCGCAAGCTGAATCTCGACCGCGACACCGTTGACCTTGGCCCGCAACCGCCGTGGGACAGCAACCGCCGCGCGGGCATCGGCCACCGGCCAGGCACGCGTTGCGCCCGCCAGCGCATAGCCGAGCAGGCCCTCGGTGAGCGGGCTCTGCGTCCCATCGTTCCACTCGATCGACACGCCGGCAAGCTGCGCGTGACGGGCCTCCAGGTTGTGAACCACCAGCATGGCCCGCCCGCCATCGCGGCGCAGTGCGGCGCTGAGCCGGGGCGGTGCCTCGACGCTGGCGTTGACGAACACCGGCACCGAGTAGCGCAGTTGCATCGTCACGCCCGTCTGGGTCTGCGGGCGGCGCTCGGGCAGTTCGTCGATGAGGAGGCGGTAGGCCTGCTCGCCATCGCCGCCGGCCGGCTGCATGAGGACCACGCGCACGAGTTGCTCGCCCTCCCCCGGAATCTGCACGATGGGCGGGCTGGCAACCAGCCCGGGCGCCGGCTCCAGATGATCACCGTCGCTATCCTGCATCCAGCGGAACACGCGTACCTGCGCGTTGAGCGGCTGTGTGCCCCGATTGCGCAGCGTGAGGCTGGCGGCGTTTTGCCAAGGACCAGGTCGAGGCGGATCGGTGAAATCTGCAGCGCGGCGGCACCGGCCACGCGCGGCGCGACACTCCCCGCGAGCAGCGCAAACAGGACGCATGCGCGCCGCCGCCACCGCATCGTGACGCCGGGCGCATACGCAAGCGGGACAGGCGCGAGGCGACGCACCTCCAGAACGTGATGGTGGCCGTGATCGTGGTGCTGTAGGCGCCGGCCGCCGGGCTGGTCTGCGACGGCGCGCGTCCGTAGACGGTCAAGACCTGCGCGGTGCCGGAGCCCGTGCCGCTGACCGTATCGGTGCCGACGGTATTGCCCCAGATCTGGGTCCGCGCGCTGTCACTGTAGAGCTGGAACCCGACGGTGGCCGCGCCGGAGCCGGCCAGCAACCGCGCGGCGACGGTCGAACCCGTGGTAGTGCCGGCATCGAAGCCGACGTTGTACGCCGCGGTATTGCTGCAAGTCACGCTCACGGTGGTGGTCTGGTCCACGTTGGCCGCGAGCACGCCCTGGGTGCCGAAGTTCAGCGTGTTGGCACTGATGGAGCAGTCCGCCTGCAGCGTGAGCGAGACGGTGAAGGTCGTCGTCTTGGTGGCGGCCGACAGCCATCCCGGAAACACCAACGCCGCCATCAACACCAGCACGCGCGGAGAAGACGATAGCTTGTTGCGTGAGACCGCGCGAGATTGACGCATCCCTCCCCAGAGAACTGTTGATTTGTGCGAGCACTGACAACATCCGGAACCGGGCAGCGCACGCCATATTTAAATCGATACGAAGTTCTCTTACCTTAGTCAATTCATGTGCGGTTTCAATTACATCCGGTGGAATCATGTCGTCACGCGAACCGACAAGATTTCAGATCCGTGCGCGTGAATGCTGGGATTCCCGGCTCACCGGCAAAGCGCCCGCCCAGGGCGCAGGCGGCCTCTTGAAGCCATTTCGCAGCCCGGGCGACCAATCCACTCAGGCCAACAGCAATAAAACCCCGTCCTCGCACGTCAATGCGATTGTTGAAAATAAAGACAAATATAGAATTCAAGCCCCACCAATGATGAGTCATTGGCAAATTCTGATGTTATTCATGTGAATCGGGCAAGAGATCGCTGTGACCCTACACCAAGAAAAAGTACGCTCCAGAAGTAGAGATTTCCGGCGTCGTTGAGTTGCCCGTCGAGGCGTTGCTCCTTGCCTGACGGGCGAACTAACGGCAGCCGACTTGCCATGAGCGCGTTACACCCGCTCGTCCGCCCGTTCACCTGCCAGATGGTGGCGATTGCGCCAGAAAGGCAGGCTGGCCCAACGCTGCTCCAGCCGGTAGTAGTGCCTAAGCCGTTGCCGGTACGTTCTGCGCACCTGCGCAAGCTGCTCGCTGTACCGGTGCAATAGCGCGCCATTCCCCGCTAACGCCCCCGTCACGGCCTGCGCGCCTCGCAACCCCGTATACAGTGCGTTGAACATGCCCTGCGAGGAGAGGGGATCGAAAGACAGCGCGGCATCTCCGATGGCCATCCATCGGTCGCCATACCACTGCGCCAGCGTTGCCCCGCAGGCGTCGGTGCCACGCGGCTGCGTCCAGGCACCATCCGGCGCACAAACCTGTCGTATCTGCCGCGTGGCCGCCAACTGCTCACGCCATCCCTGAGGATGGCGCAGCATACGGCCGCCCTCGGCCGCCTCGACATGCAGCACAGCCACGCGCCGCGCACCGGGCAATGGCGCGCTGTACCACCAGCCATGCGGGACAGCCTCGATCAGGGTGCGCTCGTCTGTCCGCCCATCATCGCTCCAGGCATACAGCGCGACCAGCGATTCATCGCATCTGCGCTCCACACCCATGCGCTGCGCCAACACCGCGCGGCGCCCGCTTGCGTCGATCAGCCAGTGGGCGAACAGATCGCCGTCATCGAGCTGGACGCGCCAGCCACCGCCGCAGGACTCAATCGCCTGCAAACGTGTCTCGCGCCAGCATGCACCCGCGTCGATCGCCGCGTCGCGCAAGCATTGGTCGAACCGCTGGCGATCGAGATGCCATCCGGCGCCGTTCGGGTCGTGAATGAAATCGGTGGCAATCAGCGCCTCCGTATTCCATGCCGATACGTTGCCGACGTGGGCGCGCGGCATGCTGCGCTCCAGCCACGGCAGAAGCCCCATGTCGCGCAGCAGCGGCCGTGCGCTGCCCGGCAGACTTTCGCCGACCCTGTCGCCGGGCTTCACCGCATCGGCCAGCACGACACTGCGACCCGCCAGCGCCAGCATGCGTGCCGCCGCCGCGCCTGCCGGACCTGCACCGATCACGAGGACATCGACAGCGCTCACGGCCGCACGATACGCAGGAATTCCTCCAACTGTTCGGCACTGGCCCAGCCGGCACGGCTCAGGGTGTCCTGAACAGGCTCGGCCGGCGCGGCAGCGGCGGCGAATACGGCCTGCAGCAGCGGCGGCACCTTGTCTCCTGCAAGCGATTCGACAAAGATCACCGGAGGGAAGTCGGGATCGTTCTCCACGCCTGGGCGGGCCTCGACGATCCCGAGCTGCGCGAAATGCTGCACCATCAGCATCATGACTTGCGGTGCGGGCGTCGGGTTGCCCGGCGTGCCCAACAAGGCGCGCAGCCAGTTGGCCCGGCGGTTGAAGGCAGCGATGCGCTGCTCGCGCGGCAGCGCATCGTTGATCACGATGCGATAGTCCGCATCGCTCAGCACCTGGTTCGGCACCCGCGCCGGCCAGAATGACGGCAGGTAGGGGTCGTACTCGTGGTCGTAGCCCGAGCGGCAGAATGCGGTATCGCCCTGCCAGGGCAGCGCCATCCAGCGGCTCAGATCGCCCGGCCCCTGCGCATAGAGCGGCCCGCCGGGCTTCAACGCAATCGACTGCGTCAAGGTGGTGCCGTAATCGGGTTCGGCCACGCCTTCCGGCCGCTCGCGAATGCGAAACGGCGCGCGATACAGCGAGGCGTGGCGCATCGGCCAGGTCAGCTCGCAGCCGGGGTGGAAGGCATCGGCCAGGCAGAAATGCAGCGCGGCCTGATCGAGCATCGCAGGCTGGTCCGGTAGCGGAACTTCGGCAAGCGTCTGCGGCGGAGAGTAGTCGGGACTCCAGTCATTGACGAAATCGCCACGCACCCAACGCTGCAGCAAGGCGCTGCGCACGTCCGACAATGCGAGGTTGTTGCGTGGCGTGGGTTTCTTGGATGATCCTTCCGCATCGCCATACAGCCACGGCCACAGGCGCACGTCGTCCACGGTATTGCTGGCCGGCCGGAAGCAGTTGAAAATCACCTGCCGCAACTCCGCGTACGGATCGCCCTGGCCTTGCGCCGGCTTGTAGGCCAACTTGGCGATCAGCGTCGGATCGTTGAAATCAAACTGCCCGCCCCGACCAAACAGCGCAGCGAACCCCTTGTTGACCCATTGCAGATTCGTCAGGCGCTGCAACGCTGGCAGGACATCGCGGGTGAACGACACCGCTTCAGGGAACGGCAGCCAACCGCATTCGACATAGGTATCGACCAGCAAGTCGTACAACGTGCGCCAGCCGATCACATCCGGCGCGTAGTTGGGCGGCGCCACAACCGCCCAGGCCGAGTCGACCGGAATGGCCTGACCATTGATGCTGACAGCGGCCTTGACCGGGCCGTCCGAGATGTCGTCGTACCAGCCGTTGGCGTTATTGAAGCTGCTCGGGTTGGCCGGATCGTAGATCGGCATGCCTTCCGGCGAGGCGGACACACCCAGGCCGCCCAGCACCAGCAGGTGGCCGTGCTCGTCGGTACGCAGTTCACCCAGCGGCACCGGCACGCCCTGGAACGTGCCGGTATCGAAGTGGTAGGCCGCTCCGCTCGTGCTCTTACCTTGAATGCGGCGCATGCCGGGGTCGATGGCGAGGGCGTCGCGCGCTGCCTCGCCGACATGCGGATTGCGCAGCGGCACAGCCACCGTTGCCGCTTCGGGGATGTCCATCGCCACCTGGAACTGGAACCACTGCGCCTTGCGGTTGACCAGATGCGCCTGCCAGACGATCTCGGCGTTGTCCGGCGTTAGCTCGCCTACCACCTCGCCCGCGGCGTTGTAGCCGTACAGACGGAAGCGCGCGGCCTGGCGCATGATCGCGCCGGTGTCATCACGCGTCTCGCCTGCCAGCGTCAGCGGCGGATGGGTGACCTCCGGCCCGATGTAGAAGCCGTCCGGCGCCTTGCTGTTGCCGACGCGCGCAATGCCAATGCCGGGGTAGATCGCGGCGCGGACCACGCGGGTGTCTTTGGCCGCGGGCCAGACCGTATCGGGACGCGGCACGATCGGCTCCCCCAGCGGCTCGCCATTGACGTCGCGTCGCAGTTCGGCTGACGCGCGGTAGACCACCTTGCGCGCCTCGGCAATGCTGCCGACCGGCTCATGCACGGCCAGCGTGCGCCACGGGTTGAAGGCGAGCGTCTCGCCATAATTGGCCTGGCCGCGCGCGGTGATGTCCTGGCGCGGCAGGATCAGCGTGGCGACATGGATCGGGGGCGATGCCTCTTCGCTCCATGGCACCATCGCCTTGTCCAGCGGCATGGTGGCCGGATCGGTCTGCAACTGCACCATGAAGCGAAAGCGTGCCTCGCCGTTGTTCAGGCGCTGCTCCAGGTCGATGCGCAGATAGTCGGGATCATCGTAATCGGGCACCGGGCCGGGCGGGACAAGCTCCGGTTCCAGCTTGTACTTGCAATAGCGCTGCTCGCCGAAACGGAATGGGATCACGCTCCACAGATCGGTTTCCAGCACGCTCGGCACCACCTTCTTCATAACGTCGAGAATGCGCTGCGTCTCCGGATGGGCCTTCAGCCAGGCATTGGCCGCCGCCGCGCCGGTGAGCGATGCGCGCGTGAAGGCACACATGTCATGGGCGTCGTTGACGAAGAAGACGTCCATGTTCTGCAGCAGGATGTCCAGCGTAGGTGCCTGGACCTGCGGCGGCAGCATTTTGTCTCCGGCCACGTCGAACAGCTTGATGCCGATGCCAACGGTGCTTTTGAGGTCGGGCACACCATCCGGAATATCGCTGGAATACCGGACCCAGGCCGGATAGACCATCCGCTGCCCAAACAAGCCGACCCGCAGGTCCTCCGGCAGGTCGGGCACCACCTCGAGCCGCCCATGCGCGACGCCGTGCAGGCGCAGAAACACGGGGCGCTTGGCTGGGCATTGCCCGGCCTTGATGCGGCCAAGCTGCACCATGTCGACAAACATCTGCTTCAGGCAGCCGATCGGATCAACCTCGCACTGGCATGGCACCGGCTGGCTTTGCGCGTGAGGTTGGTTTGTCGTGGGCTTGTTCATGCGTCTCCTCCGGGTTGGAACACGGAGGTGCGGCTCGCATGCATGCGCGACAGCCTGTTGGGTCGGCGCTGGATGAATGGGGCCATCGGCCCCGTCTATGGGCGGGCCTGGCGACCACTTGCGCACGACACACTAGCTTGTGACAGAAGACGTTCTGCCTGCTGCCCTCCCGTGCGCTGATTCTAGTAAGCGCCTCAAACAAGTGCGCTCGAGTCATTGCTGAAATTAATTTTGGCCTGTGCAACGTGAATCTAATTTCTTGAGGCAGCAGGCGGTTTGGTACTTCGTGGCCAGCAGCATGTGTTGATCATGCGGCGCACGGCAACGTGCAACTGGTCGCACCGGGCGGGTTGACACGCCTGCGGTAAAAACGATCGGAATGCGATCGAGATCGACCTCTGTCCGACGCAGCCAAAGTTCCGGCCGGCGCGGGTGCTGAGCGTGCTGCTCGAAATCCAGATGGAGGCGTCGCGATCCCCCGTGCTGCTGACGACAAGGTCGCCAGCCATCGCCAACGCCGCGCCGGCGTGCCGCACGCCCGCGCCCCGGTCCGTGGCCAGCAGTTCGATGCCCGCCCGTGAGCGACCCGCCCGACGCGATATCGATCGCCAACCCCAGCGGCGTGCCCGACCCCGTGCTGCCGTAGGTGACCCACGGGTTCAGGTTGTCGGTGGGTGACACGCTCGTATCGATCTCCGCTCGGAACATACTGAAGCTTTTTAACTTCAGGCGTTAAGCAAACAAAACCCTCAACAATGATCCCGTTTTGAGCCGGAGGCCCGGTGCCGTGGTCTAGAGTTCACCTTGACTCGCCAGGCGGCGCGCAGTTCGCAGTGGTCCCTCCCGCCGACGAGGCCGGGCTGACCAGCCTTGCCGCCCCGCCATACCGCTCGTGCCACCAGGATGCACCTTCACCCGAAGGGCATTTTTCAATTGTTTGCACTGCCCTGATGCGAGTCGCTCTACGCTCTACCGACCCTCGCGAGGAACCCGATGCAAGCCCTGGATATCTTTTCCCGGAAACGCACCGCCGATCGCCGCAGGCAGGCGGCCAGGATCATGATCCGGCTGGTCTGCATGCTGCTGATGACGATTGCCCTCTTCGATCTGCTCAATCAGGCAGGCGTGTTGGCGCGCATCTACTTCTTCCTGGGCGGCAATACCTGGCCGCTGTCCGAAAGCTGCATCCTGCTGTGTGACGAGACCTAAACGACCGCCGGACCGACAGAAAGACAGAAGGCCTGCATGATCGCAGGCCTTTTTTGTTGCACGCAGCGCCGTTGCTGCGTCCGGTTCCGATTCTCCGGGCGGGCTGCCGACAGCCGTTTGCCCGATGCCCACACCGGAATCACGCATCGGTGCAACGCGCGGATTGCCCTCCACGCCACCGGAAGCGGTACGATCGCTGCGCCGGCCACCCCCGCCGGACCGCGGCTTGCCGGCTTCGCACTCACCAAGGAACCCCCTCATGACCACACCTTCGATGTACGCATTCCTCGTCCCGGGCGTCAATCGCATGCTCGGCAATCTTTCCGCCTTGCTGGACAAGGGTGCCGCCTATGCGGAATGCAGGAAATTCGATGCGGCCAACCTGCTGACATCGCGGCTCGCGCCGGACATGCACCCGCTCGTGCGCCAGGTGCAGATCGCGTGCGACATGGCCAAGAGCGGCGTGGCCCGGCTGACGGGGACGGAACCGCCCCGGCATCCCGACGTGGAAACGACGATTCCCGAACTCAAGGCACGCATCGCCAAAACGCTGGATTTCGTCAACAGCATCGACCCGGCAAGCTTCGCCGGCAGCGAAGACCGCGCCATCACGCTGCAGGCGCCGACCGGCGAACTGCATTTCTGCGGACTGGATTTCCTGCGCGGCTTCGTGCTGCCGAACCTGCATTTCCACGTCACGATCGCGTACGCGCTGCTGCGGCATGCGGGGGTGGAGATCGGCAAAATCGATTATCTCGGTCGGCCGGATTAAGTTTTGCGGCGGACCGCTTGCGCGAGACATCCGTTCATGCGGCCGCCCCGCTGTGCCGTCACGGGTGCAGCATGCCGGACGGCGCGACGGCCGATGCGGTCGGATCACGCGTGTGGCGGACACAAATCATCCACCGCATGCCCGCCTGCGGTGGCCAGCGCGGCCTCGGCCACGTCGACCTGCTCGGGCGCTGCCTCCACGGTCAGGACAAACTTCCCGCCAATCACGACGTTGCGGAATTTCCGCTCATAGGTCTCGGCGATCTCGCCACCAGGCTGATAGTCGCCGGACAGGAAATTGCCGCACAGCGCGCCGGCCTCGTCGCCCTGGAACGACAGCGCAATGCAATCGGGCGGCAGCCCGGCATCGAGCACGGCCTGCCGGGCGGCTTCGGCGGGCGCGTGTTCGGAGAAGATGCGGACGATCATCGACATGGCGTTCTCCCTGGTGGTGTTGAACCTCGGAGTCACGCATCGAACGTGCCAGCCCGCGAAGCAGAACAAAACGCCGCCCTGCCGCCCTGCTGACACGCCATCGACCAACAGCACCGGCTGCGTGCCTGCATGCGGCACCCACGTCGACAGATCGATCCGCCCGCATCACGTCACTTATCGCAGCGACACTCCGTCTTGATCTGCTGAATGCGCTGCATGAAAGCCGCCGTGGCGCGCTCCTGGATCGGCTTGTATCGAGCCTGGATCACCTGGTTGAAGGCCGGCAGCGCCTCGCGCGTGGCCGCCACCTCCTTCTGGCCAAGGGGCGAGGTATAGAACGCGATCAACTGGTCCAGCTCTTCGTCGGTGAATTTGGTGCCGAATTGCTGGGACCAGATCGCGACCATCTCCCCAGCGCCCTACGATGGCTGCAAGTCCGCAACGAGAGCTTCCACTGCACGCTGGAAGCGCTTGCGGTAGTCCGCGCTCGGCGCCATGCCCGCCAGCACTTGCGTCGCCATCCGGTCGGCCTGCTTGCGGCTGAACTCCCGGCCGCTGGCCATCTGCTGCTCAAGCATCTGGCTCAGCCCCTGCGCCTGCATCAGCTTCTGGATTTTTTCGGTACGGTCGGCGGCAATGGCCGACGTGGACAATGCGATGCCAACCGCCATCGCAATCAGATTGCGTATCAATTGAAACCCCTCGGATTTTTGTTATAACCGGGCGGGGATTCTACGTGACCACGTTGAAGCCGGGGACGTACCGACCGAGATCAGGCGCGCAGCGCCTCAGAACAACGCCATCTGCCGCACCCCAAACCCGATCGCATCCTCCACCCGCGTGCGCGCGTGCGACAGCGAGGCCTCGACGCCCGACAGCGTGCCGGCCAGCCAGCTGTACACCAGCGGCGCCTGGCCGCGCGGGCTCAGTTGGATTTCGCCAAGCTTCATGCCGCGCTTGTCGCGGCAATAATGGGATCGGTAGCCGCGCTCCCAGTGCGTGGTGGGGCCGCGCCATGGGCGCAGGCGGCGGGTTTTGATGGGCAGGGAAACAGATCGTATGGACGACACCGGTTCTTCCCAGCCGAAAGCGGGTTTGGCAAACAGCGGCAAACCTTCCAGATCGGGGTAGAAGTCCATCGTCATGCGCTCACCTGACCGCGCCGACGCTGGATTTGCAGGTTAGCGTGGCACGTGACCCGCATGATACCTGCGTTTGCGGCTGTCGGCACGTACAAACTCGCTGCCGGCGAGCAATCCGCGACAGAAAAACAGCGCCGACCGCTTCCCGGCGGTGCCCCGACCGGCTGCCGCCTGCGCCGAGGGAGGGCGCAGGAAGCCCGCTCAACCCGTGCCGGCGCCATCGCCCACCCTCGCTTGATCGCACATTGGTTTCCGCCACACCCGCCGCACCGGACAAAAGCCGGCTTGGCTTGCTCCGGCAAAGCGAGCGTCATCGTTGGAAGTCCGGCGATTAACGCCTCTACGCGCAGCGGCAGCGGATCAATCCGGAGCCGATCTCGGTGTCGGGGCAACCAATCACTGAACACGGACGGCGTCAGGCAATCATGGGAACGGCTTGAGCTTGAGCAGATGCCTCCCCGCCGACGATCACCCAGGGCGGTTCTATCTGCCCGTCAGGCTTCGACCGCCGCCTAGCGCTGCGATTTGCGCAGTACGCATGCGATCGCCGCCAACAGAAATCCCGGTGCCAGCATCGCCCAGATCCGCCAGTCGACCAGAAGCGCGATCGCCCAGCAGATGGCCCGCTCCATGCCAACCGGGTGTTTGGCGGCCAACATGGCGACGGCCATGACCAAGCCCAGGATCAGGAACAAAACACCAAACGCGATGCTCTGCTCATATCCGTAGTCCCGGACATCCTTTGCGTTCACCTGCTTGGGCGGATAGACCTCAACGCTTCGTTCCCGCCTCATAGCAACCAACTCCATCACTCTTGGCATCGCACACGCCCCACGTATGAAAAACGCCTGTCACCTGAATCGCCATGGCTTCGGGGAGGAGAATCACCCAAAGCCCAGGAAACATACCTCTTGTGCCTGCTGGGGTTACGCCAGGCGTACGCGGTGGAACGCCACAACGCCGACAGCCATCCTCAAGCATCTCGGTCCAATGCGGCCAAGGCCAGTGCCAGTTACGTTGGCCGCGTCGGCCACGCCATGGCGTCACGCGCCGGCGATGGCTTGCGCAGCACCGTTTCAAAAGTGCTTGGCCGACGTTGATCGAAAACACTTCTTGCATTCTTTACAACCGCAATCAATCACGCCAATAGCCGACCATCATCGCACCACCGGACAAGCCCCGAGCGGCCCGGCTCGATGGTCATCGGGCGCTGACGACACTACAATCCGTGCGGAACGGCCCGCCCCTCGGATTCATCGATCGCCATGAATAAACTTCAGAGCGGAATTAAATATTAAAACAATTTCAATCCCTGAAGCTCCAGAATTTTCTTACGGATATCCACGAAAACATATCCGTTAAAATTACGGACGACCCATACAAGGCTTTATCTTGTGATGAATAAAACACCAGAAGTGATTTTCACAGGCGCCCGCGACCTATGCCAACCGTTCTTTAACGAAACCGGATTAAATTCGTTCTCATACTCGCGCCTCTTCATGGACGGAACGCGATCCGAAGTGTGGAGCGACGCCGAAGCGTTCGAACACACCTTCCACAAGGCTCGCTACATTGTCGGCGCCTATACGCCACAATACTTCGGCGTGCGAGAGCGATACTCCATCCTCGACAAAAAGGTGGAAACCTATCCCCCGCATCTCCGGAATCGCTACCGCATGCAGCTCGCGGATCAGCGTGAATACTTTGACTACGATCACTGCTTCGCCATATTGAATCAGGACAAAGATTTCTGCGAATATTTTATTTTCTATGCACCGCGCAGCAATGTCATGGCGCTTAACTTCTATCTGAACAACTTTGATCGCCTTGAGAATTTCTCGCGCTACTTTTTACAAGCCGCCGACAACCTGATCGAGCAGGCGGATCAGCACCGCATTCACAGCGCCGTCCATCCCATCCCTGACGCCGCACCAGTTGAATCGGCCGCTCGGCGCGCGCTCCCGGACGAGAAGCGAGCTTTCACTCCGCGAGAAGACGATGTCGCCAGGCTCCTCATTACCGGCGCCACCGCCAAGGAAATCGGCAACACGCTCGGCATCTCGCACCGCACCGTCGAGAGCCATCTCGAACACATGAAGCAGAAGCTCGGGTGCATGAAGAAATCGATGCTCGTCAAGACGCTCCTTGCGCAACAACATGCCCACTACCTGATGAATCGGTAGGCCTGTGGAGCGCGTGGCCTCTCATCGACCCGCGTTGGTCGATCACGCGCCGGCGGATCGATGGCACCAGGTCGCGGAAATCGCTGCGACGCCCCAGGCTCCGGCGCGCTTGGCTTGATCGAGCATGTCCGGATGCATGCCCCCCAGGGCGAACACGGGGACGCGCGCGCGCTGAGCCAGTTCGGTGAAGCGCTCCCAGCCGAGCGGGTCGGCATCCGGATGCGTTCGTGTTCGAAGGACGGGAGACAGGGTGACGAAGTCCACAGCCATCCTGGCGGCCTGCTCCAGTTGCTCGGCACTGTGGCAGGCCGCGGAAAGCAAGACCGTGTCGGGCACCGGCCTTGACCGAAGCGACATCAACGCATCGCTGCCCAGGTGCACGCCATTGCAGCCGACTTCGCGCGCCATGTCGATCGGGCCATTGAGCATCAGAATCGCCCCAGACTGGCGGCACAGATCCCGCGTCCTTCGCGCGACATCCAGGTGCTCGCGCGGTCCCAGTTGCTTGGCGCGAAGCTGCAGGAGCCGGATGCCCGATCCAAGCGTGTCGGTCAATTCAGCAAAGAATGTCTCGAAATGCGGCGAGCCGACCGGCTCGGGCGTGATCTGATAGAAGTCCGGAAGGGACATGTCTTTCATCCTATCTCTGTGCCCTCTGGGCGAAGAAAGCCCTCCTCCTCGGACAGCGCACCAGCCCGATGCGCAAGGCCCGAGACAGGGCCGTGATGGAAACCCATGGCTCAGCGGCGTCAGACGCGTTTGAGCCGTAAAGCGCTGGCGATCGAAATGGCAGTCAGGACGGCCACGTAACCCGCAATGGAGAGTACGCCACCCTGGGTTTGGCCAAACAGCGTGGTGGCAACGATCGGCGCCAGCCCACCCAATGCCCCGGCAATGTTGACGGCAAGCGATGCGCCGGTATATCTCGCCACCACCGGGAACTGCTGGACGAAGAGACTCGCCTGTTGGGCTGCCATGGAAAAAGACAAGACCACACTGACCGTCTCGGCGAACACCACCCACGCCATCGAGCGGGTATGCACCAGCATGAAAAATGGAAGGATCCAGAGCAGCGCAGTGACGATGCCGGCAATATAGAGCCTGCGCGCGCCCCATCGGTCCCCCAGCATGCCGCAAAGCGGCATCAGGAACGTCGCCGCCGCCGCACCCAGCGTCACCCCGTTGAGGCACCATGCCTCGGGAAGACCCAACTGCCGGGTCGCGTACCAGAGGGTGAAGGCGGTGACGATGTAGAAGAAGGAGATCTCGGCAACGCGCGCGCCGGCCACGCTCAGCAGCGCGCCGGCATGGTCCTTGAAGACGTTGCCGATGGGATATCTCAAGCAGCGCCCTTGCTGTCGTGCCGATGCGAACTCAGGCGTCTCGTCGACTTTGCGACGCAGCAGCCAGCCGATCGCGATCAGCAACCCGCTCCCGACAAATGGAATCCGCCATGCCCAGCCCAGCATCGCGTCGTGGCCGATCGCATTCACGGCTGCCATGGCGAGCGACGACAGGGTCAGCCCCGCGGCCACCCCGGTCTGCGATAACCCGCCCAGCAACCCCTTGAAGCGCGGTGACGCGTGCTCTACCGCAAGAATGACCGCGCCCCACTCCCCACCCACGGCAAACCCCTGAACGAGCCGCAGGACGATCAGAAGAAGGGGCGCGAGATAGCCGATGGCGTCATACGACGGCAGGAGGCCGATCAGCACGGTCGGCAATCCCATCGCCAGCAGCGAGGCCAGCAGGACGGTTTTCCGGCCCAGGCGATCGCCGAAATGGCCGAACGCAAGCGCGCCGAGCGGCCGGACGACGAAACCCAGCCCATACGTTCCGAACGCCGCGATGGTGCCGCTCAGCGCGCCGAGCTTCGGAAAGAAGACCTGGTTGAACACCAGGGCGGACGCCGCGCCGTACAGAAAGAAGTCGTACCACTCGATCGTGCTGCCCAGCAGGCTCGCAAGACTGGCCCGCACCGCCGCGTAGCCATTGGGCGGCCGATCCAGCCTTGTCACCGGGCTGCGTTCCCGCGCCATGGAGCCGTGTCCGGCGAAGGTGGCGGAGGCGACGGCGACAATCTCCCCTTGCGCGCCCTCCTGATGCACCATCGAGGCATCCGATGCGGCCGGCCAGGTGCCGCTCTTCACTTCAGCATGGGTCACGATGTTTCCTTTCGCTGATTGACGATATGACAATCTTCCACTGCGCCGTCATGGCACGGCGCGCCTTCCCGGGCCGCTTCCGGATTCACAGGGACTCGCTCAACAGTCTTCGATAATCGGCCGGCGTCGCTTCCCGCGGATTCGTTCTGTGGCAATAATCCGTGCGCGCCGCGCCGATCACGCGGTCAAACAGGCTGGCATCCACCCCCAATTGCTTGAGGCCGGTTGGCAGTCCGAGGCGAACGTTCATCTCGAAGACCGCTTGGGCAACGTCAGCCTCCGCAGGCAAGCTCATCGCTCGGCGCAGGCGGATGTAGCGCCGATTCTGGACAACGCTTGCCGCCGTTTCGTTGAAGCGCAGCACGGCAGGCAAGAGGACGGCGTTGAGCGTGCCGTGATGCAATCGCGTTTCGCCGCCGAGCGCGTGCGACAACGCATGCGCGCAGCCGACGCCCTTCTGGAACGCCATCGCTCCCTGCAGCGACGCGCTCATCATGTGCAGCCGTGCGTCGCGGTCGCGGCCATCCTGTGTGGCGCGTTCAATGTGAGCCCATGCACGCTCCAGGCCATCGAGGGCAATGCCTTCGGCGGGCGGATTGAACGCCGGCGCGAGGAAGGTTTCGATGCAGTGGGCGATGGCGTCCATGCCGGTTCCCGCCGTCAGCGTCGCAGGCAGGCCGAGCGTCAGGCCCGGATCGCAGATGGCGGACCTGGGCATCAGGTACCACGAATGAAAACTCAGCTTACGTCCGTCTTCGACGATCAGGGCCGCCCCACGCGCCACCTCGCTGCCGCTGCCGGCCGTCGTCGGCACGGCGATCAACGGCGGCACGGCGTCGGTAATGCGACAGCTACCGCCTTCGACCGTCGCATAGCGCGCCAGCCCACCCGCGTGCGTGGCGGCAATCGCCGCGCCTTTCGCGAGATCGATGGCCGAACCTCCACCCACGGCGATCAGTCCGTCGCAATCATGGTGCCGGTAACACGCCGCGGCGGCCATGACCATGGCCTCGGTCGGGTTGGAGGGCGTATCGTCGAACACGGGAACGTGGCCCGCGCCGAGCATGTCCAGCGCGCACTGCGCAAGGCCCGCTGCGACGACACCTTTGTCCGTGACGATCAACGGGCGGCGGATACCGACCCGCGCGCATTCCGCGGGCAATCGGGCGAGCGCATCGTAGCCGAGGTGGATGTGGGTCAGGTAGTAGATGTAGGCCATATCCGCGGCGCTGGGTGCGTTCGGTTGCTGTACCCGGAGCGTGGCCGGTCGGGCGATCGGGTCGCTGCGCTTGACGGCGGCCGGAACGTGCATGGCATCGACAGGAAATCCGTGACTGCGACCGAGTGGCTCGATGGTTGCCAAGCTCGCCGTAGCGCAAAGCCCGCCTCGCCGCTCGACAAGGCGACATCCTCATCGGCTCTGCGCGCCGCCGAGTGCTGAGTCGCCAATGAAAGCCGCAATATTAAATGCGGCTTTGAAAGAAAAGCAAACGATTTATGGCCGACTGGCCAATACCATTGGTTAAAGCCGGGAAGGATTAATTCAGCTAAATCCTGCCATTAAATGCGCGCAACTCATGGCGTGCTCGCTGACGGCGGCCATCGGATGAGCCGCGCACCCGCATGCCTCTTGCGGACTTCGCTGGATGGCGAGCGTATGAGTAGAACATTGCCCGCCCTGGCTGTAGCCGACCGGCCGACGCGATTGCACCCCGGAGATGCGCTGCGACTGCGGGTCAAACCCCATCCGTGCCGGTCCCGCATGCCGGTCACGCTGCATCGTCATGCCGACACGCTTGGGGGCTCGGTGTGCATCCGGTGGGGCGGTCGGTCGACCGGGTGTTTGGCGACTTTCGATTTTCAAGTGTCCAGGCCCAGGCAGGACGCAGCGTATTGAGGCTTCACGCCCAGGGCACCGGCTGCCCGCAAAGATAGGGCTCCCGGCGCCGCCGCGCGCCGGGAGCCCCACGTGACAACGCTCGTCGTTTGGGGAACGAGAACGTCGCCTTCGTTCGACGGTACGGTAGAGAACCTCCGTCAGCCCACCTCGTTATACACATCTCAGATCACCCCTTATGAATCAAGGACTTACAAGGGGTCATCAGGCGGCATCGCACCGAGCCTTCTGCATGCCGATACCCCGGAAGCCCTTGCTGCAAGGGGCTCCGGGCGATGCGCCTAAAAATTAGGCAAAAGATGTGTATAACGACATGCCGTCAGCCCAGGTCCAGCGGCACGAAAATCTTGGCATCGTCGCGCTGCACCAGCAGCGCCACGTGCTTGCCGGCGCGGTCCACCAGCGTGCGCAGTTCCTGCGCGGAGGACACCGGCGTGCCGTTGAGCGACAGGATCACGTCGCCCGGCTGGATGCCCGCCTTGGCGGCCGGGCCGCTGGAGTCCATCACCACCAGGCCGCTGGGCAGGCCGCTCTGGCGCTTTTCTTCCGGTTGCAGCGGACGCACCGCCAAGCCCAGTCGACCCTTATCGGGCGCGGCGGACGCATTGGCGGCGACCTTGGCGTCCTTGGCCTCGCCCACGGTGACCGACAGCGTGGTCGGCCGGCCCTGGCGGATGATCTGCAGCGGCACGGTCGTGCCCGGCTTGATCTCGGCCACCTGTTCGGGCAGATCGCCCGAATGGCCGATGTGCGCGTTGCCGATCTGCAGGATCACGTCGCCGGGCTGCAGGCCGGCCTTGGCGGCAGGGCCGTCCTTCTCCACCGCGTTGACCAGCGCGCCTTCGGGCTTGGGCAGGTTGAAGGAATCGGCCAGCAACTGGTCGACCTCCTGCACCGAAATGCCCAGCCGGCCGCGCGTGACCTTGCCGGTGGCCACCAGTTGCTGCTCCACCTTCATCGCCACGTCGATCGGCACGGCGAACGACAGGCCCTGGTAGCCGCCGGTCTGGCTGTAGATCTGCGAATTGATGCCGATCACCTCGCCGCGCTGGTTGAACAGCGGGCCGCCCGAATTGCCGGGGTTGACGGCCACATCGGTCTGGATGAACGGCACGTAGGTGTCGTCCGGCAGCGAGCGCGACTTGGCGCTCACGATGCCCGCGGTGACGGTGTTCTCGAAGCCGTACGGCGAACCGATCGCCAGCACCGGCTCACCGACCTTGGTGTTGGCCGGACTGCCGATCTGCACGGTCGGCAGGTTCCCGGCCGCGATGCGCAGCACGGCCACGTCGGATTGCTTGTCCGCGCCCAGCACCTTGGCCTTGAACTCGCGGCGATCGGTCAGCTTGACGTTGACCTCCTGCGCGCCGTCGACCACGTGGGCGTTGGTCAGGATCAGCCCGTCGGACGACACGATGAAGCCGGAGCCCAGGCCCTTGACGACCTGGTCGCCCTGCTGCTGCGGCATCTGCGGCATGAAGTGCTTGAAGAACTCGGCGAAGGGATCGTCCGGATTCATGCCGGGCGGCAGGCCCTGGATGGACGTGCGCTGGGCGTGCGCGGTGGTGCTGATGTTGACCACTGCCGGGCCGTAGCGCTCGACGATGCCGGAGAAGTCCATCGGCGCGGCCACCGCCACCGGGGCGGTCGAGGCCGGGGCGGTCGCGGATGCCGCCGTCGGCGCGGCCACCGCGCGCGAAATCACGTCCTTCTGCAGATAGGCATAGCCGCCCGCGACGGCCAGCACTGCGGCCAGCCCGACCGCGCTGCGTGCCATGGTTTGACGCGTCATGTCTGTGTCCTCTCTTGCTCGATGTGCCTTGGGAGCGAGGGCCACGGCCGGCAGGGTCGCCTGTCGTGCCCATCGGTTGCAGGTCATCGTAGGCGGGCAGACTTAAACGAGACTTAAACGACTGGGCGTCACATGCAACAAAGTGTTTCGGCCCATGCAGCCGCTCATGCAGCCGCGCGGAACGGAAACCGCAGCACCACCCGCAGGCCGCCGCCGTCGCGCGCCTCCAGCGCCAGCGTGGCGTCGTGGGCCTGCGCGATCTCGCGCACGATGGCCAGGCCCAGCCCGCTGCCGCCGGTGGGTGCCTGGGCGGACCGGTAGAACCGGTCGAGCACACGTTCGCGCTCCGCGGCGGGAATGCCGGGACCGTTGTCTTCCACCACCAGTTGCACGCCGCCATCCGGCGTGTGCCCGGCCGAGACGTCCACGCGTGCGCCCTCGGAGCAGTAGCAGAGGGCGTTGTCGACGAGGTTGACCAGCAGCACGCGCAACGCGTCGGCACTGCCGCTGACCGATGCCGGCTGCGACTCCACGCCGATGCCCAGGTCGATCCGCTTCTGCAGCGCGGCGGGCGTGAGCTCGGCGATCACCTCGGCGGCGACGGCATCGAGCGCGACCGGGCCGCGCTGCGTGTCGGCGGCGCCGGGCTCCTGCCGGGCCAGCGTCAGCAATTGGCCGACGAGGCGGATCATCCGCTCCACGCCGCGATGCAGATCGGCGTGCGCAGCGCGGCGCTCCGCATCGCTCTGCGCACGGTCGGCCACCTGCAACTGCAGCTTGAGCGCGGCCAGCGGCGTGCGCAGGGCGTGGGCGGCATCGGCGACGAACGCGCGCTGGTGCGCCAGCGCATCGCCCAGACGAACGAGCAGGTCGTTGAGCGCGGTGGTCAGCGGGCGGATCTCGGCGGGCAGCCCGTGGGTGGGCAGCGGCGACAGTGCCGCGGCATCGCGCGCCTGCACCTGGCGGGCCACCGTGCCCAGCGGCGACAGGCCGCGCCCCACCGCCAGCCACACCAGCCAGGCCAGCAGCGGCAGCAGGATCAGCAGCGGCGCGACGGTGCGCAGCGCCATGCGGGCCGCCACCTCGTGCCGCGCGCTGTAAGGCTGGGCGATCTGCACCACCGCCGGCCCGAAGGCGACGCTGTACACGCGCCACGTGCCCTCCGGCGTGACCACATCGGAGAAGCCCAGCTCGGCCTGGGCCGGCAGGTCGGGGCGCGCGTGCGACAGGTAGAGGCTGCGGCCGGTACCGTCCCAGATGCGGATCACCACGTCGTCGTCGTGGGCGATGCCGGCCAGCGCCGGCGGCGGCGGGTCGATCCACTGGCTGGGCAGCGCGGCGGCCACCTGCTGCATCTGGTAGTCGAACAGCGCATTGGCCTCCTGGCGGGCCTGCGCATAGATGAGGAGCGTGGCGGCGACGATGCCCGCGAGCAGCCCGCCCGCCAGCCACCACAACAAGGTCTTGCGAATGGATTGCATGGTGCGCTATTGAGCGTCGGGATGATCGGCAGGTTCCGCGGGCGGCGTCGGCACCTCACGCGGGATCACGTACCCCACACCCCGGATGTTCTGGATGAAGTGACTGCCCAGCTTCTTGCGCAACGCATGGATGTACACCTCGACCGTGTTGCTGCCGACCTCTTCGTCCCAGCCGTACAGGTTGTCCTGCAGTTGCGCGATCGACCAGACCTTGCCCGGACGCGACAGCAGCGCATGCAGCACCCCGAACTCGCGACCGGACAGCTTGACGGGCACGCCCGCGCGCAGCACCTCGCGCGTCACGGGGTTGAGCAGCACGTCGCCGTGGCGCATCAGCGGATCGGCGCGGCCGCCCTGGCGGCGCAGCAGCGCATGCATGCGCGCGGCCAGCTCCTGCAGGTCGAACGGCTTGACGAGATAGTCGTCCGCGCCCGCGTTGAGACCGGCCACGCGGTCGGCCACCGCGTCGCGCGCGGTCAGGATCAGGATGGGCAGGGCGATGCCGCGCCGGCGCACCTCGTGCACCACGTCCAGGCCGTCGCGCTTGGGCAGGCCGAGATCGAGCAGCATCAGGTCGAACATCGAGGCGCTGGATTCGGCTGCGGCGGCCGCGGCGCCGGGCGCGCCGACAGCCTGCACGGCGGCCTCGCCGTCGCGCACCCAGTCGATCGCGAAGCCGTCCTGGCGCAAGCCCTTGCGCACGGCCTCGCCGATCATGTCGTCATCTTCGACCAGTAGTACGCGCATGGCGTGCAAAAAAAATGAGCCGGGAATGGCTCATTGTAAAACCGCGATGCGGACGGCGTCCGCTTGCGCGACGCACCGTCCGCCGGCCGGCCACGCCGGGAGCGCGGAGCCCCATGGCGCGGCAGGCCGCCGCCACCCGCCTCAGGCAGCCGGCGCCACCATCGGATAGCCCGGTTGATACGGGGTCACGCCGGGGATGTTCATACGGGTCGTCAGGTTCTGCACGGGGTTCTGCAGGAAGTCCTGCGTCTTGTCGGACACCCAGTTGACGCCGGTGTTGACCGCGTGGACGGCGTTGGCCGTGTTGGCGTACAGGCGGCCCTTCAGGTCCTGCAGGTAGCCGTCCACGAACGACTTCGCCTTATCGACCGCCAGATCGATGCCGGTGTTGGCCACCTTCTCCACGAGCATCTTGGTCAGGCCGTTCTTGAGCGCCACCCGCGCCTCCGGCCCGGCGATGGCCCCCAGCGCGGCGGATGCCAGGTTGATGCCGGCCTCGGCCAGTGCCTTCTTGAGGTTGCCGCCGTCCAGCAGGGTCGACAGGACCTTGGCGGCCGATGCCCCGGCGGCCATCCCGATCGACAGTGCGTCGGCGATTTCGCCCAACCCCGGAATCACGCCCAGCGCACCGACGACCTGCGACGCGATGTCCATCACCTTCGCGTAGATGGTGAGGACCTTGTCCATGGCCTTCTTCAGGGCGCCGCCGCTCTTCTTCACGGCCTTGATGTCGGGCTGGTCTTCCATCCCCATGCCCATGTCCGACACGGCGCTCTGGCTGGCCTCCGACTTCGCGGCATGCGTCTTGCGCTCCTGGACCGTCTTGTTGGCGTCCGTCATGCTGGACATGAACTTCTCGAAGTCCTTCTTGCCGATCACGCCGGAGTCCACCGTCGGGCCGCCGAAGCTGAAGAAGCCGTTCTTCGTCTTGTAGCCCGAATTCGCGTTGTTGATCAGGCCGTACAGCAGCGGGTCCTGCAGCAGCTGCTTGGCCGCATCGCGGACGGGGGCAGACAGGCTCTCGTCCTCCGACATGGCCGCCAGCCGGTCGCGCGTGATCTTCTGGCCGTCCTTGAAGAACACGTCGAGATTGTCATTGATCGTCGACACGGTCTTCAGGTCTTCCTTGGTCAGGTGGACGGCCGACGCGGCGCGCTGCAGGAAGTCCGCCTTGCCCACCTTCTTGTCGGGGTTGTCCCCCAGCTTGTTCAGGCTGGCCCACTCGTTGCGGTTCTGCAGGAAATACTGGGCCGCGGCGATGACCTGCGGCGGTGTCTTCTTGGCGTTCGAGTCGCCGTCAACGATGTGCTGAAGCGCGTCCATGTCCAGCTTCTTCGGCAGGTAGTCCGAGTAGCGGTAGAGCTCGCGCAGCGCGTCGTTCTGCGTCATGGCGGACGGCTTGTCGCCCGGCTTCGCGTCGGACGGGATGTAGTCCTTCACATAGCCTTCGGCCTTCTTCCGGTTGTACTCGACCGCCTGCGGGTGGTTGTCGATGAAGCTGCTCACATCGCCGGCCTTGATCTTGCCCCCGCACTTGCCGTCGCCCTGCGAGCCGATGGCGACAAACAGGGCGGGATCGTTGGCCAGCGCCTGCAGCGCGGCCTTCAGGTCGGGCGGTGTGCTGGGATCGTTGGCCTTGTCCTGGATCGACTGCCAGTCCAGCGGCAGCTTGTCCTTGTGCCGGGCCAGGATGGAGGTGATTTCCAGTTGACTGTCGTTGAGCGTGCCGCTGTTCCAGGTCAGGACCTGCGGGTGGTACCCGGCAAACTTCGCGATGTCTTTCCGCGCGAACTTCCCGTCGTCGCCGCCGATGGCCTGGTACAGCGCGGGATCGTTCAGCATCGCCTGCGCCGCCCAGCGCAGGTCGGCCGGCGCATCGGCACTGTTGGCCGCATTCTGGAGCGTATCCCGGGTCATCGCTCGCTCGCCGAACGGCAGGCCGCTAATGCTCAGATACAGGTTCAGGATGCCGAGCACCTGCAACTGCTGGGGCGACAGCGTGCCGCCGTTCCAGGTCACATCGCTGCCGACCGGCGGGGCGCTGGGCTGGCACTGCGGCGGCGTGTTATCGGCGGGGGCCGGCTGGCACTGGCAGCCTTGGCCTCCCGGGGGAGCCGGATTCGCCGACGGATCGGGCGACTGCTGGGCCGCGTCCTGCACCGCGCGCGAAACGGATTCGTCGAACTTGAAGAACAGCTCGGGCGGCAGGTCCGGACGGCTCGGCCCCGTGGAATGGTCGTACTGGAAGAACAGGGAGGACGGAAGGTCGGGGTTGTTCGTGGCAGCCCCGCTGGCGTCCGACCCGCCCGCGGGCACAGTCGGTCTTGCCGCACTGGAAATGTTGGTACTCATACTGACCTCGGTAGCGGAAGTGGGATGGGATATGCCTGCCCGCCTTTGGGCCGACATATCCCCGAGGCTAAGTTGTGGGGCGTGCGCGTGGGCATGGCAGCCCGAAGCGGAGACCGCATCAGCGAAATGGACCACTCCGGAGCCACGGCCGACCGCGACAGGCCATGGGCCGGCCTTCGCCGCCCCCACCGCGGTCCAGGACGCTGAAGCACGGCACCGGCGGGCCCGCGCCGCCGGTTGCACCGCACCGCGCTTGCCTTTATCGTGACGCGGTCGACCATCCGAATGACGCGCGCGAATACGCGCCCCGCAAGCTACCTTGCCCACCCTGCCCGCTACCCCCGAGGCGCCCGCCGCCGACCTGCGCGAACGCATCCGCGCCGCACGGCCGACGCTATCGCCGGCCGAACGCCAGGTCGCCGACTGGGTGCTGCTGCAGCCCGGCACGGTGCTGAGCCTGCCGGTGGCGGCCATCGCCCGCGAGGCCGGCGTCAGCCAGCCGACCGTGATCCGCTTCTGCCGCTCGATGGGCTGCCACGGCCTGTCCGATTTCAAGCTGCGGCTGGCGCAGGGCCATGTCCCGCACGATGCGGCCCCGGCCCGGGCGGCGCATCCGGCGGGGCACCGCATCCTGCAGGACACCATCGATGCCCTGGCCGCTCTGCGCGACCGGCTCGACCCGCGCGCGCTGGACGCCGCGGTGGCGCTGGTGGAGGCCGCCCGGCGCATCGATCTGTACGGCTTCGGCAGTTCCGGCGTGGTGGCGCGCGACGCGCAGACCAAGTTCTTCCGCTACGGCATCGCCGCCAATGCGTACAGCGATCCGTACCTGGTGTCGATGTCGCTGAACGTGCTGCAGGCGGGGGATGTGGTAATCGCCATCTCCAAGTCCGGCGACCTGCCCGAACTGCAGACAGCGGTGGAACGGGTGCGCGAGCTCGGGGTGCGCGTGGTGGCGATCACCGCGCCGGGCAGCCGCCTGGCCGCGCTGGCCGACGTGACGCTGCCCGCCAGCGTGGAGGCCGACGCGGCGGACCGCTCCATGGTGGCGCGCCTGCTGCACCTCACCCTGCTGGATGCGCTGGTGCTGGAGACGGCGCTGCGCAAGGGCAACGCGGTCGACCAGCCGGATACGCCGGAGTAAGCCGGGCCGACCCGACCCGGCAGCCTCAGTGGCCGTTCGCCACGGCGTGGTCCATCGCCGCGCACAGGCCGATCAGACCGGGGTACGGCGAGTGGATCACGTACACCGGCATCGCCGCCACGTAGCCCGAGAAGCGGCCCTTGTCCTCGAACCGCCGCCGGAACGGCGAATTGGCGAAGGCAGCGCCCAACCGCGGCACGATGCCGCCGCCGATGTAGACCCCGCCGCGCGCGCCCAGCGTGACCGCCAGGTTGGCCGCCACGGTGCCGAGCATGGCACAGAACGTATCAACGGCATAACGGCAGCGGGCATGGTCGCCGGCAGTATCTTCCATCTCGCCCAGGGCGATGGCGGTGATGTCCGCGGCGCGGCGCACGACGGGACCCTGCTGCCACAGGTCGAAGCGCGCGCCGAGCGCTTCGTAGATCAGCTCCAGTCCCATGCCCGAGATCAGCCGCTCGGCCGACACATGGCCGAAGCGCTCGCGGGCAAAGCGCCAGATGGTGACTTCCTCGTCGTTCATCGGCGCAAACGCCACGTGGCCGCCCTCGCCCGCGACGGCGATGAAGCGCCCGTCCGGCGTCGGCAGCAGCGAGGCCACGCCCAGCCCCGTGCCCGGCCCCAGCAGCGCGCGCGGCGCGTCGGCCAGGCTGGTGCCGCCGCCCACCTGCACCAGCGCCTCCGCGCCCAGGTAGGGCAGCGCATGCGCCAGCGCCGCGAAGTCGTTGAGCACGACCAGGGTGTCGAAGCCCAGCGACTGGCGCATCGCCTCGATGGAGAAGGCCCAGTCGCGGTTGGTCATGCGGATCTGGTCGCCCAGCACCGGGTTGGCGATGCCGATGGCCGCGCGCCGCACACCCGCGGTGGCGATCTCCGGCGGCAGCGAAGCGAGATAGGCGCGCATGGCCGCCTCCAGCGACGGGTAGTCGTCGCCGGCCAGCACGCCGATGTGGGCCAGCCGCATCGGCGCCATCTCCAGCGCGAAGCGCGCGTTGGTCCCGCCGACATCCCCGACCAGGCGCGGGTAGGCCGTCACGTCGTCCATGTTGCCCACGCCGACTTCATGCAGACCAATAGACATCGAGCGGCACCTCCCGCTGATGAATGACATAGCTGACCGGCAGCGCCAGCCGCGCCGTGCCCTGCGCGGCCCGGTCGAACACCGACCGCTTGCCCGCCCCGCCTATGGCGAGAAACAGCGCGCGCGCCGCGCACAGCGCCGACAGGTTCAGGCTGATGCGGCGGTACGGCGCCGCGCCAGGGCGCACCGGCAGGTAGGCGGGCCGCTGCGCGCGATCGACACCGAGCGCCAGCTCCGGCGCATCGGGAAACAGCGACGCCGTATGCCCATCGTCGCCCATGCCGAGGATCACCACATCGGGCTGCTGGAACGGATCGTTGGCGGTGGCGACGCAGGCATCGACATCGATCGAGCCGCCGTGCACGTGCGGCGCCAGCACCACCGGGAAGAACCGCGCGGCAGCAGCGGCATCCCGCAGCAGGTGTTCGCGCACCAGGCGCGCGTTGCTGTCCGGGTGGTCGGGCGGCACAGCGCGCTCGTCGACCAGCGTGACCGACACCGCCTCCCACGGCAGCGGCCGAGCGCGCAGCGCGGCGAACAGCGGAATCGGCGAGCGCCCACCCGATACCGCCAGGCACACGCTGCCCTGCGCCCGGATCTGCCGCGCCAGGGCCTCGGCGAGCGCATCGGCCAGCCGTTCCATCTGGGCCTGGGCGTCGGACATGGCATGCCAGCGCAGGGTCATCACATCTCCTCGTGCCAGGCGGCGGCGTCGCGGGAAAGCAGCGCGCTCGAGGCCGCCGGCCCCCAACTGCCCGCCGTATAGCTCTTGGGCGGCGTGCGGGCCTGGTTCCAGGCCTCGATGATGGGCTCGACCCAGCGCCAGGCCTCGGCCTGCTCGTCGCGGCGCACGAACAGGCCGAGCTTGCCGTTGACGGCGTCCATCAGCAAACGCTCATAGGCGCCGGCATGGCGCACGCCGCCGTGGTTGGTGAAGTCCAGGTCCAGCGTGGACGGCTGCAGGCCCAGCGCCGCCCCCGGCGCCTTGGTCAGGAACTGCAAGCGGATGCTTTCCTCGGGCTGCAGGCGGATCACCAGGCGGTTCTCGGGAAACTGGATCAGCGGCTTGGGAAACAGCGCGTGCGGCACGTCATGGAAGCGCACCACGATCTCCGCCAGCCGCTGCGGCATGCGCTTGCCGGTGCGCAGGTAGAACGGCACGCCGGCCCAGCGCCAGTTGGCGATCTCGGCCTTGATGGCGACGAAGGTCTCGGTGCGGCTGTCGGGCGGGATGCCGTGCTCGCCCAGGTAGCCCTGCACCGGCTGTCCGGCGATGGCGCCTTCCAGGTACTGGCCGCGCACGGTCTTCTCGGGCACCTCCTGCAGCGGAATCGGCTTGAGCGCCTTGAGGATCTTCAGCTTCTCGTCGCGGATCGCGTCCTGCGACAGGCTGGCGGGCGGCTCCATGGCGACGATGCACACCAGCTGCAGCAGGTGGTTCTGCACCATGTCGCGCAACGCGCCGACGCCGTCGTAGAAGTCGCCGCGCTTCTCCACGCCGAGTTGCTCGGCGATGGTGATCTGCACGTCCTTGACCCATTCGCGGCGCCACAGCGGCTCGAACAGCGCGTTGCCGAAGCGGATCGCCATCAGGTTCTGCACCGACTCTTTGCCGAGGTAGTGGTCGATCCGGTAGATCTGGTCTTCGGCAAAGAACTCGGCCACCGCGGAGTTGATGCGCTCGTTGGAGGCCAGATCGGTGCCCAGCGGCTTCTCCAGCACCAGCCGCACGTTGGGCGCGTTCAGGCCGACACGGGCAAGCTGCGCGCAGATGTCGACAAAGATGCCCGGCGCGGTGGCGAGGTAGCACACGGTGACCGGTGCGCGATTCTCGCCCAGCGCGGCGGCCAGGGCATCGAACTGCTCCGGCTTGCGGGCATCCACCCGCTGGTAGACGATGCGCGCGGCGAAGGAGGCCCAGGCATCGTCCGACACGGGCGCGCCGGAATACAGGCGCATGGTGGGCCGCACCTCCCGGTCCAGCAAGGCCAGGTACCCCGCGGTTTCCAGCGGCTGCGTGCCGATGGCAAAAATCCGCCCGCGCGAATGGAGCTCACCGCCCTGGTGCGCATCGAACAAGGCCGGAATCAGCTTGCGGCGGGCCAGATCGCCCGTACCGCCAAACAACACCATGTCGAATGCGGGCACCGACATCGTCATCTCCTGTCTGTGTGAGTGTGTAAGCCATCGGATAGGCTAGCCTATGAAGCGCGCGCCCGGGCAGTGCCGGGCGGCCGGAGCCGTCTCGCTTGTGAGCGCGTTTTGTGCAGGCTAGCAGGCAACGTGCTGTTTTCGCCCATTTTGTAGTATTACTACACTTGGAGCAAGGCACGTGGAATCCTGCCCCGGCAACAGCCCGTCTGGCCAGTTTAGCGCCAGTGCGGGCCGGCCGTGCGTCCGGAGGCACGCAATTCGCGTGCTCGGTGACACCGGCGCAGGCGGGCGGTAGGGGAAAACGCTGTCCCACGGCCGCCCCGTTTGTAGGAAAATTACATCGTTCCACACCGATCTGTTCCCACCAGGAGAACCGCATGGCCCTGCACCGCGTACTGGGCGACGTCACCCAGCGCATCATCGACCGCAGCCGCGGCCCCCGCCAGGCCTATCTGGAGACCACCCGCAAGAACGCCGGCCGCAAGGTCGAGCGGTCCTTGCTGTCGTGCACCAACCTCGCCCACGGCTTTGCGGCCATGGAGGGCGAGGCCAAGATCCGCCTGAAGGCGCTGGAGCGGCCCAATATCGGCATCGTCTCGGCGTACAACGACATGCTGTCGGCGCACCAGCCGCTGGAGGCCTTCCCCGCCTGGATCAAGGAAACCGCGCTGCAGGCGGGCGGCACCGCCCAGTTCGCCGGCGGCGTGCCGGCCATGTGCGATGGCGTGACGCAGGGGCAGGACGGCATGGAGCTGTCGCTGTTCTCGCGCGACACCATCGCGCTGGCCACCGCCGTGGCACTGTCGCACCAGATGTTCGACGCGGCGCTGTACCTGGGCGTGTGCGACAAGATCGTGCCGGGGCTGGTGATCGGCGCGCTGTCATTCGGCCACCTGCCGGCCGTGTTCGTGCCCGGCGGCCCGATGACCACCGGCATGAGCAACGACGAAAAGGCGCGCACGCGCCAGCTCTACGCCGAGGGCAAACTCTCGCGCGCCGATCTGCTGGAAGCCGAATCCAAGTCGTACCACGGCGCCGGCACCTGCACGTTCTACGGCACCGCCAACTCCAACCAGATGCTGATGGAGATCATGGGCCTGCACCTGCCGGGCTCCGCCTTCATCAACCCGAACACCCCGATGCGCGAGGCGCTGACGCGCGAATCGGCGCGGCAGGTGCTCAAGCTCGTCTACGGCGGCGCGCAGTACACGCCCATCGCCGATGTGCTCGACGAGCATGCCTTCGTCAACGGCATCGTCGGCCTGCTGGCCACCGGCGGCTCGACCAACCATACGCTGCACCTGATCGCCATGGCACGCGCCGCCGGCATCCTGCTGACGTGGGATGACTTCAACGACCTGTCGGCGGTGATTCCGCTGCTGGCGCGCGTGTATCCGAACGGCAAGGCGGACGTGAACGAGTTCCAGGCGGCGGGCGGCCTGTCCATTGTCATCCGCGAACTGCTCGATGCCGGGCTGCTGCACGACGACGTGACGACCGTCATGGGCAAGGGCCTGCGCGCGCATGCGCGCGAGCCGTTCCTGCACGACGGCGGGCTGGTCTGGCGCGACGGCGCGGCGGCCTCGCTGGACACCAACATCGTGCGCGGCGTGGCCGAGCCGTTCTCGCCGGACGGCGGCCTGCGCGTGCTGGACGGCAACCTCGGGCGCTCGGTCATCAAGGTCTCGGCGGTCAAGCCCGAGCACCGCTTGGTCGAAGCACCGGCCCGCGTCTTCCACGCGCAGGACGATCTGATCCACGCCTTCAAGGCGGGCGAGCTGGAGCGCGATTTCGTTGCCGTGCTGCCCTACCAGGGCCCGGCAGCCAACGGCATGCCCGAGTTGCACAAGCTGACGCCGACGCTGTCGGTGCTGCAGGAGCGCGGCTTCAAGGTCGCGCTGGTGACCGACGGCCGCATGTCGGGCGCGTCGGGCAAGGTGCCGGCGGCGATCCACGTCACGCCGGAAGCGCTCACCGGCGGACCGCTGGCCCGCGTGCGCGATGGCGATATCGTGGTGCTGGACGCGGAAGCCGGCACGCTGTCGGTACGCGTGTCGGAGGCGGAATGGAATGCCCGCAAGGTGAGCGCGCCGGACCTGGCGCACTATCACGCGGGTGTCGGCCGGGATCTGTTCTCGGGTTTCCGCCGCAATGTGTCCGCGGCGGAAGAAGGCGCCTGCACGCTGTTCGTGTCGGCCGGCGCCTGAACGCGGCGCGCTTGCCGCGGGCTCAGCCCTTGGCGGGCCCGCGCACCAGCAGGACCGGCATGGTGGAGAGGCGGATGAACTTTTCCGCCACGCTGCCGAGCATGGCATGCGCCAGCCCGCGGCGGCCGTGCGTGCCGAGCACCACCAGATCGGCGCCCCATTTGACCGCCTCGCCTTCCAGCGCGGCGGCGACGTCTTCGCCGATGCCCTGGGTCTCGATCAGGGCGGCCTGCTGCGGCACGCCTTCCTTGGTCAGCCGGGTTTCGATCTCGGTGAGCAGCGTGGTCCCTGCCTGGATGAACGATTTGCGCAGCTCGATCGGATCGTAATAGCCGACGTCAAAGAGCATGGCCGGGCTATCCACGACGTAGACCGCGCGGATGGTGCCGCCAGCCGATTTGGCCAATCGCACGGCTTCGTCCAGTGCCAGCTTGCTGGTGCCGCTGCCGTCCACCGCCACCAAGATCTTCTTGTACATAGAGCGCCTCGCAGGAGAGTTGTTGTTAGGGTACCTCCGCGCCAAGCCTGTGCCGGCGCACAGGTATTCTGTGACATCCGGGACCCGTTCGCGTTGCGCCAGATCAGATCGGCCCACGCTCACGGCGCAACAATGATGCCTGCCCGCCCCCTCCCATGTCGCCCCCGCACCGCCACCCGCCCGCACCCACGCCCGCACTGATCGCGGCATACCGCCGCGCACGCTACCGCGTTGCCGCGCCGGACGGCGAGGTACTGCTGCGCATCGATGCGGCCGCCCCCGGCGTGGCGGCCTTGCTGGCGCGGGCGCAGACACCATGGGCGGTATTCGTGACGGCCTGCCAGCCGTTCTCCCATCCGGTCAGCGCCGAAGAGAATGCCGCCCGCCAGACCGAACTGCTTGCCTGGGCGATCGCGCGCGGCCTGTCATGGCTCGAGGGCGAGGGCGGCCAGCCCGATGCCGATGCCGACACGACATGGCCACCGGAGCCCAGCCTGCTGCTGTTCATCGACGATCCCGCCATCGCCGACACGCTGATGCTGAACTTCGAGCAGAACGCCGTAGTGATGTGCGATGCGCATGGATTTTGCACCTTGCGTTGGCATCCGTATCTGCCATTCTGAATCGCACAGGGGGCCGCACTTTCGACACGTGCGGCGCTCTAATCAAAGCGAGTGGCGCCAGCGGGGCCTGGGTGCTGAAGTCGATACATCGGCAAGGAGGTCGTATGGAACTGCACATGCAATCGCACCATTGGGAGCGCCGCATGCCCGACTGGCTGGCCGCCGGGGTGGCCGGCGTCATCGGCGGCGCGCTGGTGATCGTGCTGGAATTCTTCTGGTCGACCATGGTGCTCAATGAAAGCCCATGGCGACCCACCCACAAGATCGCGGCCATGGTCATGGGCCCGGGCGCGCTCGAACAGATGTCGCTGTTCAGCCTGGGCATCGTGGTGACCGCGCTGGTGCTGCACTTCGTGCTGGGCGCCGTCATGGGGATGATCCTCGGCGCCATCATCGCGCCGTTCCACTTCGATTCGAGCGTGGGCATGGAAGCCGCCATCGGCGTGGCCTTTGGGATCGTGGCCTATGTGGTCAACTTCTACGGCATGACAGTGGTGTTCCCGTGGTTCGCCTCGGAGCGCGGCTCCGGGCCGCTGCTGGCGAACCTGCTGTTCGGGGTGGTGACCGCTATCACGTACGGCATGCTGGAACGGCGCACGCAGGAATCGATGCACTGAGGCGCCGTATTTTTCCCGCGGCGCCGCATGCTGGGCGACGCCGCGTCGGGAGACGGCCACTGCCGGCCTCCGCTGCCGGCGGCGGCCGTTTTGCATTGCGCCGCATCATGCCACGCGCGGATCGCCGCGATCCGCACGTGGGGCGGACCTCCTCCCCACGCTGCCTTGCACGATGCAAAGCAGAGGACTAGCCTTGCAATAGCGTGTGGCGCACAGCGGGGTGGTACATGGCGCTTGCGATTGCATTGATCCTCATCATCGTGCTGGCGGTGGGGTTTCACTTTGCCAGCCCCTGGTGGATCACGCCGATCGCATCGAACTGGGTGCGCATGGACGACACGCTGACGATCACCATCGTCCTCACCGGCGCGCTCTTCATCGCGATCAATCTGTTCGTGGTGGCCGCACTGCTGCGCTATCGCCACCGCGACGGCCATCGCGCCGCGTACGAGCCGCACAACAAGCGGCTGGAATGGTGGCTGATCGGCGTGACGGCGGTCGGGGTGGCGGCGCTGCTGGCGCCCGGCCTCTTTGTCTATGCCGACTACGTGCGGCCGCCGCCCGGCGCGCTGCAACTCGAAGTGCTCGGCCAGCAATGGCAATGGCGCTTCCGCTTTCCCGGCCCCGGCGGCAAGCTGGGCACGAGCGACGTGCGCTACATCAGCGACGACAATCCGTTCGGCCTGAACCCCGCCGACCCCAACGGCCGCGACAACTACCTGATCACGACACCCGAGCTGCATCTGCCGCTCAACCGGCCGGTGCAGGTCCTCACGCGCTCGCTCGACGTGCTGCACGACTTCTATGTGCCACCGTTCCGCGCCCGCATGAACATGGTGCCCGGCATGGTCACCACCTTCTGGTTCACGCCGACCAAGGCCGGCCGCTACGACATCCTCTGCGCCCAGCTCTGCGGCATCGGGCACGCCAGCATGCGTGGCGTGGTGGTGGTGGAAGACGAGGCCGCATTCACCCGCTGGCTGCAGCAGCAGCCGACCTTCGCGCAGCGGCAGCAGGCCAAGGTGCAGGCGGCGGCCGCGATGGCCGGCGCGGGCGGCGGCGCCCAGGCCCTCGCCGACCAGGGCAGGACGCTGGCTCAGGCCAAGGGCTGCGTCGCCTGCCACAGCGTGGACGGCAGCCCCGGCGTCGGCCCCACCTGGAAGGGCCTGTACGGCAAGACCGAAACCATGGCCGACGGCAGCACCGCACAGGTCGACGAGGCCTATCTGCGTGCCTTCATCCGCGATCCGAAGGCACGCGTGGTCAAGGGCTTCGCGCCGATCATGCCGAACTTCGACCTGAGCGAGCAGGAGCTGTCGTCGCTGGTGGCCTACATCAAGGCGCAGGGTGGCCCGGGTGCCGCCAGCGCGGCCAAACCGTAGCGAGAAGACACGATGTCCTACGCGCACACCGACCCTGAGCACGGCCCGCAGAGCTTCTGGACACGCTACGTCTGGAGCCAGGACCACAAGGTCATCGCCGTGCAGTATTCGCTCACGGCCATCGCCATCGGCCTGGTCGGCCTCGTGCTGTCGAACCTGATGCGGCTGCAGCTGGGCTTTCCGGGCAAGTTCGCCTTCATCGACGCGAACCACTACTACCAGTTCGTCACCATGCACGGGATGATCATGGTGATCTACCTGCTGACCGCGCTGTTCCTGGGCGGCTTCGGCAATTACCTGATCCCGCTGATGCTGGGCGCGCGCGACATGGTGTTCCCTTTCCTCAACATGCTGAGCTACTGGGTCTACCTGCTGGCGGTGCTGGTGCTGGTGGCGAGCTTCTTCGTGCCGGGCGGGCCGACCGGCGCGGGCTGGACGCTGTATCCGCCGCAGGCCATCCTGCCCGGCACGCCCGGCGTGGGATTGGGCATCGTGCTGATGCTGGTGTCGCTGGCGATCTTCATCGTCGCGGCGACGATGGGCGGGCTCAACTACGTGACGACCACGCTGCAGGCCCGCACGCGCGGCATGACGCTGCTGCGCATGCCGCTCACGGTGTGGGGCATCTTCGTGGCGACCATCCTGGCGCTGCTGGCGTTTCCGGCGCTGTTCGTCTCGGCGATCATGATGCTGCTCGACAAGACGCTCGGCACCAGCTTCTTCATGCCGGCGGTGGTGTCGATGGGGCTGCCGCTCAAGCATGCCGGCGGCAGCCCGCTGCTGTTCCAGCACCTGTTCTGGTTCTTCGGCCACCCGGAGGTGTACATCGTCGCGCTGCCGGCCTTCGGCATCGTGTCGGACCTGATCAGCACGCATGCGCGCAAGAACATCTTCGGCTACAAGATGATGGTGTGGGCCATCATCATCATCGGCGTGCTGTCCTTCGTGGTGTGGGCGCACCACATGTTCATCGCGGGGATGAACCCGTACTTCGGTTTCTTCTTCGCCACCACCACGCTGATCATCGCCATCCCGACCGCCATCAAGGTCTACAACTGGGTACTGACGCTGTGGCGCGGCGACATCCACCTGACCGTACCGATGCTGTTCGCCATCGGCTTCATCAGCACCTTCGTGATCGGCGGGCTGACCGGGCTGTTCCTGGGCAACGTGAGCGTGGACATTCCGCTGTCCAACACCTACTTCGTGGTGGCGCACTTCCACATGGTGATGGGCGTGTCGCCGATCCTGGTGGTGTTCGGCGGCCTCTACCACTGGTATCCGAAGGTGACGGGCCGCCTGCTCAACGACACGCTGGGACGCACGCATTTCTGGATCACCTTCCTCGGCACCTACGCGATCTACTTCCCGATGCACTACCTCGGCCTCCTCGGCATGCCGCGGCGCTACTACGCGTACGAGGGCTACAGCTTCATTCCGCCCTCGGCGCAGACGCTCAACACGTTCATCACCGTCGTCGCGCTGGTGGTGGCGGCGGCGCAGTTGCTGTTCCTCTTCAACCTGGCATGGAGCCTGGTGCGCGGCAGGCATGCCGGCGCCAACCCGTGGCACGCCACCACGCTGGAATGGCAGACGCCGCAGACGCCGCCCGTGCACGGCAACTGGGGCGCGACGCTGCCGGTGGTGTACCGCTGGGCCTATGAATACAGCCCGCCGGACCGCCAGGAAGACTTCGTACCGCAGAACGAGCCGCCGCCGGGCATCCCGGTGCCCGATGCCGCCGTCCTGCCCGCCGGCGAGGCGCGCGCATGAGCACCCTGCCCCGCGTTTTCGTTCCCGATGCGCCGCCGGCCGCGCCCGACACGAGCCGCATCGGGCTGACCGTCTTCATGGCGGTGGCCACGACGCTGTTTTCGCTGTTGCTGCTGGCCTATGCGATGCGCATGCGCGAGCCCGACTGGCAGCCGATCCCGCACCCGGCGCTGCTGTGGTGGAACACGGCCGCGCTGGTGCTGGCCAGCGCAGCCATGCAGCGCGCCCGGCGGTTCACGGCGCGCCATGCGGCCTGGCTGGTCGCCGGCGGCGCGCTGGCCGCCGTGTTCGTGATCGGGCAGCTCGCGGCCTGGCGGATGCTGTCGGCGGCCGGGCAAACGGTGAGCGTGAATCCGTCCAACAGCTTCCTCTATCTGCTCACCGGCCTGCATGGGCTGCACGTGCTGGGCGGGCTCGCAGCCTGGGCCTTGACGATCGCGCATCTGCGGCGCGCCGACCCCGTCCGGACCGCGCGCGCCACGTCGCTGTGCGCCCTCTACTGGCACTTCCTGCTCGCCGTCTGGCTGGTGCTGCTGGCGGCGATGTGGTGGATCACCCCGGCCTTTGTCGCCGCCATCTGCGGGCCACTGTACGGAGCCGCGCCATGACCACGCCCACGCTCCCCACCGACTCCGCCGGACCCACCGCCGCCGAACCGCTGGCGCCCGGCTGGCGCGGCATCGTCAACGACTGGTCGGCCGACCGCGAAGCCTTCAAGGTGCCGTGGGGCAAGGCGATGATGTGGATCTTCCTGCTGTCGGACACCTTCATCTTCAGCAGCTTCCTGATCGGCTACATGACGGTGCGCATGTCGACCACGGTGCCGTGGCCCAATCCGTCCGAGGTCTTCGGCCTGAGGATCGGCGGCGTCGAGGTCCCCCTGCTGCTGATCGCCATCATGACCTTCGTGCTCATCAGCAGCAGCGGCACCATGGCCATGGCCGTCAACTTCGGCTACCGGCGCAACGCGCGGCGCGCCGCCGCGCTGATGCTGGCCACCGCGCTGCTGGGCGCGACGTTCGTCTCCATGCAGGCCTTCGAGTGGACCAAGCTGATCGTCCACGAAGGCATCCGCCCGTGGGGCAATCCGCTGGGCGCGGCGCAGTTCGGCGCCTGCTTCTTCATGATCACCGGCTTCCACGGCTTTCACGTGACCTGCGGCGTGATCTACCTGCTGCTGATCGCGCGCAAGATCCTGCAGCCGGGTTTCACCGAGCACGGCAACTTCCAGATCGTCGAGATCGCCGGACTGTACTGGCACTTCGTCGACCTGGTGTGGGTGTTCATCTTTGCGCTGTTCTATCTGTGGTGAGGCAGACCATGGACCACATCGAATCCGCCCCCAAGCCCGACGCCGCCCACGGCCAGCAGCACCCGATCGGCATCTACCTGAAGATCTGGGGCCTGCTGTTCGTGCTGAGCACCTTGTCGTATCTGGTGGACTACTTCCGGGTGCAGGGCCTGATGCGCTGGACGCTGATCATCGCGCTCATGATCGCCAAGGCCGGGCTGATCGTGTCCGTGTTCATGCACATGATGTGGGAGCGGCTGGCACTGGTGTACGCCATCCTGATACCGCCCCTGTGCCTGCTGGTGCTGATGGTGCTGATGGCGGCTGAAGCGCATCACACCTTCGGGATGCGGGAGCTGTTCTTTCACTGACGGCGGCGGATAAACCGCCGCCGCTCCCCCCCCCCCGGGCACGATCCTCCGCACCGAGGGCGGACAGCAGCGGGGCACGTTATGCCGTACCCAGGTCCTGCAAGGCGTAGGTATCGTCCGTCTGAGCCGGATCGTACAGACTGGAGGTCGGCGGCTGACCGGCCTCCAGGCGGGCCTGCAGATTGCCCAGGTAGTTCTCGGCGTACGACTTGGCCTGGTCCACCCCCAGGCCGATGCCCTGGTTCGCGGCCTTCTCCAGCAGCGTTTTCGTCAGGCCTTCCTTCATCGCCAGCCTGACTTCCGGGCCGCCGATATTGCCGATGGCCGCTGAGCCCAGGCTGAGGCCGGCCTCTTCCAGCGCCTTCTTCACATCGCCGCCGCTCACCGCCGCGTGCAGGATGTTGCAGGCCTGCGATTCGGCCTCCAGCGCCGTCGAGGCCGCATCCGCGAGTTCGCCCAGGCCGGGCACGAAGCTGAGCATCCCCACCGCCATCGACGCCCAATCCAGCGCCTTGGCGCCCACCTTGAGCACGTCGTCGAGGGCGTGCACGAGGAAGCCGCCGTTGTGCTTCGGCGATTTGATCTCGGGCTGGTCGGCCACGCCCATCATCATGTCCGCGACTGCGGCCTGTTCCTCGGCGGTCTGGGGCGCATGGGTGCGGGGCGTCTGCACGGTCCGGTTCGCCTGCGACAGGTTGCCGTAGAACTGCCGGAAGTCGCGGCCGGCGATGTTCCCCGAATCGACGGTATGTCCGCCGCCGGAGCTGAAGAAGCCGTGGTGCGTCTTGTAGCCCGTGATCGCGTTGTTCAGCAGGCCGAACAGCACCGGGTCGCCCAGCAACTGCTTCGCCGCCTGGCGAACCTTGGGATCGAGCTGCTTGTTGTCGGCCATGCTTGCCAGCTTGTCGCGTGTCAGGTCGCCATTCCCGAAGAACGCGTCCTGGTTGGCGTTGATCGTCTTGAGCGTGTCCAGCTCCGGCTGCGTCAGGCTCATCGCCGACGAAGCGGCCTGCAGGAAATCGGCCTTGCCGACCTCGCCGCCGCCGCTCAGCTTGTTCCAGGCGTCCTTGCGGTCGAGGAAGTATTGGGCCGCCGCAATGACCTGCGGCGGGCACTTGCCGGTCTTGGCGGTGCCGTCGACGATCTGCTGGAAATCCTCTTCGCCGAGATGCTTGGGCAAGTCGTCGGAATACTTGTAGAGCTCACGCAGGGCGTCGCTCTGCGTCATGACCGCCGGCAGTCCGTCGCCGCTGCCGTCCGACGGGATGTAGTTCTGCTCGTACCCCTTGGCCTGCTGCTCGTTGAACGCCGCCACCTGCGGATGGTTGCCAGAGAAGGCATCCAGGTCTTTGGCCTTGATCTTGCCGCCGCATTTGCCGTCCCCTTGCGAGCCGATCGCATAGAACAGCTGCGGGTCCTGGGCCAATCCTTGCAGCGCCTGCTGCAGATCGGGCGGCGTGGACGGATCGTTGATCTTGTCTTGCAGGCCGCTCCACTCGAGCGGGCACTGGTCCTTATGCCGATCGAGAACCGCCACGATCTGCAGTTCGCTGTCGGTGAGCGTGCCGCCGTTCCAGGTCAGCGGTGACGACGCCGGCTGAGCCGCTTCCTGCGGGGTGGCGTCCGGGGTGGAATCGCTTCCGGCCGGGGGCACGGAACTGTTCTGGATGATGTCGCCGTCATCCGTGCTGTCGCCGGAGGAACCGAGCGACTGCGACAGCTTGGCGCTGATGCCCTGATACAGGCTGTCCTGGGTGGCGTCGGACAGATCCGGCGTATCCGGGGCGGTTAAGGTGTCCGGGTTCCCGAATGGGAACACCGGATTCGCGTTGCTTAATGATGAGACATTGCCGAGCGACATGTCTTGCTCCCTGAGTTGGGTGGTTGTGGGCAGCCACGCGTTCACCAACTCGTTCCGGCCTCCGCCGGACCGGACCGCGACGGCTCGGCGGGGAGGGCGCGGCTACACCACGGTGGGTTTCCCGCCAGGACCCAGCTTATCCAGGGCCGAAAAGGCAATGATCAGTCGTGGCGAAATCCTGTCTGCGCGCACGAAACGGGGCGAGTGCCGGCGGTCGCCGATCGTGCTGGGGCTTGCAGGAGGCGAGCGGCGGGTGGTCGATTCAACCACGGGTGCTGGCTTGTGCTTGTAACGGCTGGCACCTCGGGTCACCCGGATGGGGATGCCATGGCTTGCGGCGCGTTCCCGGCGAGACGAGTGTCCGTTCACACACAGGTGAACTCGGACTGCCTCGAGCTCCGCAGTGGGGAACGCTGCCGGAACACGTGTCGGCCTCCGGGAGAAATCGGACGCCGATGCCATTCGGGATGCGGAAGCCGATCTTCCAAGGCCCCCTCGATGTCGCCACGGATCACTGCGACGGCACACTCCAAAGAGCCCAGACCACCACGCTCCGGTCCCTGGCGGCATCGCTCGGAACGACCACGCCGCTGGCCGGCGTGTACCGCGGCCCGGAGACCATGGTGACCATCTGGCCGGTCGGGATGCTGCAATCGAGCAGCCGAGCCTTGACCTGTTCGGCACGGGCACGGGCCAGGCCCACGTTCGATTCATACTGCGTCGCAGAGGTTGGCGACAACCGCACGCGGTCCGTCGATCCGATCACGAGCAGCAGCCCGTGCTGACCGCGGTCCCCGTGGGCACGCCACTTGTCGCACACGGCGCGGATCGTCTCGCCCATGTGCGGGCGGACATCGGCCCGGCCGGACTCGAAGTCATCGACGACGCCAAGCTGTTCCGGCCCGAACTCGCTGAGGGCCTTGAGTTTCTTGCCGATCTCCAGTTCGAGCGCCACCTTGTCGATGCGGGTATCGAACTTGAAGAGATCGCCGAACTTGACGTCCTTGATGGCAAGGCCGTTCACGGTCAAGCCGGAGAGCACCATCAGCCATCCCGCCGCCTTGGCCGACCTGCCTTGCCCCCAACCGATGAGCAACGCGCCCGCGATGATGGCGACACCCGCCCCGCTGAGCAACGCCAGCCCCAGCATGGCCGGGCTGTCCGGGGTTTCGCGAACCGGCGCGGTGCGTTCATTCCCGCACGATGTCGCCCCCGGCATGCCGGGCGATAAAGGCGCGCACGACGACAGCGTCGGGCCGACGCCCTCGGGCCTCACGGAAACCGGCCTGCCCGGTCCGGCCAACTGCAGCATCAGGGCGAGGCATCCGAGGGTCACTCCGGCCATCGCCGTCACGGCCGTCCGTCGCACGCTTTGCGCCCGGGCTCGCTGGGCGATCCGTGCGGACAGGCTGTCCGGCTCGTCATCCGGGGGCGGCTGCATTGCCTGGTGGTCACGGTACGCGTAAAGGCACGCCACAAGGCCAACACCGAGCCCCAGCACAGCCACCAGTTGTCCGATGCTCATACCTCTCCCCTTACGCTTGTTCTACCATCCTGTTCAACCTCTCACGCCACACCGGATTCGTCCGGGCATCCAAGGCACCATACCATGCTGCTGGTCCCCAAGAGCCTTGTCGACCGCTGGTCCCCGTTCTCGACCCGCTGGCTCGACGTTCAAGCCTTCCTGCATCTCTACCTCGACGAACTGCCGGCCGTGGCCGGCGTCAAGCTACGGCTCGACGAGATCGCCAAACACGGCTGGCAAAGCGATCACGCCTGGCGGCTCTGCGAGCAGGCCTGCGAAGGCATCTTGCAGCAATGCATCGAGGCAGGGCGGTACGCGCACAACGTCGCGATCTTCCAGGAATTGGCCGGCTATGACGACACCCCTCTAGCACTGGCGTCGACCGCGGATATCCAACGGCATCAGGCTGGGCCGCCACGCCGACTTTTCGGACGCGAGCGGGCAAACAGGAGCATGTGGCTCAGGCGCGCGGCCATCTCCGATCGGTACCGAAGCCTTCCCAGCTGGGCCATGCTCTCGCAGCAGGTGCGCGCCGACGAGGCTGCGCTGGTGACAGCCCCGCTGAGCCTGGAATCCGGCGCGTCCGGCCAGGTCCGCGCCTTCCTGTGCGACTACCCGGACATCTCGCGCTCGCCGTCCGATCCGACGCTCGAGCTGTCGATACCTCAAGAGACGCTGCAGAAGATGGCAAGCGACCTCGGCCCCGCCGGCGGATGGCTGCCCTATGCGCGCGTGCTTGGCATCGCCAGGGACCGCTGGGACAGCCGGCGGCTCGAAGTGCTTCGGCTGGAGTGGCGCATACCGGCCCCCGAAGCCCGGCAATACGAACACAAGCCGACGTGGAACGAAGCACTGATTGACGAGGCGAGCTCGAATTCCTATCTGCAGGAAATGACCTGGGCGAAAAAGGATCGCTCCCGTCTTTCCGGCGAGGACCGCAGGTGGGCACTCGACCTGGCGAACCTCGACGACTCGCCAGCGCATGCAGCCCTTGCCCGGCAGCTTGCCCGTGCTGACGATGGCAGCCATCGCGCGTTGACACGTCGATATGGAACGCCTTTTGACGGGCAGGACGCTTTCTGGTGCGCCATGTCCACGCTGCTGCACGCCTGGACGCAAGACTTCGCACTCAATACGGGTCAGGCGCAAGCACTGTTGACAGCGTTCGATGCCCAGTACGATACGGATTGGCATACGCATGCCGAGGACGAAGCTCTGGCCGATCTCCTTCGATACACGCCCCGCGTAATGACCGCTGTGCGGAATCGCCTTCTCGATCTCGTCTCTCCGCCACAGCCGGAGACCGAACCCGTTTCTCCACCACGGCTGGATGCCGAATCCGGAAAGCAAGCCCCCCCATACGGCTACGCGACATGATCTAGCAAGGCTCAGCCGACCGGCCCCCAAGCACCCGAGCTCCCCCAGGCCCGGCGGCGCCGCTCAGGTCCGTGCCGTCTCCACCACCCGCAACCGGCCGCGCCCGCCACGCACGTCATTCGTCCGATCGCTCGTCAGCGTGGACAAATGGGCATTGACGCTGTTGATGACCTCCTGCGCCGCGCGCGGCAGCGGGCGCCCTTCCTTCACCATCACCCGCGCATACTGGTTTTCCGCCAGCGGATGCTTGAGCGGCACCCCGACCAGCTGCCCCGCCGCGACTTCCTTGCGGATCGAGAAATCCGTGATGAACGCCACGCCCCGCGTGTGCTGCGCATAGGCGCGCAACGCCATCAGGGTGTTGGCGTTGAAGTTGGGCGTCAGATTGAGGTTCTCCGCCTTCGCAATGGTGCGGATCAGCAGGCCCAGACCGTAGGCCGGCGGCATGATGCCGACCGGATAGGCCAGCGCCTCCGCAAGCGGGACCGGATCGTCGCGCTGGGCGAGCGGGTGATCCGGGTGCACCGCCGCGACGATATGGTGGACGGCGCTTGCGCAGAATGCGATGCCGCCGGTCATCGGCGGGTTATAGGCCAGTCCGATATGCGCCTCATTGGTCGCGACATCGTTGATGATTTCCGCCGTGGCGCGCATGTTCAGCACGACTTCCACGCCGGGATATTTCTTCATGAAGCCGGCCAATACGTCTTCCATCAGCGTATCGATCAGGCCTTCGCTCAGGGAAATCAGGAGATTGCCCTTCTGCAGGCTGCGCAGCTGGTGCATCTGGTCGAGCAGCTTCTCCTGGGAGGCTTCCATGCCGCGGGCATATTCGAGCAGATACGGCACCGCGTCGGTGGGCATCAGCCCGGTCGCCGTCCGGTCGAACAGGCGCCCGCCGATCATGTCTTCCATTTCCGTCAGGTACCGGCTCACCAGGGACCGGCTCATCTCCAGCTGGTCCGCGGCCTTGCGCACGGACCGGTGTTCCAGAATCGCATGGAAGACCCGCATCTTGGCGCGGGTGATGTCGTACATGGTGATCTCCTTCGTGCGCCCGGATCGTTTCGCGCCATCCCGTTATAGACAACTTCCGCCGCAACGGACGCGATCGGGCACTCGGTTCTATTTTTTCGATAATCTTCTCGCCAATGATTCGGCTTTGAACGCGATTTGAAAACCGCGTGTGTGGATTGATGAGAATTACCGCGTCCACGTATTTAGTCCACCCTGTCCACTAAATAGCGGACACCTCTTGTATGCGTTTCGTTTACAGTGCGGTCACCATACGCATAAAGACAATCCGCAGGGAGATTCATGGCCGCAAACGCCATTGCAGCGCGGGTCCATGCGGGGAGAGAAAGCGCGAGCGTCTACAGCATCGTGAACCGGCGCATCCTGCCGTTCCTGGCAGTCTGTTATCTGTTCGCTTATCTCGACCGCATCAACATCGGTTTCGCCAAGCTGCAGATGCAGAATGATCTCGCACTGAGCGATGCCGCCTACGGTCTCGGTGCCGGGATTTTCTTCTTCGGCTATATGCTGTTTGAAGTGCCGAGCAATCTGCTGCTCGTGAAAATCGGCGCCCGCCGGACGCTGAGCCGCATCCTGATCCTGTGGGGCCTCGTGTCGGCGTCCATGCTGTTCGTCACCGACGTGCGGACGTTCTACGCGCTGCGCTTCCTGCTCGGCGTATTCGAGGCCGGCTTCGCGCCCGGCATGATCTATTACCTGACCCAGTGGTATCCGGGCGCGCGGATGGCGCGCGCCATGGCCATCGTGCTCGGCGCCGCGCCGGTCGGGGGTGCGATCGGGGGGCCGGTGTCCACCTGGATCATGGGCCACTTTGCCGGCACGGGCGGCCTGGCGGGCTGGCAGTGGATGTTCCTGGCCGAGGGCATCCCCTCCATCCTGCTCGGCATCGCGGCCTACGGCTATCTGGTCGACAAGCCGGCCGACGCGCGCTGGCTGACCGACGAGCAGAAGGCCGTCATCGCCGGCGATATCGCGCGCGCCTCCACGGGGCAGGCTTCGTCCTTCGTCAAGGCACTCGCCGATCCGAAGCTGTACGTGCTGGCCGCCGCCTACTTCTGCCTGATCTGCGGCGTGTACGCGGTCGGCTTCTGGCTGCCTTCGATCCTCAAATCGGCCGGCCTCACCGATCTGTTCCAGATCGGCCTGTACTCCGCCATACCGAACCTCGCGATGCTCGTGGCCATGTACGCGCTCGGCCGGAGCTCCGACCGCCGCGGCGAGCGCCACTGGCACAGTGCGATCACCGCCATCCTGGGCGCGGGCCTGCTGGCCTGGGCGGCCTACGCAGCCTCGTTCCCGACGGCGCTGATCAGCATCACACTGGCTTCGGCGGCGATCTTCGCGTCGTACAGCGTGTTCTGGGCCATCCCGCAAGCGCATCTGAAAGGCACGGCCGCCGCCGGAGGCATCGCCTTCATCAACTCGATCGGCCTGTTCGGCGGCTTCTTCAGCCCGACCCTCATCGGCTGGACGAAGGACGCGACCGGCTCGCTGCAAGCGGGGCTGCTGGTGATGGCCGCATTGCTGGTGCTCGGCGCCGTGCTGCTCGCCACCCAACGAACGCCGCGGCCGCCCATCCGGTGATGCCATGAAGATCCTGGTGGCCGGCTTCCAGCACGAAACCAACACGTTCGCGCCATCGCGGGCCACCTACGACGCGTTCGTCAGGGGCGAGGGCTGGCCGGCGATGAAGCGGGGCGCGGGGGTCCTGTCGCTGCGCCACGCCAATGTGCCGATCGCAGGCTTCCTGGCCGCCATGGAAGTGGCCGGGCACGAGCCGGTGCCGGTGCTGTGGGCGGCGGCCAATCCGTCCGGCCCGGTCACGGCGGACGCATTCGAGCGGATCGCGGGCGAGATCGTCGCCGCGAGCCGCCTGCACGATCCCGATGCCATCTACCTCGACCTGCACGGCGCCATGGTGACCGAGCATTGCGACGACGGCGAAGGCGAACTGCTGTCCCGACTGCGCGCCGCCACGCGCGAGGGCGTGCCGATCGTGGCATCGCTCGACCTGCACGCGAACGTGACCGCCCGCATGCTGGCATGCGCAGACGGGCTGGTCGCCTACCGGACCTACCCGCACGTCGACATGGCCGCAACCGGCCTGCGCGCCGCGCAACTGCTGAAGGATCTCCTGGCCACGCAATCGCCGGTGGCCAGGACATCGCGCCGCCTGCCGTTCCTCATCCCGATCAACGGCATGTGCACCACCATGGAGCCCGCGCGCGGCTTCTACGCGCGCCTGGGCGAGGCGGAGCGCCGCGGCATCCTGTCGCTCTCGTTCGCGCCGGGGTTTCCCGCCGCGGACTTCCCCGAGTGCGGACCGACGGTCTGGGGCTACGGCGCGGACGCCGCCGAGCTGGACCGCGCTGTCGATGCGCTGTACCGGGATCTGCTCGACAGCGAGCCGCGCTGGGGCACAACGTTCCTCTCCCCCGACGAAGCCGTGCTGACCGCCATCCGGATGGCGGCGGCCGCCCCGAAGCCCGTCGTGATTGCCGATACGCAAGACAACCCGGGCGCCGGCGGCGCCTCCAACACCACCGGCCTGCTCGCCGCTCTGGTGCGGCACAACGCAAAGCGGGCCGCGATCGGGCTGATCCACGATCCGCAGGCCGCGCGGGCAGCGCATACGGCCGGGCCCGGAGCAACGATTCGCCTCGCGATCGGCAGCGGCTCGGGCGCCCCCTTCGAAGGGACGTTCGTCGTGGAAAGCCTGTCGGATGGGCGATGCGTCTTCGACGGCCCGATGATGCATGGCGTGCGGCTCGAGCTCGGGCCATCCGCGAGCCTGAGAATCGGCGACGTGCACGTTGCGGTCTCCACCGGACGCGCCCAGATGATGGACCGCAACCAGTACCGCATGGTCGGCATCGAGCCGGAGCACATGCGGATCCTGGTGAACAAGTCATCGGTGCACTTCCGTGCCGACTTCGAGCCGATCGCGCAGGCGGTGCTGGTGGCCAAGGCACCGGGCATCGCGCTCGCGGACCCCGGTGAACTGCCGTGGACCCGGCTGGCGCCGGGCATGCGGGTCAGGCCGGCGGCAGGGTCCGACCGGCCCGGTCAATAGCGGTGCGTGCCGTGGCAATGCCAGACGACATGCAAAGGGATCATGCCGCCGCCAGTCGAAGCCCGACCGGGTCAGCGAGCCTGCGCGTCCAGCCTGGCGGCTCGCGCGCCGGTATGCAAACGGGTCAGGATGCTCAGGAAGAGATCCAGGCTGCGACTGGCCGGACGCGCGGTCTCGGTGATGGCGCACATCTTGTTGTCGTACACCGGACTGCCGGGCAGCGGCACCAGCGCATACCGATGCGACACCGTATCGGCATAGTGCTCGGGCAGCAGGCCGACGTAGTGCCCCGTGGCCACGAACATCGCAACGGCCTCCAGCCCGGTCGCCTCGGGCCCGCGGCTGAAGCCGTGCACGCTCAGTGCATCGTGCACGAACGGCTGCTGGCGGTACACCAGCGGCAGCCGACGGGACCGGTTGAGGTTATCGCGCGCGGTGTAGACCCGCTGCCGCTCGTTGAACAGGCACAGGTAATTGAAACCGCTGTCATGCTTGTACATGCCCCGTACCGCGATCTGCACCCGCCTTTCGCGCAGCGCCAGCGTCAGGTCGGCGAAGGCCATGACCGCCAATTCGACCCGGACGCCCGGGGCCTCCTCGCGCAGCGCGGCCAGCGCCTCGGACAAATGGAAATCGGCGTGCTGCATGATCTGCTCGGACATGCCGATGGTCAGCGTCCCCGACAGCACGCCGCGCACGGCATCGATTTCCGGCCCGATGCGCTCCAGCGATTTCAGGGCATCGCGGGCCAGGTCCAACGCAACACGGCCCGCTTCGGTCAACTCAAACCCGGACGGGCCCCGATCGCACAAGCGCACGCCCAAATGATCCTCGACCTCGCGGATATGCCGGCTGATGGAGGCCTTGGACATGTTGAGCTGCTTCTCCGCTGCAGCGAACCCATTGGCCTGCGCCACGGCACAAAAAATCCGAAGGGAGCGCAGATGCCGCTCGGTGAGTTCGGGCTGGAGCTGATGCACGATGCCGAATAAAAGGTGTTGAATTTTGAAACCATACCATCAAAAAAATCATTTTTCATCGACCTTTCTTGGCAATACATTACCTGCACTGCAAGCGGCATCTCCACGTTTGTTTCTCGCCGCGCCAGATTAAGCAGAATTAAATACTGAAATAAATAAAATATGCAGCACTACTCCCGTAGGAATTTTCTCAGGCTTGCACTCGGCACCAGCGCCGCGTTTGCCCTGCCGGCCACCGCGTTCGCGGAAGGCGGCTCAATTGCCGATATCAAGAAGCGGGGCAAACTGGTCGTGGGAACGGAAGCCGCCTACGAGCCATTCGAATTCGTGGAAAACGGCCAGGTGGTCGGCTTCGGCCGCGACATTCTGGTGCTCATGGCGGACAAGCTCGGGGTCGAGCTGGAACAGATGAATCTGCCGTTCCAGGGGCTGCTGCCGGGCCTGCTGTCGCACAAGTTCGACTTCGTGGCCACCAGCGTGAGCATTACGCCGGAGCGGGCCAAGCGCTTCGCATTCAGCCAGCCGGTCGGGGTGGTGCGCCCGGTACTGATGGCGCGCGTGGACGATACATCGATCACGCGCGATCTGGACCTCGCCGGCAAGGTGCTCGGCACGCAGATGGGCTCATCCTCGCAGCCGGCCGCCGAGCAGTTCGAGAAGACCCTCAAGGAGCAGCGCGGCAAAGGCTATGCCGACACCAAGCTGTTCCAGGCCTACCCGGACGTGGCCATCGCGCTGAGCAACAAGACGGTCGATGTCGCCTTCATCCCGTCGAATATCGCAGCCATCCAGATGCGCAAGCAGCCCGGCGCCTTCAAGATCGTCGGCGAAGTCGGCCAGCCGAGGCTGCTGGCGTGGGTCGCCAATCCGCAGGACCTGGAAATCCGCAAGTTCATCAACGACACGCTGGACGAGCTGCGCGCCAGCGGCAAGCTGACTGCGCTGGAGAAGAAGTGGTTCGGTGCGCCGATGGAAATCCCGCGCGCCAACTACCTTCCCGAAGGCGCCATCTAGCGGATGGGCGGTTCCATGTTGGCATGGTTGAACCAGGGCGGCGCGCTGACGCTGTTTCTCGAAGGGGCGCTGGCGGGCGCCGCCGTCGCCATCGGCGCATCGGTTTGCGCGTTTGCCCTGGGCCTGGTGCTGAGCGTCGTGCTGCTGTGGGCGCGTTTGTCCCGCTATCGGCTCTTGCACGGCATGGTCATGGCGTGGGTGAGCGCGATCCGCGGCACGCCCGCGCTGATCCACCTGCTGCTGGCCTACTATGCCGTGCCGCCGCTACTGGGCCTGTCCATTTCGCCGCTGACGGCGGGCATCGGGGCGCTCGCGTGCAATACGAGCGCCTATCTCGTGGAAATCCTGCGCGGTGCCCTGAGCAGCGTTCCGGATGCACAGCGCGCAGCCGCCCAGGCCCTGGGCATGCGCGAGCCGCAGGTCTGGCGCCACGTGCTGCTGCCGCAGGTGTTCTACCGGGCGATCCCGCCATTGACCAGCGAATTCACCATCCTGTTGAAGGCCTCGTCGCTGCTGTCGATCATCGCGGTGCCGGAACTGGCGACCGTGGCGCGCAATGCGTCGCTGCAAAGCGACTTGCCGCTGCAGGTCTTTGCCATGACCGCCGCGGTGTACTTCGTGATCCTGTCCTGTGTTTCGGCCGCCGCCAGGGTCTGCGAGCGCCGTGTTTCGTGGATGCTGCCCCATGCCGTTTGATTTCACCGTCGTCGCAGAGGCTGTTCCCGTGCTGCTCCGCGGCCTGGAGGTCACGGCCATCGTCAGCGCCATCGGGATTCCGCTGGGCGCGCTCGCCGGCACGCTCGCGGCTTATGCCGCGCAGTCCCGCTCGCGGGTACTGGCCGGCCTTGCGCGAGGCTATGTGGCGATGGTCAGGAACGTACCGTACCTGATCCTGGTCTATCTGTCGTTCTTCGGGCTGCCCAAGCTGGGCGTGCCGGCTTCGGCGATGGCGGTCGCGATCGGCTGCACGGCGCTGTACACGGGCGGTTACTTTTGCGAAATCCTGCGTGCAGCGTTGCAGAGCGTGCCGCGTGGCCAGTCCGGCGCCGCGCTGTCGCTGGGCATGTCGCGCTGGCAGGTGCAGCGGTACATCGTCGCGCCGCAGTTGCTCGGTTTCCTGATCCCGCCGACAACCAGCCTGGTGATCATGATGTTCAAGGATTCGGCGATCTTCTCCGTGATGAGCCTGCCGGAGATGACCTACCAGAGCAATCTGCTGACGGCCAACACCTTTGCCTACACGGAAATCCTGGCGGCCACCGCCGCGATCTACTGGGCGTCCAGCGTGCTGCTGGCCGCGGCGGGCCGCTCGCTGGAGCACCTTGCGCGCCGCCGCTGGCTGTCGCCCCAAACCTGATCCCTCCAAAAACAAGAACTTGATGAGCCTTTATACGACTGCGCCCCGCACCGGTCACCAGACGCTGCTGTATGCGAAGCTGGACACCGACCTGGACAACCTGCAGGCCGACATCGCTGTCCTGGGCATGCCCTTCGGCACGCCCTATTCCGCGGCGGATTTCAGCAACGACCAGACCAACGCGCCCGCCGCGATCCGGCAGGCCACCGACCGCGTCGCGCGTGCGCCCGGCCACTACGATTTCGATATCGACGGCCCGCTGCTGCAAGGCCGCGACGACATCCGCTTCGTTGATTGCGGCGACATCGTTCCCGACCTGGCGCAGCCGCCGGGCGAGCACTGCGCCCGCGCCGAAGCGGCGATCCGGCGCATCGCGGGCGCCGGCGCGCTGCCCATCGTCCTGGGTGGCGACCATGGCATCACCACGCCGATCCTGCGCGGCCTCGACCGGCAGGGGCCGATCACGCTGGTGCATATCGACGCGCACCTGGACTGGCGGGATTCGGTCAACGGCGTGAAGGAGGGCCTGTCGAGCCCCATGCGCCGCGCCTCGGAGATGCCGCACGTCGCGCGCATCGTGCAGATCGGTCTGCGCGCGCAGGGCAGTGGCCGTCCTGAAGACCTGGCTGCCGCGCGTGCCTACGGCGCCGACCTGATCACCGCCTACGAACTGCATGACATCGGCATGGATGCGGTGCTGGCACGCATTCCCGATGGCGGCAATTACTACATCACCATCGATGCGGATGGGCTGGACCCCTCGACCATGCCGGCAGTCGCGGGCCCCGCGCCCGGCGGCCTGACGTTTGCGCAGACGCGCAAGCTGATTCACGGCCTGGTGCGCAAGGGCCGCGTGGTCGGCATGGATATCGTGGAAATCCAGCCGAAGAAGGACATCAACCAGATCTCGTGCATCACGGCCGGCCGCCTGATCCTGAACCTGATCGGCGCCACCATCCGCGCGGGCTATTTCGACTGACACGGCCATGCTGACTCGTGCTCTTGAGCAGTGCCTGACCGCCGCCGAGCAGGTCCACGACATTGCAACGTTCAAAACGTGGACGCGCGAATCCGTCCGCCCCATCCTCAACCATCGGCATCTGGCGTGCGGCCACGGCCGGACCACGTCGTCGGGCGTGGCGATGGACTACGTGGTGACGGTCGACTATCCGAACGAGCACCTGCTCGCGATCCGGAACGCGGCCGGCGGCATCGACACGCCGATCATGCGCCGCTGGCTGAGCACGCGCCGGCCGGTGTACTTCGATGCAGCCTCACCGTGGGAGGGCACCGATCCCGTCTGGCTCGAAAAATTTGTGAAACACGACTTGCGCAACTGTGCAGCCGACGCGGTATTCGATGAGGCCAATTGCGTCGGCACGTATTTCAGTTTTCACGCGCTGCCCACGATCGAGGAAGGATGCCTGGATGCCACGCTGCGCGACCTGACGCCGGCCCTGCACGGCGCGCTGCTGCGCGCGGTCGCCAGCGTCGAGCGCGATCTGCAGCAGGCCTCGCAGGCGCTTGCCACGCTGACCGAGCGGGAGCGTGAGGTCGCTCTGCTGATCGGCCAGGGACGGAGCAATGCGGAAATCGCCCAGGTCGTTTGCAAATCGGAAAGTACGGTGAAGCACTACCTGAGCAGCATCATGGACAAGACCGGATGTGAAAACCGGGTCTGTGTCGCCATGCTGATATCGCGGCTGCTGGCGGCCCCATTAGGAATCGGCACTAAAGTGCTCTAGCGAATGGGTGATGCAGTCGATATTCTGGGTGATTCGGTGTGGCCGGTTTCACCGACACCGGAGCCCCAGAGCCAATCGGATCGCGACACCCAGGGAGATACAAACCACGCGTGACGTGATCTTGTAGAAGAAGCGGCCGACGCCGGTGTTCCAGCACCGGCGCCGGCCTGACCATATCCAAACCCAGAGAGGCCCAAGATGGCTACGGCCATTATAGCGCTCGGCTGCGCTCGCCGACGCGCAACCACCATGAGCGCACCAGACCCGCGCCCCACGCCCCTGCAGGCCGTCGTCCACACGACGCCAGGGCTGCGCCCACCCGTAAGCGGTACCGCCAACGGCTGCCCGATACGGCGGGCGCGCGCATCCCATCCGATTCCTGTGCGCTGCGCCGAACGCGTCGCCAACATCGATCGAGACAACGCAGAGCGCTGGCGCGTGCGCGCGCCGCGCGGTACGCGCACGTTCAACAACATCACGCAATGGGGAGGCTGGCGATGAAATACGGCGAATCGAATGCCGAAGCGAACGAAGCGCACGGATATCGGACCGCGCAGCGAAACACGGGCGACACACGGACCAGTCCGCACGGTGGCGGCGCATTTCATCCGACCGGGACATCGTCACTCGCCTTTGCCGGCAGGAAGCAGGAGCGCATCGCATCGGACGGCTGCCCGAGCTACCTGCAGCCGCGCGGGCATCTGGCGCAGCACTATGCCTTCGGTGTCCTGTTCCTCATCCTGAGCGGGATCATGGCCATCGCCATGGTGATCAAGAAACACCCGGAGGCCACCGAGCGGGTCATCAGTTGTGCGGTGGCTTTTCTGGCCGACTGGCAGACATGGGCCGTGGCGACGGCGGGTGTTGTCCTGGCGGCCATGGTCTGTGTGTTGCTCCCGCCGCGGCGCTAATCCGCGGACAGAGCCGGACGGCAGGCGCAGACGCCCCTGCCGTCATCGAGTCTTAGGAAGGATCGACACCATGACCCAACCCATTCCAATCGCCGCTTGCCTGCTCCCGAAGGGACGGGATGCAAGCCGCCCGCGGCCCCGGAGGCCGATGCGGGCCGTGTTGGCCGACACCCGACGGCGCAAGCACAAACGCTGGCGACACGGATGCAGCGCGCCGGCATGCGTTCTGCCGGCAAGACCCCGCACCTGCATACGCGGCACGCGATGGCCGGCACGCAACGCGCCGTCGCCCCCGGACAGAAGGGTGCGCGGTCCCTGCAAAAAAAAGGAAGGAGCGGGATAGATACCCCGGCTCCTCCGTCAACACCCTAAGCGAGATCCAACCGTAAAACATGCCTGCCGCGGCGATGCACGCTCACGCGCGACATCGCAGCGGCCAGCGTTACATCAGTCCTGCAGTTTCGCGGCCAGCGCTTCCACGCGAGCCGGATCGGCCTTGACGGCCTGGGCAAGCGCGCGGCCGTAGCCGGCATCCGCCTTCTGGAAGTACGACAGCATCGTGTACTTCACGCCGTCATCCTTCACCTGCCCCAGATCGCCGGCCAGGTTGCTGACCAGGTTGGCCTGCTCCTTGGCCGTCAGCGAACGGTAATAGTCGCCGGCCTGCTTGAAGTTCTGCGTGCGGGCAATGCGCTGCTGCTGCGTGGTGCCCGAGACCGGCATCTGGCTGTACTTGACCGTTGCCGCGTCGCTCAGGTCGGCGTGGGCGCTGGGCTGGTAGTTGACGCTGCCCTTGCGCGAGCCGGCATTCGAATCACCGTCCTGGTTGTAGTTGACGGCACTCGTGCGCGGACGGTTCACCGGCAGTTGCAGACCGTTGGTGCCCACACGATAGAGCTGCGTGTCGGCGTACGAGAAGATGCGGCCCTGCAGCAGGCGGTCTTCCGAGGGCTCGATGCCCGGCACCAGGTTGGACGGGGCCAGCGCGGCCTGTTCGGTTTCCTGGAAGACGTTCTCGGGGTTTTTGTTCAGCGTCATCGTGCCGACCTTCACTTCCGGCACATCCGGCCAGACCTTGGTGGCATCCAGCGGATCGAAGTCGAACTTGGCGAGCTGCTCCGGCTTCAGGACCTGGATGTACAGGTCCCACTTCGGATAGTTGCCCTTGTCGATGTTGGCGATCAGGTCGCGCGTCATGTGGTTGAAGTCCTTGCCCTGGATGGCCTCGACTTCCTTGGCGCTCAGGCCCTTCTGGCCCTGCAGGCTCTTCCAGTGGAACTTGACGTAGTGCACTTCGCCCTTCGCGTTGACGAACTTATAGGCGTGCACGCTGTTGCCGTCCATCTCGCGGTAGCTGGCGGGCGTGCCGTAGTCGGTGTACACGCGCGTCAGCATGTTCGTGGACTCGGGCTGGTGCGAGAAGAAATCGAAGTAGCGGTTCGGGTCCTGCAGGTTGGTGTCGGGCGACGGCTTGAGCGAGTGGACCATGTCCGGGAACTTGATCGCGTCGCGGATGAAGAACACCGGCAGGTTGTTGCCGACCAGGTCCCAGTTGCCTTCGCGGGTGTAGAACTTGGTGGCGAAGCCGCGCGGATCGCGCAGCGTCTCCGGCGAATGGCCGCTGTGGATCACGCTCGAGAAGCGCACGAACACCGGCGTTTCTTCGCCGGGCGTGAAGACCTTGGCGCGGGTCAGGTCGGAGATGTCCTTGGACGCGATGAACACACCGTGCGCGCCGGTGCCGCGCGCATGGACGACGCGCTCGGGAATGCGTTCGCGGTCAAAGCGCTGCAGCTTCTGGATCAGTTGCACGTCTTGCAGCAGGACGGGGCCGTTGGGGCCGGCCGTCTGGGAATTCTGGTTGTCGCCGACCGGCGCGCCGTTGTCGCGCGTCAGCGTGACCGCCCCGGCGTGGAAGGCGGTCAGTGCGGCCAGCGCCAGCAGGGATACACGCATGGAACGGGAGGGGAAAGACATGACAGAGTCTCCTGTGGGGGATGAGTCGTAACCTTAGTGACCCTGCCGCCGGGGTGGAATTTGATTATTTAAATCCACCCGATAGTCGATTTAAATCGACTCGCACAATCCTTTTTTAAAGCTTATATATTTGAGGATTGTTGAGTTTGATTTTCAAAATAATCGTGGCAAGCGCGGTGCCGCGCACAACAGCAAGGGCGGTCGAGCGCGTCAGCCCCAACCGCAACAGCCCGACACCGCATTGACATTTCGCGAATGGCGGCGGTTTTTCCGATGGACCACTCCACGCCGCAGACTCGCCTGCTAAAAGAGTCGCACTCTGACCAATGACGCATTACGGACCATCATGCCCTTATCGATCCGCGGCCTGGCCACCACCGCGCCCGCACAGCATTCACCTGGAGAAGCCGTTGCCGGCAACCCTTCGCCTTGCGCAAGCACTGTTCGAGCCAGGATGGCATCCGCGTCATTTGACGGGTTGGTGCGACGTCCCTCCGCCCTGAAAGGCACCACATCGCACAAACCGGATAGCGCGGACATTGCACATGCGGCGGCCAAGGCGATTCCTTACGTCCGATCTTTGTTGCCATTGAAATCCGATAACAAGGACTATGGGGAAGACGACGCGCGCATTCCGCCGTCGAAGCTTGTCCGATACCACGAGGAAGCAAGGGACAGCCGCACGATTCTTCTCAACAAGATCCAGTGTGAAATCTATGCATTGGAGGGCACGTGGCGGCAATCAAGGCAAGCGCCGGATTTTGGCGCATTGGCAAGCATCATTGCCTCGAAGGGGCCCTCCGCTGCCGGCAACTGCTATGAACAGGCGATCCTGGCTTACGACTTTCTGCGCGCGCGCTTGATTGACGCGAGCCTCCCGATCGATATCGTCAGCTGGAACACCCCGGCAACCACAATTTCGTGGTGATCGGCCAGTCCACCGATGGCAATGGCCGGTATCCGAAGCAGTTCAGCGACTGGCATCCGGACGCGTTCATCGTCGACCCCTGGACCAAGATCGCTTGCCGTGCCGCAGACTATCCACAGAAATGGAACGAGAAGATGGAGAAATGGGCAGCTCGGGGGCTTCGGGTGGACGACGAGTCTCCGCTTGTCCAGAGCTGCCTCAATCTCGTGCGCGACAACAACAAGATATCCAGGCGGCAAGCATTCCCGAGCACGCAGGCGACCCCGGTCTAGGTATTCAGCGCGGATGGGCCGACAGGCCCACCCGCCGTGGCGGGCCCTCTCGCAATGACAACGGATACTGTCTTCGCGAGACGGGTGCGCTACCTCGGTCTCAATCGACGCCGGTCACGTCCAGCGCCTGGGTGAAATCGGCCAGCAGGTCCGCTTCGTCTTCGATGCCGACCGAAACGCGCACCAGCGAATCGGCGATACCCATCGAGGCGCGGCGCTCGGCGCCCATCTCCCAATAGATGGTCGGGGCGACGGGAATGACCAGGGTGCGCGTATCGCCCAGGTGCGTGGCGCGCACGGCATAGCGCAGGTGGTTGAGCATGTCGACGTAATCGGCGCCGTCCACCAGTTCGAAGCTCAGCAGGCCGCCGTAGTGGCGGAACAGTTCGGTCGCGCGGGCGTGCTGCGGATGTTCGGCCAGGCCGGGGTAGTACACGCGGGCGACCTTGGGATGCGCGACCAGCGTGCGAGCCAGCGCCAGTGCGTTGCCGCAGGTGCGGTCCACGCGCAGCGCCATGGTCTCGGCGCCGATGGCGATGCGGTGCGCGGCATCGGCGATCAGCGTGGCGCCCAGGTCGCGCAGGCCCTTCTTGCGGATCTGCTGGATGCCCTGCATTTCGGGCTTGACCTTGCGATAGGCCGGGAAGATGTTCGGATACGCCGTCCAGTCGAACAGGCCGGTGTCGACCACCGCGCCGCCCAGCGCGTTGCCGTGCCCGCCGATGTACTTGGACAGCGAGTGCACCACCAGGCCGGCCTGCGCGTCGCGGCCGCGGAACAGCCACGGCGAGGTCATCGTGCTGTCGATCACGTACAGCAGGCCGCGCTCCTTGCAGAGCGCGCCGATGCCCTTGAGGTCGGCCACCTGCGTGCGCGGGTTGGCGATGGTCTCAACGAAGACCAGGCGCGTGTTGGGCCGGACAGCGTCGGCCACGGCCTGCGCGGAGGTCGCATCGACAAAGGTCACTTCCACGCCCAGGTTGCGCAGTGTCTCGAACACGCTGTTGGTGTTGCCGAACAGGAAGGCGCTGGAGACCACGTGGTCGCCCGCGCGCAGCAGCGTCGAGAACACCGCCGCGATCGCCGCCATGCCGGTCGCGAAGCAGGCCGTGGCCAGGCCGGCTTCCATCATGGTGATCTTGGCTTCCAGCGCGGCCGTGGTGGGGTTGCCCTGGCGGGCGTAGGTGTAGCCGGGCTTGCCCTGGAACACGTCGATCAGGTCGCGCGTATCCGCGTAGCCGTAGGTGGTGGACGTGTGCAGCGGCTTGTGGACGGCGTAATGCTCGATGCCGGCCTCGCGGTCGGCGTGCAGGAGGGCGGTGGTCAATCCAGTCATGATGGCGGGCGGAAAGAAGGCACGAAAGCGGGCCATTATCGCGCGATTCCCGCTGCGCAAGCATGCCTTCCCGATGACGGCGCCGTCGGCTGGAGGGGCCGATGCGGCGCAGGGTCAGATCACGTTCCGTTCGAGCAGCGGTCTGTTCTCGAGCAGGCGGGCGAAACCGGCTTCGCTCAGGTCCAGGGAGCGGTACTCGCCAAACCGGATCAGCTCGGCGATCCCCCGGCCGACCGCGGGACATTGCTGCAGCCCATGCCCGGAAAACCCGGCGGCGAAATACAGGTTACCGCACGCGGGATGCAGACCCAGGATGGCGTTGTGGTCGAAGGTGTTCATCTCGTAGTAACCCGCCCAGGCACCGGTCATGCGCATGGCCTCGAACGCGGGCACCCGCGCGGCCAGCGTGGGCCAGATGAAGTCGTCGAACGCGTGGTAGGCGACCTCCAGGGGCAGACCGTCCGCATCCTCGGCTTCCGGTGGGGCGTAACCGCAGATGAACTGTTCGCCCTCGGGGCGGAACCAGATGCCGGAAGGGTCGATGACCAGCGGGCAGCCGGGCAGGCGATCGGGGCAACTGAAGCTGAACACGCTGCGCCGGCGCGCGCGCACCGGCAGCTCGATGCCCGCCCACTTTGCGACCGACGCCGCCCAGGGCCCGCCTGCGTTCACGAACACCTCCGCGGGGAGCGCCGCGCCCGAGGCCAGCCGGACCGCCGTGATGCGGCCGCCGTCCAGCACGAAGCCGGTGGCGTCCTCCTTGACGTATCGCACGCCTTGCGAGATGGCCTTCCTGCGGAAGGCCTGCAGCAGGCTATAGCCGTCGAACCAGCCCTCGTCGGCCAGGCCATGCGAGGCCAGCGCGACATCTTCGGTCGAGACCCACGGGAACTTCGCCTTCAGCCGCTCCGGGCGCATCAATTCGACCTGGACGCCGAGCGCCTGCTGGACAGCGTGGTTCTCGCGCAGGACGGGGACGCCGCCCTGCGTCGCCAGGTACAGGTAGCCCGGCTCGACCAGGCCGATCTCCGGCCGGTCGCCGTCCACCGCGAGGCGCGCGCCGATCTCGCGCAGGAACGCGATGCCGTACTGCGACATCCTGATGTTGATCGCCGAAGAGAACTGCTGGCGGATCGAGCTGGCGGACAGGGCCGACGAGGCTTTCGCGTAGGACGGGTCGCGCTCGATGACGGTGACCGCCACATCGCGGTCGTCCTGCGTCAGGAAGCAGGCAATCGCGCTGCCGATGGCGCCTCCGCCCACGATCACGACATCCGCGCTCGGAGGCGGCGTTTTCGCTTCGACAGGCATCTTGCTGACCCGATTCGATTCAGACATCGAAACGCACGCCTTGGGCCAGCGGCAGCTGGTTGCTGTAGTTGATGGTGTTGGTCGCGCGGCGCATATAGGCCTTCCAGGCGTCCGATCCGGATTCGCGGCCGCCGCCGGTCTCCTTTTCGCCGCCGAATGCGCCGCCGATCTCCGCGCCCGATGTGCCGATGTTGACGTTGGCGATGCCGCAGTCGCTGCCCGCCGCGGACAGGAACCACTCCGCCTCGTGCAGGTCGCGCGTGAAGATGACCGACGACAGGCCCTGGGGCACCCCGTTCTGCAGCGCGATGGCCTCCTCCAGCGTCCGATAGGTCAGGACGTACAGGATGGGCGCGAAGGTCTCTTCCTGCATCACCCCGGTCTGGGCGGGCATCTCCACGAGGGCGGGCCTCACGTAGTAGGCATCCTGGCCGGCCTCCGGGCGCGTGCGCTCGCCGCCGTGGATCTTGCCGCCCTGGGCGCCCGCCTGCTCGAGCGCCTGCGCCATCGCTGCATACGCGCCGGCATCGATCAGCGGCCCGAGCAGCGTGCCCTCCTGGAGCGGATCGCCCACCGTCACCGATCCATAGATGCGCTTGAGGCGCTCGACGAGATTCGCCGCCACGCTTTCATGGACGATCAGGCGGCGCAGCGTCGTGCAGCGCTGCCCGGCGGTGCCCACGGCCGCAAAGGTGATCGCGCGGGTGGCCAGCTCCAGGTCCGCGCTCGGCGCGACGATCATCGCGTTGTTGCCGCCCAGCTCCAGGATGGCGCGGCCGAAGCGCTCCCCCACCCGCGCCGCAACGGCGCGGCCCATCCGGGTGCTGCCGGTCGCGCTGATCACCGGCACCTTCCTCGACTGCACCAGCGCCTCGCCCGCATCGCGCCCTCCGACGAGCAGCGCATGGAGCCCGTCGGGCGCGGTGCCCGGATGCGCCTTGCCGAATTCGGCGACCGCCTGCCTGAACAAGGCATCGCAGGCCAGCGCGGTCAGCGGCGTCTTCTCGGACGGCTTCCAGACGACACTGTCCCCGCAGACGAAGGCGAGCGCGCTGTTCCAGGCCCAGACCGCGACCGGGAAATTGAAGGCCGAGATCACACCGACCACGCCGACCGGATGCCAGGTCTCCATCATCCGGTGACCCGGGCGCTCGGACGCGATCGTCAGGCCGTACAGCTGGCGCGACAGGCCCACGGCAAAGTCGCAGATGTCGATCATCTCCTGCACTTCGCCCAGCCCTTCGGACAGGATCTTCCCGGTTTCCAGCGTCACCAGGCGCCCAAGGGCCGCCTTGTGCCTGCGCAACTCGACGCCCAGCAAGCGCACCAGTTCGCCGCGCACGGGAGCGGGCACCCCGCGCCATTGCAGGAACGCCGCGTGGGCGCGCTCGATGGCCGCCTCGCTTTCCTCGGCCGAGGCCGGCTTCACGCGACCGATGATGGCCCCATCGATGGGGGAGCGCACGGTGTGGCCGCCCGCGACGTTGGCAAAACCCTCGATGGACAGGGACGACAGGATGTCGGAAACACGCATGGTGGTGGGTGGTGGTTCAAGTGATGGCGTCGATGCCGGCAACAGGAAAAACAGGGGAAACAGGAACGAAGAGGCGATCAGGCGCCCTCCACGCGGACCGCCTTGCCCTCCTGGTACGTGAAGACCGTGAAGCCCGGGTTCTTCAGGTTGCCCTTCTCGTCGAAGGCCACGGGGCCGGCGATCCCGTCATGCCGGATCTTGGCCAGCGCGCCCAGGTAGCGCGGCGGCTCGACCGAATCGGCAGCCTGCATCGCGGCCGCGACGGTCATCAGCGAATCGTAGAGATACGGGGCGTAGTTCAGCACCTCGGTGCCGAAGCGCGCCTTGTAGCGCCGCGCGAAATCGGCCCCGTTCGGCATCGTGTCCAGCGCCGTGCCGCCGCGGGTGCAGTAGAGCGTCCCGTTGACGGCGCCGGCGCTGATCTTCGCGACCTCGCCGGTGCACAAGCCGTCCGTGCCGAGCAGCTTGGCCCCGATGCCGAGCTGCTTCATCTGGCGGGCGATCAGCCCGCCTTGGGCGTCCATCCCGCCATAGAAGATGACATCGGGCCGTTTGCTCTTGATGGCGGTGAGAATCGCCATGAAGTCGGTGGCCTTGTCGCTCGTGTACTGTTGGCTGACGAGGGTCGCCCCCAGCCCCTTGACCTCTTTGGCGAACACCTCGGCGGCTCCTTGGCCGTAGGCCGTGCGATCGTCGATGATCGCCACCCGCTTCGCGTTGAGCGCCTTCACCGCGAACCGGGAAAGCGCGACGCCGACATCGTCGTCGCTAGCAACGATGCGGAACATGTTGCCGAACCCCTGCCGCGTCAGCTGCGGATTGGTCGCCACCGAAATATCGGGGATGCCCGCCCGGGCATAGATGGCGGACGCGGGAATCGCCGCGCCCGAATTGAAATGCCCCAGCATCGCCTTCACGCCGGAATCCGCCAGCTTGTTGGCAACGACCATCGCCTGGCGCGGGTCGGCCTGGTCATCCTCGGAAAGCAGTTCGAACCTGACCTTCTTGCCGCCGATCACGAGCCCTTTCCGGTTCAGGTCTTCGATCGCGAGCCGGGCGCCGTTCTCGTTGTCCTTGCCCCAATGCGCGGCGCCCCCGGTCAGCGGCCCCGCGTTTCCGATGCGGACCGTCTGCTCGGCCTGGGCCCACCCCAGGACAGGCACCGCCGCCGCGGCGACCAGGACAATCGGCAGAACGAATGGGTTACAGCGCGATTTCATCGACGACTCCTTTGGCAGGTTGACGCCCGCGACCGTCCGGCAACGGTCCCCGGAGGCGGGGTCGGGTGGTGATATGCGGATCGGCGAGGGCCGCCGTTTTGTCCGGGTCGTGAGTCGTGAGACGAGACCCGGCTGGGGCGCACTGCAACGTCTCGCCACAGCGAAGGCAGGCGCCCGCCCGCCGCATGCGCCGTCCCGCCGGTCGCCCGACCGCTGCGCGGAACGGGCCGGCGGATAGCGGGCCCAGGTGCGACCGGCACCCTGTGGATATAGGCGCCGCCCGGTGGTGCGTCAAAGAATAGGGGCCGCGCAATCGACGCAACAAGCGCTGATTGCGCACAACATTGTGCGCATGCCGCAGGTTCGTCGACGGTGGCCGACGGGGGCGGCGCGCTCCGCAAACGCGGCCGCGCCGCTCGCTTGCCGTGCAGACGGTGGAACACCGGCGGCGACGCTACACTTTCCGGCGAGGGCCCGCCCCGGTCGCCCGACCCGTTACCCGACACGGCATCATGAGCCATGAGTCATGAGAAAAGACATACCGAACCTCGGGGCGCTGCAAGCGTTCGAGGCTTCCGCGCGGCTCGAGAGCTTCACGCGCGCGGCTGACGAGCTTGCGCTCACGCAGAGCGCGGTCGGCCGCCAAGTGGCCGCGCTGGAGCGGCGCCTCGGGGTTCAGCTGTTCACACGGGTGCGGCGCCGCCTGGTCCTGACCGATGTCGGCCGCGAATACGCGGCGCGGATCCGGCGCCATCTGGAGCAGATCCAGCGGGACACGCTGGAGCTGAGCGCCGGCCGGCAGATGGGATACATCCTGGAGATCGCCGTGGTGCCAACGTTTGCGACGCATTGGCTCATTCCGCGTCTCACGGAGTTTGCCCGGCTGCGCCCCGACATCACGGTCAACCTGGCCTCACGCACGCTTCCATTCTCGTTCCAGGAGTGTGCATACGATGCGGCGATCTATTTCGGGGACCAGTTCTGGCCCGACACCAAAGGCTCCTTCCTGTTTGCGGAAGGCCCGATGGTGCCGGTGTGCAGCCCGGCCTGTCTCGCGCAGCATGACCTGTCGTCCGAAGCCGGCTTCGCGAAGTGCCGGCACTTGCATCTGAGCAGCCGGGCCCATGCCTGGCGGGACTGGTACGCCGCCCTGGGCTGGGACTACACAGTGGGAGCGTCGCGCGGGCCGCGCCATGAACTGCACACGATGGTCGTGGCCGCGGCCGTCGCCGGGCTCGGCATCGGCCTGGTTCCCAGGTTCCTCATCGAGACGGAGCTTGAGACCGGCCAATTGGTGATTCCGGTCGAGCGCAGCCTTGAAGTGGCGCAGGGCTACTATTTCGCGCACCCGGAGAGTGTCAAGCCATCGGATGCCCTGAGCACCTTTGAGCAGTGGATTCTGTCGCTGGCGCGATGAGGGGCGGGGTGCGGGCGCGCTGAAGCGGTTGGGGGACGGGAGAAAGCAAACCTCGCGCAAACGCGCCATCCGGTCCGGCCCAGCCGCCGATTCACCTCTTGGAATACAGCCACGGCTTGAGCGGACGTGGCTGGGGAAGCGTTGATTCAGGGGGAAGAAAGAACCGGGATGCTATTCAGCGGATGAAGATTTGCTACGCAATCCACCGAATATCAACCCCGGCGACAAAATGAATACCGATCTTCTTATCTGATTCCCCGTCCCTTTTTATGGCTGCGCAGCTTACCGACCCCGGAAAGCCCGCGCAAGGGCACTTTAGTGCCGATTTTCGGGGGTCGTGGCGTGCCAAATCGTGCAAATCCCGCCAGATTAACAAACGATAACAAATGGCCGCCGACCGGCGAGGAGCCACCCGAGTGACGCCCGATCGACACCGGCAACCCAGCTTGTGCGCCAAACACCACATCAAACGCAGATGGCAATTCCGACTGCAGCTCGGTGCCGCCATCGAACACGGGGACGGCCGCGGTGCCCCCTCCTTTCCGGCCGGATCAAAACGCGTGCCGTATCCCGCCATCGCTTTGAGCAGGTTCACGCCCCGGCCCCGATCGGTGTTGATGATGCACAACAGGCCGGCGTCCAGCCTGAGCGCGCCGGTCAGCAGGTGGCTGCCGTTGATGAAGTAGAGATCGGAACGCACGTCGCCTTCAGTTGCCCCGGCAAGCTCCGTTATGCACTGTAATAAAGTCAGAGCTTAGAAGAATGCTGAGCCTCGGCACCCGGCGCTAGAATGATTGGTCGCCGCCGGTTCCGGCGGCTCCGCGCCCCAACACGCCATGTGGATCGTCCAACTCGCGCTGCGAAGGCCGCTGACCTTCATCGTCCTGGCCCTGCTGATCCTGCTGGCGACGCCGTTCGTGCTGATGCGCATGGCCACGGACATCTTTCCGGAAATCGACATTCCGGTCTGCAGCATCATCTGGAACTACAACGGCCTGCCCGCCAAGGAGATGGCCGACCGCATCGTCTCCGTGACCGAGCGCAGCCTGACGACCACCGTCAACGACATCGAGCACATCGAGTCGCAGTCGCTCAACGGCGTCGCCATCATCAAGGTCTTCTTCCAGCCGACGGCCAACATCCAGACCGCGCTGGCGCAGATCGTATCGATCTCGCAGGCGCAACTGCGCCAGTTGCCGCCGGGCAGCACGCCGCCGCTGGTGATCAAGTATTCGGCCTCGAGCATCCCGATCCTGCAGCTGGGGCTGTCGAGCACGACGCTGTCGGAGCAGGAGCTCAACGACGCGGCGCTGAACTTCCTGCGCCCGCGGCTGATCACCGTGCCGGGCATCGCCGTGCCGTTCCCGTATGGCGGCAAGAGCCGGCAGATCACGGTGGACCTGGATACGCAGAAGCTGCTCGCGCAGGGCCTCACGCCCACCGACATCGTCAACGCGGTCAGCGCGCAAAACCTGATCCTGCCGGCCGGCACGCAGAAGATCGACGCCTCCGAGTACGCCGTGGCGCTCAACGGCACGCCCGGCACCATCGCCCAGCTCAACGCGATGCCGGTCAGGACCAGCAACGGCGCTACGCTGGTCCTGGGTGACGTGGCCAACGTGCGCGACGGCTTCTCGCCGCAGACCAACGTGGTGCGGCAGGATGGCCAGCGCGGCGTGCTGCTGTCGATCCTGAAGAACGGCGGCGCCTCTACGCTGGACATCGTCAACAACCTCTACAAGCTGCTGCCGGTGGCCGCCGCCGCGCTGCCGCAGGACATCAAGATCACGCCGCTGTTCGATCAGTCGCTGTTCGTCAAGGCGGCCATCGAGGGCGTGATCCGCGAGGCGTTGATCGCCGCGTGCCTGACCGCCGCGATGATCCTGCTGTTCCTCGGCAACTGGCGCAGCACGGCCATCATCGCGGTGTCGATCCCGCTGTCGATCCTGTCGTCCATCATCGTGCTGCATCTGCTGGGCGAGACCATCAACCTGATGACGCTGGGCGGCCTGGCGCTGGCGGTGGGGATCCTGGTGGACGATGCCACCGTCACCATCGAGAACATCGAGCGGCACCTGCACGAGGGCAAGGCGCCCATCACCGCCATCCTGGACGGCGCGGCCGAGATCGCGGTGCCGGCCTTCGTCTCCACGCTCTGCATCTGCATCGTGTTCGTGCCGATGTTCTTCCTGACCGGTGTGGCGCGCTACCTGTTCGTGCCGATGGCCGAGGCGGTGATCTTCGCGATGCTGGCGTCGTACGTGCTCTCGCGCACGCTGGTGCCGACGCTGGTGATGATGCTGATGACCGGCCACACCGAAGACGCGAAAAAGCCCGGCCCCGGTTTGAGCACATTCCGCCGCATCTACCTGGCCTTCAACGCGCAGTTCGAGCACATGCGCGGCAACTACGCCGCCATCCTGGGCGGGCTGCTGGAGCGCCGCCGCGCCTTCGCGATGTCGTTCCTCGGCTTCTGCGTGGCCTCGTGCGCGCTCTACCTGGTGCTGGGGCGCGACTTCTTCCCCGACGTCGATGCGGGGCAGATCCGCCTGCACATGCGCGCGCCGTCCGGCCTGCGCATCGAAGAGACCGCGCGCCTGGCCGACGAGGTGGAAGCGGCCATCCGCACCCTCATCCCGCGCAACGAACTGGCCACCCTGCTCGACAACCTGGGCGTACCCAATTCCGGCATCAACCTCTCGTACAGCAACGCCGGCACCATCGGCACGCTGGACGGCGAGATCCTGATCGCCCTGCGCGAGGGCGAGCGCAAACCCAGCGCCGAATATGTGCGCCGCCTGCGCGAAGCACTGCCCAAGCGCTTCCCCGGCGTGGAGTTCGCCTTCCAGCCGGCGGACATCGTCAGCCAGATCCTCAACTTCGGGCTGCCGTCGGCCATCGACGTGCAGTTCTCGGGCGCCGACGTGGCGACCAACCAGCAACTGGCCGGCATCCTCGCCAACCGCATCCGGCAAATTCCCGGCGCGGTGGATACGCACGTGCACCAGCGCTTCGACCAGCCCACGCTGGCCATCGACATGGACCGCACCCGCATCCAGCAGGTCGGCCTGCAGGGGCGCGATGTGGCGCAGAACCTGCTGGTGTCACTGAGCTCCAGCTTCCAGACCTCGCCCACGTTCTGGCTCAACCCGGTCAACGGCGTGGTCTACCAGGTGGCGGTGCAGAGCCCGCAATACCGCGTCGACTCGCTCGATGCCCTGCTGCGCACGCCGGTGGCCGGCGCCGGCGGCGGCGCGACGCAGCCCGGCGGCCCGCAGTTGCTCGGCAACCTGGTGCAGGTGCGCCCCGCCGTGCAGCCGCAAGTGGTGTCGCACTACGACATCACGCCGGTGGTGGACGTCTATGCCGCCGTGCAGGGCCGCGACCTGGGCGCCGTCGCCAAGGAGGTGCAGAAAGCCGTCGACGAGATCCGCCCCAGGCTGCCGCGCGGCGCGCAGGTGACGGTGCGCGGGCAGGTGCGCACGATGGAATCGTCCTTCGTCGGGCTGGGCGTGGGGCTGGTGATGGCGATCGTGCTGGTCTACCTGCTGATCGTGGTCAACTTCCAGTCGTGGATCGATCCGCTGATCATCGTGACGGCGCTGCCGGCGGCGTTGGCGGGCATCGCGTGGATGCTGTTCGTGACGGGCACTACGCTGTCGGTGCCGTCGCTCACGGGCGCCATCATGACGATGGGCGTGGCGACCGCCAACTCGATCCTGCTGATCTCGTTCGCGCGCGAGCGCCTGCACGAGGGCATCGCGCCGATGCAGGCGGCGCTGGAGGCCGGCGCCACGCGCCTGCGCCCGGTGCTGATGACGGCGCTGGCGATGATCATCGGCATGGTGCCGATGGCGCTCGGCCTGGGCGAAGGCGCGGAACAGAACGCGCCGCTGGGGCGCGCGGTGATCGGCGGTCTGCTGTTCGCGACCATCTCGACCCTGTTTTTTGTTCCGGTGGTGTTTGCCAGCGTGCACGGGAGACTGCAGCGGCGTGCCGGCCGGCGTGGCACTGATCTACGGGGAAGCGAAGGACATGTCTGACCAAACCTCCGGTACGCATTCCGGGCACTTGGCCGAAGGGCCGCCGCACCACGTCGTCACGGTCGACCCGATCGAGCCGGTCGACCGGCCCCGCGCGATGCGGCGGGCGCGCTGGGTGCTGATCGTGGTGGCGGTGCTGCTGGCGCTGGGCGCCGTCCGCACGCTGGTGGGCCGCTACTACAACGCGCACGCGCTGGAGCGCCAGATGGCGTCGCAGTCCACGCGCTACGTCAACACCATCGTGCCCAGGCCCGCCACCGCCGGCCGCGAGCTGACACTGCCGGGCACGCTGCAGGGCTTTGTCGAATCGCCCCTCTATGCGCGCACCAACGGCTACGTGCTGCGCTGGTTCAAGGACATCGGCGCGCATGTCGAGAAGGGCGAGGTGCTGGCTCTGCTCGATACCCCCGAGGTGGACCAGGAACTGAACCAGGCGCAGGCCGCGCGCAACCAGGCCGCCGCCCGCCGCGCGCTGGCGCAGACTTCGCTCGCGCGCTGGCAGAGCCTGCGCCAGAAAGACGCCGTCTCGCAGCAGGAACTGGATGAGCGCACCAGCGCCGCCAACCAGGCCCAGGCCGACCTGGCCGCCGCCGAGGCCAACGTGCGCCGGCTGCAGGAGCTGCAGGGCTTCCGCCGCATCGTGGCGCCGTTCGCGGGCGTGGTCACCAAGCGCAACATCGATATCGGCACGCTGGTCAACGCGGGCAACGCCGGCACCAACCGCGAGCTGTTCACGCTGGCGCAGACCGACCCGCTGCGCATCTACCTGTATGTGCCGCAGGCGTATTCGCAGCAGGTGAAGGCCGGCCAGGACGTGGCGGTCACGCTGGCCGAGCTGCCCGGGCAGATCTTCCACGGCGCCGTCGCGCGCATGTCGAGCGCCATCGACCCGACCACCCGCACCATGCAGGTGGAAGTGTCGCTGCCCAACAAGCAAGGCCGCCTGCTGCCCGGCGCCTATGTGCAGGTGCAGATCGCCGGCAAGGCGGCGGACGATCCGCCGACGGCATTCCTAGTGCCGACCAACACGCTGCTGTTCCGCAAGGAAGGCCCGCGCATCGCCGTGGCCGAGAACGGCCGCGTGAACCTGCGCCCGGTCACCATCGGCCGCGACTATGGCCGCACGGTCGAGATCCTCTCCGGCCTGAAGGCCAGCGATGCGCTGATCCTCAACCCGGCCGATTCGATCGAGCAAGGCGAGGCGGTCACCGTCACGCCGGCCTCGGCACCGGCGGCCCCCGCGCCGCACGCGTCATGAACACGCCCACGCTGCGCGGCACCGCGCTGGCGGCATCGCTGGCCGCGCTGCTGGCCGGGTGCTCGCTCGCCCCGCCCTATGAACGCCCGGCCATGGAGCTGCCCGCGCACTGGCAGACCGAGGCCCCCTGGCGCGCCGCGCAGCCCGCCGACGATGCGCCCAAGGGCCCCTGGTGGCAACGCTTCGACGATCCGCAGCTCAACCGGCTGATGGAACAGGCGCTGCGCGAGAACCAGTCGCTGAAGGTGGCGGTGTCCAACCTGGAGCAAGCACAGGCGCTGACGCGCGTGGCCCGCGCCAGCCTGCTGCCGCAGGTGACAGCCGCGACCAACGACACGCGCCTGCGCACCTCCGCCGACCGCCCGCTGTCGTCCTACAGCACCCCGACCGTGTCGACGGTGCAGAACGACTTGGTCGTGCGCGCGGACGTCAGCTACGAAGCCGACCTGTTCGGCCGCGTGCGCAGCAACATCGCCAATGCCACCGCCAGCGAGGCGCAGGCCGAGGCCAACCTGGAGAACTTCCGCCTGCTGCTGGCCGCGCAGGTCGCCACCACCTGGTACAACCTGCGCGAAACCGATGCGGAAATCGACGTGGTGCAGCAGGGCCTGGCCCTGCAGCGCAAGGCGCTCGCATTCGTCACCTCGCGCCACCAGGACGGTGTGGCCTCGGGGCTGGACCTGGCCCAACAGCAAGCGCTGGTGGACACCACCGCCACGCAGGCCGAGCTGCTGCAGAAACAGCGCACCCAGTACGAACACGCGCTCGCCACGCTGGTCGGCACGCCGGCGCCGGCCTTCCATCTGGCACCGGTGCCGCTCGCGGGGCAGCCGCCGGTGATTCCGGTCGCCCTGCCGTCAGATGTCATCGAACGCCGGCCCGACGTGGCCGCCGCCGAACGCGGTGCCGCCGCCGCCAACGCCTCGGTGGGGGTCGCGCACGCCGCATTCTTCCCCAGCATCATGCTGGGCGGCGGCGCCGGCTGGGAAAGCCGCGACCTGGCGCTGCTGTTTTCGGCGCCGTCGCTGCTGTGGTCGTTCGGCACGCAGATCGCGCAGACGGTGTTCGACGCCGGCCGCACGCGGGCGCGGGTCGACTTTGCCGATGCGGGCTACCGGGGGGCGATCGCCAACTACCGGCAGACCGTGCTCGGCGCGTTGCAGGAAGTGGAGGACGGACTGTCCGGCCTGCAGGCGCTCGATCGCGCCGCGACGCAGGCACGCGCGTCGGTGGAAAGCGCGCGCAAGGTGTACGACATCGCCAGCGCGCGCTACGAAGGCGGCCTGGCGACTTCGCTCGATGTGATCACGGCCCAGCAGGCGCTGCTCAACAACCAGCGCACGGCGGTGCAGATCCTGGGCCAGCAGTTGACCACGAGCGTGTTCCTCGTCAAGGCGGTCGGCGGGGACTGGAGCCACCCGGCCGTACCGCCGACAGCGCGACGCTAAGCGCTAGACGGCACGCTGCAGGAAACGCGCGCCCAGGAACAGACCGCCGAACCAGCTGAGCAGCAGCGCCACCAGGACCGGCGCAGCGATGCCCTCGACGACACCGCTCGGCAGCAGGAACAGAAGCGCCATCACCGCGGCCGCCAGCGCGCCCGTTGCCGCCAGGCTGACCAGCAGGGCACCCAGGCCGGACACCAGCGTCGGCTTGCGCGGCGGCTGCACGCGCACCGGCGGACACAGCACCGCCATGCGGGCATGCACGTAGGCAGACGTCCGCTCGCTGTCGCTGGCTTCGGCGTGATCCCGGGCCACTTGCATCCAGGTTTCCGTATCGAGCACGCCGGAGCTCAGTTCCTGGGCCACCCGACGCAGCGCGGCACGTTCGCGCGCGACGCCCATCGCGTCCTGAAGTGTGGCGCTGAGCTGGGGCAGCTCGAACGCGGCGGGCGCCGCAGCGGGATCCTCTGCGTCCACCTCGTGCCGATAGGTCACGCGCACGGTGCGCGACCGCACGGCGTACGCCATCGTCACGAAAGGCCCCAGCGCCTGCAGCAGATACAGCGGCGCCATCACCAGTTCGATGGACGACCAGGTGGCGAAGCGCGACATCCACACGACGACCCCGGCGCCCATCATCACCGCGACCGGCACCTGCAGCAAACCGTACGCGAACAGCACGACGGGAAACCAGCGCAGGCGCAGGAACGCCATCGCCACCAGCCCCAAGGACAACACCGCCCACGTCATCGCAACAAGCGAGGTCGCCGAGGCCGCTTTCCAGCCGCCGAACATCATCGGTACGATCAGGCTCATCGCGCTGGTCAACACCGGCAACGTATTGAGCCAGAGGACCGCAAGCAGCCAGCCCTGCACACCGTACAGCGGATGCGCCTGCGCGCGCACCGCTGGAATTTCAATCCATTTTGCCGACATAAAAATCCCCTCGCTAACGCGAGACAACCCACCGCCGCCAACTCAGGGCAGTTTCAAGTTTTTAGGGGCGTGGATTGTGTCACCGATGGCTGGGTAAACCATCCCCCCTGCTAGTACGGGGGTTGCCACAAACATTGCCAAAAAGACCGCAACCCCAATGCCATCAAGGCATCATGGGCAAATTCGATGTTTTAAAGTCTGATATTCGCAACCACAAATATCGCTTTTGAGATTTTTCTTGAAGATTTCTGATCCGCACTATCAATAGAATATTTGCCCGCCGATTTCACAGCACCGGAATTCAATGCACTCCGATGCATAAACATGGCCGTGAGCGGCCCGGCGAGCGCTGCCCCGCGCTAGGCATTGCTGGCGGGCGTGGCGGTCTTGGCCTTGGCGTCGTCCGGCAGGCCGCACCAGTCCGAGCGGTTGACCAGCTTGATGGGCGGCCGCGGTTTGGTCTTGTTCTGCATGTCGACCCAATTGGCCTGGACGGGGAGCTTATTTTTTCTGAACAGCGCAGCCACCTCGTCCAGCTGTTCCTTCGAGCGGTCCTCGTATTCGCTGAACCGGCCGGAATCGTTGTCGATGATCAGGTTCCCCGCCTTGTCCGCGTAAAGCGTGCCGCTGATACGCGCCTCCGGTATCCGGCGGGCGCCGCCGACGAGCGTCGGATGCCCCAACTGATACACGCCGTTGCCGTCCGGCTTCGGCACATGGATATTCCCGATGATGAGCGTTCCGTTGACGGACATGTTCCACTTGTACTTGAACCCGCCGGGCTCCCTGACGAGCCGTGCCACATCGATCAATTCGGGAAGGGAACGAGACGCCGCCGAGGTACGCTTGGCCAAATCGACGCAGGCGATGTCGGCCTGGGTCCTGATGCCCGTCGGTTTCACCAGGATCCGGGTGGGATTGACCCGGGTACACCACCCGCCGTGGGGCAGCTTCTCCTTTTCATCGGGCTGGATCGGGCTTCTCTTGGCCTTGCCGCGTGCGGGCTGCCGGCTGCCGTACTTTTCCGCCAGGGTCTTCCCGTGCTGCGTCAGGTACTTGTCCGGATCGAAGGCGAACGGCGTGCTTTCCAGCAAACCGGCACCGGACAGCGTGCGCGCCAAGCGACGATGTTCGGTGCGATCGGGCTCGGGCAATTTGACCGACGTGGCCCGCTGGAGCGACGGCTCGGTCGCCCCCGGGGCACCGGCCGATACCGATGGCTTGAGTCCGGAGAGCACCGCGGCGCGCGACTTTCCCTTCGGCGCGTCCCCGGATTCAGCCGGCCATGACTTGCCCGCCGGGCCTTCACCATGCGACGCGTGGGTCCAACCCAAACTCAAACTGATACGACCGACTTTCAACATACCGACTTCGTTGCCAGAGGCCCCCGACATCGGGCCCGATCATCAAGCCCGGCAGCCTATCAGCAGGAGGCCCGGGGCCGGACAGCCGCTTCGTTTTGCGCGCCATGTTTTCGGCTGCGCGGCCGGGCAAGTCCTCCGGCAAGGCTCGGCACGATGCACGACGACGCATCGACGCGCTGCTGGCCGAAACGGGCGTGAACAGGACACGCCCGATCTCCGCCGACATCTGGTTGACCGAGGCCAGGCACTTCGCCGAGTTCAACGCCGCCTGGGGAGATTGACATCATGTGCCCGCCAGCAGTTCAGCCTGCATGGCCGGCGGAAGCCCCGATCGTCCGATGATGTCGCGACAGGTCTCGACCACGCCCAAGCGGCCGGCTTGCACGGCGCCTTCCAATGCAGTGACGCCCTTCGCATTCCTTCCGGCCAGCAGCTCCGCTTTCATCGCATCCGGCAGGTCGGAAGCGAGAATCTGCCTGACCAGGAACGAAACGGTGCCCCGCGCCCCCTTCGCCATGGCGACCGCCAACGCCGGCGTACCCGTGGCGTCGTTGCCTGCGATCAGTTCCACCTTCGCCGACGCCGCCAGCTCCGATTGCAACACCTCGCTCGCGAACAGGCAGACCGCCGTCCCATTCCCGAGCGTCACGGCCTGCCCCAACGCAGGCGGGCCGTTCCGGGGCATTCTTGCGGCCAGCAGCGTGACTTTTGCATGCTCCGGAAGCTCGGATCGAAGCACCATGCCGGCGAAGCCCGCGATGAGATTCCCGTCCGTCGACCCTGCCATGGCCAGGTGAAAGATGGGCACCCCCTGGAATTCGGGTCGGTTCCGGCTTGTCAGCATATCGATCTGCGTCTCCGGCGCGAGCCCGGAACGGCGCATCAGCGCTTCGTCCGCCAGCAACGTATCGTTCCGGCCGCTCAGAACGTCCAGTTGCAGCTCGGGGACGCCTCCCTCGCTTCTGGCGGCCAGCAATTCCGCTTGCGCCTCGGCGCTCGAGGCCCGATTCCCTGACCAGTTCACCATAGACCGCCATGACGTTCGCGTAACTCCAGGACATGGCCGTCGACAGTGCAGAGTTGCCGCTCACATCCTTGGCCGCCAGCAGCACGGTCAGCTCTTCGTCACTCAGGTTCGCCCGCGTGGCCGGCTTGCGCAATTGCCGGGCAACGGCCCGGAGCTCCCATGGCATGTTCGCTTGCATCGCCAGATGGAGCGTCCTTTCAATGTCGCATCGCCCGTCCAGGTCGACTCGGGATCGTGCTCCAGCGAAAGACTCGGGGAAATGACGCCCAGGACCGACGGCCGGCCATAGTCGACGCCGGTATCGAGAAAGTCATGAAACGTCAGGCGCTCAAGCGACTGCAGGTCAGTGACCCGCACGCGCTTGTGTGTGAGGGTGCGATTCGGGTCATAGACGCGCCACATAAACGTCGCGACCTTCGCCGTCCTGTTTGATCCGCATGGAGACAGACAACGCGTGCCCCGTGTACATCGCAGCGGCCTCCGGCGGTTCGCCGAAGTTGGCCGTCGAGAGGATCACCGTGGCATGGTTCTGCCCGATGGACGCCAGTTCCTTGAACACCTCGCCCAGGAACACGCCGAAACGGTCGCCGTCAATGACGGTGCGCTGCATGGCGGGAACCAGGCCGAGGTTCTCCTCAAACGGGGGCAGATAGTTGTCCCGCCAGGCCCGGTCTACAAAGTTGCCGTAGTGCGGCTCCCCCGCAATGGCGAACTTGCTGAAATCAACCTTGCCGTTGTCGTCGTCCTCTGCAGTCCGTTGATACGCCCGCGCCCAGTGCCTGCACCACAGCCGGTCCATGCTTGGATTCGTGTCCGGCGCAAGCAGGATGTGACCGTTCAGATCGATCGCCCGCCGCTCGTTGTCCGGAAAGTCAGGCGTCTCTTTGGAACCTGCCGCATGGCCTTCCCGCTCCACCCCATCGGGTGACGCGCCCTCCCCCCTCATTGCATCGATTCGCCAGCGGGGATCGGGGCAAGGTGCTTGCCGGGCGCGGCGTGCCCTAGCCGGCTGCCGACGGCCGCCGGAGCGGCTTGCCGAGTGCTCTCAGCGCTTCCAGGCCGCCGTAGCTCTTGGAGGGAGAGGCCGGCCCGGCGCCGGGTGCCTGTGCGGTCGGAGCCGGATTGGACGCAACCGTCTCGCCTTGAAGCGGACCGGGCGCCAAGCGGCGGGAAGGGATACGACATGTCGGAACACCGAACGGGCTCAGGTTCGCAGGATATGCCCGCCCGACAGGCCTGGGATGCAGCCAAATGCGAAGAAACGCACCGGCTTGCGCATTGTTGTGGGCGACGATCAAGGGCGTCCGCGACGCGTGGCGACATCCGCCCCCGGCCCGGGGTCGGGGCCTGGATCGGCCTTGACCATCCGAGCCATCCGCAAGCGCACGGACAGGGCTCGCCACCGCGTCGGGCGCGTTGCCCCTTCGCTATCCGCCATGTCGCGTGGGGCCCGGCCTTGTCCGCGCCCCACGCGTTCCCCCCGTCCTCCCGTTCAATCGCAAGAACGGCGGTTCGACCTACGCCAGCCCACCCTGGCACAGGTACTTGATCGACAGATAGTCGTCGAGCCCGTACTTGGAGCCCTCGCGGCCGTAGCCCGATTCCTTCACGCCGCCGAAGGGCGCGGCTTCACTGGCGAGCGCGCCTTCGTTGATGCCGACGATGCCCGCCTCCAGGGCGCGCGAGACACGGTCGATGCGGCGCATGTCCTGCGAATAGAAGTACGCGGCCAAGCCGAACGGCGTGTCGTTGGCGGCCTGCACCGCTTCGGCTTCGTTGGCGAAGCGGAACAGGGGCACCACCGGGCCGAAGGTCTCCTCACCGCACAAGGCCATGCGGGGGTTGGCGTCCGCCAGGACGGTTGGCGCATAGAAGTGCGCACCAACTTCCGGCAAGCGCCGCCCGCCCGTCAGCACGCGTGCGCCCTGGGCGACGGCGTCCTGCACGTGGCGCTCGATCTTGTCGACGGCGCGGGCGTTGATCATCGGGCCGATCTGCGCGCCGGGATCGCTGGCGGGCGCGACTTTCAGCGCAGAAACCCGCTCGGTCAACCTCGCCGCAAAGCGGTCGTACACGCCCGCCTGCACGTAGACGCGGTTCGGGCACACGCAGGTCTGGCCGCCGTTGCGGAACTTGGCGCTCAGCAGCCCGGCGATGGCCGCATCGAGGTCGGCATCGTCAAACACGATGAACGGCGCGTTGCCGCCCAGCTCCAGCGACAGCTTCTTGAGCGTGCCGGCCGATTCGCGCGCAAGGTACTTGCCGACCGGCGTGGAGCCCGTGAAGGTGATCTTGCGCACGCGGCCGTCTTGCAGCCAATCCGCCACGGCCGCGACGCCGCGCTCGCGCGAGGCCGAGATCATGTTCAGCACGCCCGGCGGCAGCCCCGCCTCCTGCGCGAGCTGGGCCAGCGCCAGTGCCGTGAGAGGCGTGTCTTCGGCCGGCTTGGCGACCGCCGTACAGCCCGCCGCCAGCGCCGGCGCGATCTTGCGCGCGATCATCGCGAGCGGAAAGTTCCACGGCGTGATGGCGGCGACGACGCCGATCGGCTCCTTGACCGCGCTCATGCGCTTGCCGCGCTGCTGCTGCGGGATGAGATCGCCGTAGATGCGCGTGGCCTCGTCGGCGAACCAGGCCACGTATGACGCGCCGTACAGCACCTCGCCGCGCCCTTCGGCAAACGGCTTGCCCTGCTCCAGCGAGATCAGCCGGCCCAGCGCATCGGCGTTGGCAACGATGCCCGCATGCCAGCGGCGCAGGATGGCGGCGCGCTCGGCGGGCAACGCATCGCGCCACGCCGGAAAGGCACGCGCGGCGGCATCGGTGGCGGCGCGCGCATCGGCGGCGCTGCTGTCGGGCACCTTGGCAATGATGCTGCCGGTGGCCGGGTCGGTGACGGCGAAGCGCTCGCCGTCCGCGCCGCCCATCCATTGGCCGTCGATCAGGTTGTCGGTGCGGATCCATCCGGTCTGCCGGAGTTGGTCGAAGGTAAAGGCCATCGGTCGGCTCCTTGCATCCATGGGATCAGGCCAGACGCGCGGCAATCGCCTCGCCCACCTGCGTGGTGTTGGCCGAGCCGCCCAGGTCGGGCGTGCGCGGGCCTTCTTTGATCACCGCCTCGATGGCCGCCACGATGGCATCGTGCGCCGCCCTGCCCGCGCCCTGCCCCTGCGTGAGGAAATCCAGCATCAGCGCGCCCGACCAGATCATGGCGATCGGGTTGGCGATGTTCTTGCCGTAGATGTCCGGCGCCGAGCCATGCACCGGCTCGAACAGCGACGGGAACGTGCGCTCCGGGTTCAGGTTGGCCGACGGCGCGAGGCCGATGGTGCCGGTGGTCGCGGGGCCCAGGTCCGACAGGATGTCGCCGAACAGGTTGGTGGCGGCCACCACGTCGAAGCGGCCCGGCTGCAGCACGAAGCGCGCGGTCAGGATGTCGATGTGCTGCTTGTCCAGCGTCACCTCGGGGTAGTGCTGCGCCACCTCGTCGGCGCGCGCATCCCACCAGGGCATGCTGATGGCGATGCCGTTGCTCTTGGTGGCCAGCGTCACGTGCTTGCGCGCGCGGCTCTGCGCCAGATCGAAGGCGAACCTCAGCAGGCGCTCCGCCCCCTTGCGCGAGTACACCGATTCCTGGATCACCACTTCTCGGTCGGTGCCCTCGTACATGATGCCGCCGAGCGAGGTGTATTCGCCCTCGGTGTTCTCGCGCACCACGTAGTAGTCGATGTCGCCCGGCTTGCGGTTGGCCAGCGGGCACGGCACCCCCTCGAACAGCCGCACCGGGCGCAGGTTGATGTACTGGTCGAACTCGCGGCGGAACTTCAGCAGCGAGCCCCACAGCGAGACGTGGTCGGGCACCGTGGCCGGCCAGCCCACCGCGCCGAAGTAGATCGCATCCATGCCCTTGAGCTGGGCTTTCCAGTCGTCGGGCATCATCTGGCCGTGTTGCGCGTAGTAGTCGCAGTTGGCCCAGTCGATGTGCTGGTATTCGAGATCGATGCCGAAGCGGCGCGCGGCGGCGTCGAGCACGCGCAGGCCTTCGGGCATCACTTCGCGGCCGATGCCATCGCCGGGGATCACGGCGATCCGGTGCGTCTTGCGGGTCATGTCAGAGTGCGTGTTGGAAGAGAGAGGGAGGAGAGGGAATTACGAAAACTTACGCCGCCTGCGGCGCCAGGAACTCGCGCGCCAGCTTGCGGGCGCCGTTGGCGAACAGCAGGATGTCGATGCCGGTGGCGACGAAGGTGCAGCCCAGATCCAGGTAATGGCGGGCCAGCGCCGGATCGGAGGTGAGCGTGCCCGCGGCCTTGCCCGACGCGACGATGGTGCGCATGGCCGCATCGATGCCGCGCTGCACGTCGGGGTGGCCGGCGTTGCCGCGATGGCCCATCGACGCCGCCAGATCGGCCGGACCGATGAACACGCCGTCCACGCCCTCCACCGCGCAGATGGCTTCGAGGTTCTGCAATGCGGTCACGGTCTCGGCCTGCACCAGCAGGCAGGCTTCGTCGTCGGCAATGTGCAGGTAGTCGGTGCGCGCGCTCCAGCGCGAAGCGCGGCCCACCGCGCTGCCCACGCCGCGGATACCGTGCGGGGGATAGCGCACCGCGCGCACCAGCTCGCGAGCTTGCTCCGCCGTATCGACCATCGGCACCAGCAGCGTGCGCGCGCCGATGTCGAGCAGGCGCTTGACGAGAGCAGGGTCGCCGTTGACCGGGCGCACGATGGGCTCGGCGCGGTACGGCGCCACGGCCTGCAGCTGCGCGAGGATGCTGCGCAGATCGTTGGGCGCGTGCTCGCTGTCGATCAGCAGCCAGTCGAAGCCGGCGGTGGCGCTCACCTCGGCCAGGTACGGGTCGCTCATGGCCAGCCAGAAGCCGATCTGGCGCTGCCCGGCGGCCAGCGCCGCCTTGAAACGGTTAGGCGCCGGCGTTTGCATTGCTTCGTCCATGCGAATTCGAATCCAGGGTTGCGGTGTTGGGCTCGAAGGCGATGGGTTCGACCTTGCCGAGCAGGAACAGGTAGTTGACGATGGCCACGCCGATCAGCGCGGCCGAGAACACCAGCGCCGGAATGAACGAGCCGGTGGCGCCGACGATGGCACCGGTGATGATAGGGCCGACCACGCCGCCCATGTTTGAGACCGTGTTCTGCAGGCCCGCCACCATCGACACGGTGTTGCCCGGCGCCACGTCCGCCGGCAGCGCCCACACCTGCGAGGCCGCCACCGTCGTGCCCGACTTGGCGATGCACAGCAGGATCACCGCCACCGCCGCCGACTGCGCGAACGCGGCCAGCCCGATGCTCGATGCCATCACCAGCCCGATCACCAGGAACAGCTTGCGCGTGGCCGTGAGCGACAGCTTGCCCGAGGCGTAGACGCGGTCCGACGCCCAGCCCGCGAACACCTCCACGAACATCGACACGAACAGCGGCAGCGATGCCATGAAGCCCATCTCCATCAGCCCCATGCCGCGTTCCTTGACGAGATACGTCGGCAGCCAGGTGATGAAGAAGTACGAGTTGTAGTTGATCATGAAGAAGCCGATGCACATCGCGCAGACGTTGCGGTGCGTCAGCAGCTTGTACCAGGGCACGGTCGGCGCATCGGTGCTGCGGGCGGGCGGCAGGCCCTTCTGGATGTGCGCCAGCTCGGCCGCGTCCACGTTCTTGTGCTCGGCCGGCGAATCCTTGAACACCAGCGCCCACACCACGCTCCAGACGATGCCCAGCGACCCGGCCACGGTGAAGGTGATCTTCCAGTCGAAGGTCACCAGCAGCCACGCGATCAGCGGCAGGGCGATGGCGCTGCCGAGCTTGGAGCCACTGTCGAAAATGGCCGCCACGGTGGCGCGCTCCTGCTTGGGAAACCAGCGCGACGTGATGCCAGCGTTGCTGGGATAGGCCCCCGCCTCGCCCACGCCCAGCGCCACGCGCAGGCCCACCAGCGACTTGAAGCCGGTCGCCAGCCCCGTCACCGCCGTCGCCACCGACCACCACAGCACCGCGAAGCCCAGCACCTTCTTCTGCCCGAAGCGGTCGGCCAGGATGCCCGCCGGCAGCTGCAGCAGCGCGTACGACCAGAAGAACGCCGACATCACGATGCCCATCTCCACCGCGCTCAGGTGGAACTCCTTCTGGATATGGGGCGCGGCGGCCGACAGCACGGTGCGGTCGATGTAGTTGATGGCGATCGCGGCCCACATGAGGCCGGCGACGAGCCAACGCACCTTGGAGCGCGGTCCGCGTTGTGGGGTGTCCTGCATGGTTGGTCTCCGTATATAGTGTTTTTCCTGTGCGTCGTCAGAGCGTGTTCACGATCCGTAGCGAGTGGCCCGAGGTCGGACCGAGAAGCGCAGCCGTACATGGGTACGGCGAGCATCGCAGGTTCAAGATCGGGCCGCGCAGTAGGATCGTGGACATGCTCAGCTCACGATGCCCATGTGCCAGGGTACAAACTCATGATCGCCCAGGCCGAGCCGTTCGCTCTTGGTGCGCTCGCCCGAGGCGGTGCGCAGGATGTGCTCGAAGATGTCCCGTCCCATCTCCTCCACCGAGCGTTCGCCGTCGAGGATGCGGCCGCAGTTGATGTCCATGTCCTCTTCCAGCCGCGTGTACATCGGCGTGTTGCTGGCAAGCTTGATCGTCGGCGCCGGCTTGGAGCCGAACATCGAGCCGCGCCCGGTGGTGAAGCAGATCAGGTTGGCGCCGCTGGCGATCTGCCCCGTCACGGCGACCGGGTCGTAGCCCGGCGAATCCATGAAGACGAAGCCGGCGCGGTCGATCGGCTCGGCGTATTCGTAGACGGCCTGCAGCGGCGTGGTGCCGCCCTTCATGGCCGAGCCGAGCGACTTCTCGAAGATGTTGGCCAGGCCGCCCTGCTGGTTGCCCGGGCCCACCACGCCGTTGAACTGGCCGTTGTGGCCGCGCGTGTAGCGCTCCCACCAGGCCAGGCGGTCGAGCAGCTTCTGGCCCACCTCGGGCGACACCGCGCGTCGCGTCAGCATGTATTCCACGCCGTGGATCTCCGGTGTCTCCGACAGGATGGCGGTGCCACCGTGCCGCACCAGCAGGTCCATCGCCGCGCCCAGCGCCGGGTTGGCGGTGATGCCGGAGAAGCCGTCCGAGCCGCCGCACTCCAGGCCGATCTTCAGGTGGCTGGCGGGCACCGGTTGGCGCACCACGTCGTTCGCCAGCGGCAGCATCTTCCGGATGACGTCGATGCCGGCTTCGATGGTGGCGCGCGTGCCGCCGGTCTCCTGCATCACCAGCGTGTGCATCAGCTTGCCGGCCTCCAGGCCCTGCGAGGCCATCAGATCGGCCACCTGGTTGCGCTCGCAGCCCAGGCCGACGACCAGCACGCCGGCCAGGTTGGGGTGGCGCGCATAGCCGGCCAGCGTGCGGCGCAGCACATCGAAATGCTCCGACGGCGAGGACATGCCGCAGCCGCTGGTCTGCGCGAAGGCGACCACGCCGTCCACGTTGGGAAACGCCGCCAGCCGCTCCGGCGTGAACCACGCCGCGATGTTCTTGATGGCCGTCGCCGAACAGTTGACCGAGGCCAGGATGCCGATGAAGTTGCGCGTCGCCACGCGCCCGTCCGGCCGCACGATGCCCTGGAAGGTGGCGCGCTGCGCCTCGGGGACGTAATCGACGGGGCGTACGTCCTGGCAGAAGCCGGGGTCGCGCTCGAAGTCGATCAGCTCGACGTTGTGGGTGTGGACGTGCTCGCCCGCCTCGATGTCGCGCGCGGCGCGGCCGATGACGGTGTCGTATTTGCGGATGGCCTCGCCCCGCGCGATGCGCCACGCCGCGATCTTGTGGCCGGCCGGCACCTGGGCGCGCAGGCGCACCGTCGCGCCGCCCAGCGACAGCGGCTGCCCGAGCGACAGCGCCGCGCGGGCGATCAGCACATTGTCCGCCGCGTTCAGCCGGATCAGCGGACCATCGTGGGTCGCGTCGTCGGCCTGGGTTGCCTGCAGCATCCTTGCTCCTCCGTGGCTGTCTTCGGTGCAGCCGTTCTTGATGGTTGGGTCTCGATGTTACCGGTTTATGTAACCGGTAACATTCGCGCCATCCTAGACGGCTTTTGCGATAATTGCTAGCCCGCCTTTTCCCTGCCCACCCGACAACCGCCCGTGACCCGATCCTCCAACGCGCCCCTCGCAGAAACCGTCCCCGTGCGCCGCGCGCGCAAAAGCACCGGGCGCGTCACATTGAGCGACCTTGCCAAGCTGGTCGGCGTGACCAAGGTTACGGTATCGCGCGCGCTGAACACACCGGCGCTGGTCTCGTCCGACACGCTCGAGCGCGTGCGCGCGGCGGTGCGCCAGACCGGCTACACGCCCGACCTGGTGGCCGGCTCGCTGGCCTCCAACCGCAGCCGGCTGATTGTCGCGCTGATCCCCACCATCGCGGGCAGCGTGTTCCAGGAAACCATCGCCGCGCTGACCACCGAGCTGGCGGCCGCCGGCTATCAGTTGCTGATCGGCCAGAGCGGCTACGACGAATCGCGCGAGGATGCGCTGCTCGACGCCATCGTCGGGCGGCGCCCCGCGGGCATTGTGCTCACGGGCGTGGTGCACTCGGCCAGCGTGCGGCGCAAGCTGCAGGCCGCCGGCATTCCGGTGGTGGAGACGTGGGACATCACGCGCACGCCGCTGGACATGCTGGTCGGCTTCTCGCACCAGAAGGTCGGGCAGGCGGCCGCGCGCTACCTGAAGCAGCGCGGCGCGCAACGCCCCGCCGTCATCACGCCGGACGACCGCCGTGCGCAGGCGCGCGCCCAGGCCTTCGTGAAGGCGTTCGGAGCCGATGCGGACATCCCCGTGATCGCCGCGCAATCCCCCGCCAACCTGGGCGACGGCCGGCGCGCGCTGGGCGAACTGCTGGCCCGGCACCCGGACATCGACGCGGTGTTCTGCGGCGCCGACATCCTCGCGCTGGGCGTGCTGATGGAAGCCGGCCACCGGGGTCTGGCCGTGCCCGCGCAACTGCGCGTGGTCGGCTACGGCGACCAGGCGTTCGCCGACGACACCACACCCGCCCTCACCACCATCCGCATCGACGGCACGGGCATCGGCAAGCTGGCGGCCTCGCTGCTGATCGAGCGCATCGAGCACGGCGACGAGACGCGCCGCACGGTCGACGTCGGCTTCACGCTGGTCGAGCGGGACAGCGCTTGAAGCGCGTGCCGCGCCGCGCTCTCGCGATGCCCCCGGGTGGACGGCCCTCAAGGCCGTTCATGCCAAGACTGTCGATTTGCGCCGAGCGTTCGTGCCCGATCAGCGCACGCGCATCGGCGGCGGCAGACTGAATACTGTTGTGCCAGAATCCGATCGATCTGCGCAATCACGGACGTCGTCACCAATGCGGCGACCAGAATCGGAATCGGGCTCGGGGGACGCCCATCCCGGTGCCGCCAAGGGTCGCCGCTTCACGCATCACGGTGCGCGCTCGGTCCACCAGACCGAGAAGATGCGCATGGGCTCGGTGCCGGTGTTGTGCACGCTGTGCTCGACGTTCGGGTCGAATGTCAGGCAATCGCCGCTTCGCACTTCCGTCACCTCGCCGCGATAGTCAAGCCTGCCCGAGCCGGCCGCGATCATCCAGATCTCACGCTCGGGATGTTTCTCCGGCGGAGAAAACCCGCCGACAGCAACCTCGAAACGCGATGCTTCGAACATCGCGGCCGCGCGCAGAAAACCGAAATCGATCACCTCGACGCTCAGCCCCGTCTCCGAGACCTGGGGTGCCTGGAACGCAAGGCGGATGGGGGAACGCGTCATTCGGCTGCCTCCAGTTCGGTCACGGCCAGATAACGGGGCAAGCCTTCGTGGCCGAGCCGGCCCCACAGGGTCAGGGCCAGCTCAGGCATGACCGGGTAGGCCAGCACGCAAAAGCCGCGCACATACGCGGCAGCCTGTACCGGCTGCCATTCGAGTGCGAGCCATTGATCGATGCAGCGTGTCGCGGCACGCAAGCTGAAATGGTCGACATCGAAGGCCGCCTCCATGTCCGCGGCGAGTCGTGCCAGCGTGTCCGCATAGGGGTCGGCCGCATCGCCGCCGGTGCCAGATTCGAGCGCGGCGCTCATCTGCGCCAGGCGGGGTTCAACTGCGCGCCGAAACGCGTCGAAGCCGTCGCGCGAGAAATCGCTCGGTCCGCCTTCCGGGCTGGTTTTGGCCAGGAAATAGCGTAATACGTCCGAGGTCACGCCCAGCTCCCGCACCGCCTGGTCGGCCCAGATGCAATGCTGGCGGCTCGTCGAGAATTTCCGTCCGTCCAGCGTGTAGAAGAAGTTCGTCAGGTAACGGTCGAAGCCGCGATAGCGCCGGCTGTGTTGTGCGAGCGTCTCCACCCCTACGCAGAAAGGCACCGTATTGTCGAAGCCGAAGCTGGTGACGATGAACGCATCGGAGCGCTGATCGAACGGATTGTGGTCGAGCGCGAGCCGCTCACGCGCCACCTCGCCGCACAACACCGACAGCATGAACAGCGCCGTGTAGGTGAACACCACCGACGGTGCGGTAGCCTGCCCGTCCGGCCAGGCCACCCCCCATTCGCCCGGGTTCGAGAGCCGCACCACCCCGCCCGTCGCATGCATGAACCGTTCGGCGATGCGGCGGACATCCGCCGGCACACGCGCTTCGAGCATCCGACGCTTGAGCGCGGGGATGTCGGCATCGAGGAAAACACTGGCCCGCTCTTCCACCTCAACCGTGTCGTCCGCCGGTGCGGCGCGCGGGGCGATCAGGTCGCGGGGCCAGACCTCCATCCCGCATCCTTCGCAATGGTAGCCGCCCATTTCGACGCCGCAGCATGGACAGGTGCCGACGATCCGGCTGCCGACGATCATCCGCCCGGTGCGGCGACTGACGTGGACGGGTTCGTTGCGCGCGTGCAGCAATCCCTGCGCGTTCAGGTCATCGAGCACTTCGCGCGTGATGCCGCTCAGGCGCGCCCGATATGGCGATGCGAGCGGATCGATAAAAGCGTCGTAGCGAATGTCGAGTGCCTGCAGGCAACGGTGAATCGCCCGATGGTTTTCCGCGCAGATCGCCTCGACGGGCTTGTTCTGCTCGTCGGCGCGGGGCAGCACATGGGTCTCGTAAGGATCGGTCGCAGAGACCAGCGCGACCATTTCGCCGTTGCGCCGCAGATGCCGCGCAAGCATGTCCATCTTGAGAAACGGGCCCGCGACGTGGCCAAGATGCAATGGACCATTCGGTGTCGGCATCACCGGAATGAGCACGTATGTTTTTCGGGCGTTCATTCAATTGTCTCGATGGTCTGATGTGAGGGGCTGGGTGTTGTGCCGGCGGTCGATGGCGCGTTGTCCGCTTCGGCTCCGAACGTCTGGAATGCCACCCGCGACGACAGGCGATACAGTTCACGCCCGGCGATCTGGTTGGCAATGCTCGCCGCCCGCCAGGCACCGAGACCCAGGTCGGGTGCGCCGATACCGTGCGTGTGCAGTTCGCCGTTCTGCATGAAGATCTGTCCGGGACCGCGATGCTCGACCCGATAGCCGGCGTCGATCTTCAGCCGTTTCATATCGTCGTACTCGACACAGTCGCCGAGGCCGTCGAGAAACGACGGCAACGTATACCGGTAGCCCGAGCCCGATATGATCGCGTCGACCACAATGGAAAACGTCTGGCCCGTCTGCAGGTGCACGAACTGCGCATCGAGCCGTCCATTCGCGGTCAGTTCCACGTCGCGCAATTCGCACAAGGCACGCAGTTGAACCGGCAACGGGGCGCCACCGACACTGCGGTGGTACAGGCAGTCATAGATCGCCGAGATCGTCTTGAAGCTGATGCCCTTGTAGAACAGGCCCTGCTTCGGCACCACCCGGTCCTTGACGTTCTGCGTCAGCCCGTGGAAGTAAGCGGTGTAGTCCGGCGTGAAATGCTCAAGCCCCAGCTTCGAATATTCCATCGCCAGGAAACCCGGGGACCGGGTGAACCAATTCAGCTCGAATGGCGCAGCCTCGTCGTCGCCCTGTCGGGCGAGCAGCGCCTGGACGACTTCCGCCGCAGATTGACCGGAGCCCAGCACCAGCACGCGATGTTTGCCTGCGAGATCGAAGCGTTGCGCATAGTCCGCGGTGTGCATCACCCTTTGCGGCAAGCGCTGCGCGAGCGTATGCAGGCACGCCGGCAGCCACGGTTGTGTGCCGGTGCCGAGCACAAGGTTACGCGCGTAGTAGATGCTTTCGCAGTTGCCCGCGCGCGCCGTCACGCGGTAGCAACCGTCCACCACGTCGACGCGCATGACCTCGCTGCCAAACCGCAGGCTGGGCAATTGATCGCTGACCCACTGGCAATAGTGCTCGTACTCCCGACGCGGGATATGGAAGTTTTCGAAAAACAGGAACTTGTAAAGACGGTCGTGGGCCTGCAGATAATTCAGGAAGCTGAAGCGGCTGGTCGGCGCGACCAGGCTGACCAGATCGGCAAGAAACGGCACTTGCAGCGTGGTCCCCTCGAGCAGCATACCGGGATGCCAACTGAAACGCGGCTTGCGTTCGAGGAATACGGTGCGGTCGTATCCGGCTTCGGCGAGCAACGCAGCCAGGCTCAGGTTGAACGGGCCAATCCCGATGCCGACCACATCGAGAATCTCGTCGGCTGCGGGCGTGCAAACGGTCGGCTTCATTGCAGTGGCTCCAGGCTGGGCTGAACGGCAAGGCGCTTCAGATGCTGCATGAGGACGGGGATAGGTGACATGTCGGTCGCCGGATTCAGCAAGATCATTTTCAAGGTGGTTCTGCCGTCGCGACGCCCAACGGCAAGGTTAGCGATGCTCGATTGAACAGGTTGGTAGCCACCGACTGGTGAGGCACATCGCGGCGGTGGTCATCCAGGTGCGGTGCCCGGCGTCCGAAGAGGACGCTGACTGGTGCACGCCAGGCGGGACGTGGCATGAAGGTTGGTATTGATCACCGGCCATTCCCGAAGCGAGCCGGAATTCCAGGCGCACATGCCGGCGCCGGCGCACTACTCGATGGTGAGGCTGTAAGTGTGGAAAAGCTCGTCGCGCTTCCAGCCAAGCCTTTCGTAAAGCGCCTGTGCGTTGAAATTCTGTGTGCCCGTCATCAGATCGACGCGGGCCTTGCCATCGACCTTCGCCTGGCGCGCCGCAGCCTGCAATAACTGCTTCGCGATGCCGCAGCGCCGCGCATCGGGCGACACAAACAGGTCATATAAAACGTAGATCGGCGCAGCGGCCACCGAACAGAACGTCGGATACAACTGGCAAAAGCCGGCCAGCGCATTGTGACCGACGTCCGCCACGAATATCAGCGATTCTTCGTTTTCCATTCTCTTGCGAATAAACCGCTCCGCAAGCTTGATGTCTGAATCCTGCGCATAGAACATCCGATAATCATTGAACAATCGAACGATCTCGCCGAGATCGCGTGACTCGCCATTTCTGATGACCATGGGTTTGATATCGAACAGGCATCCAGTTGCACCCAATCCCCGTCCCACGCCAAGAGCGACAAGTCGTACGACAGGACATCGCCTTCATGAAATCGACCAACAAACGAATACCGCGTCACATTGGCTTGAACCGGTGACCGTGCTTCATTTCCTGATAGGCATATTGGTAAAGACAGTCATGCTATCCGCCAGGTTTCAACATCACACCTGAACATTTCTTGACTCTGATATTCGAAATGCAAAGCCCATGACGGGGCTTTGAAGACGTTCACACATCCAACATTTGCAGGAACCGGTCGAAGTCGAAAGCCAGCGCCGCAGCGCCGAACGACTCAGCCTCGCGCATCGCCACGCTGATTGTTACGAAGGCGGAGGTATTCGCCGTCAAGGATAGAAAGGAAACACTGTGCGCTCTCATGCAACAGACCATTATGGTCATGCATGGAAAGACAGAGAAGTAGGCCCTGTCCTTGTTGCTGCTCGGATGTTGGGTATTCAGCGACCGACGCCTCGCAGGGCTTTGGGTAACACGATGGGCCTTTTTGCCTGACCTGAGATTCCTGTGCCTTTCATGTAGAGAGGTCGAGCGAACCTTCGGGGCCGGCGAGAACGCTTCAGGCGTCAATCCACAGTCGTCAACCTGTCCGCCCGGACAATGACAGGCGCCACAAAAATGACTTTGCGTAGCGATGATTGCGGCCCGTGCGGCTGCATGCGGAAATGTCCGCGCCGCCAATGCGCCGGCAGTGCCTGGCCAGGCGTCAAGCGTTCACCATGCTCCCCGCCATGGACGCCTTCGAGCGATGCCGGCCCAACGATATAGCGATCGTACAGTTGGTCCACCTGCGCCAACTTTTCCTCACGCTTGCGCCGGCCAAGCCCCGGAAACGCCTTGGGTGCGGCGCTGTACGGCTGAAGGTGGCGCAGCTCGGCGCCATCCAAGCGCAGGTACAGCAGGGTCTTCGTCACGTAATCCAGGCGCTGTCGCCAGCGATCACGAGAGGCCTCGATTTGATGCAATTCCCAGGCGCTTTCAGCGTCACTGCACTGCCGATCCAATTCCTGATCGATGACCGGTTGCAGCGGCGCGTTCTCGTCGTCGATGGTCACGCAGAAGCCTTCGGCTACGACGCCCCCCGTCTCCGACGCCCCGAAACTCGACATCGCCAGCGCCCGCCCCGTCGCCCCGGCCGCTGGCGCACCGGGGAACTCGAACAGGAAAATGGCATGTGAGCCACCGCAATGGTGGCGGTGTTGCCAGGGCGGGACGATGCACAGCGTGTGCAGCGGTGGCGTCAGCAACTGTGCAGGCAGGTCCGAGGCGATATCGCTTCCGCTCAGCAGGGTCCCCAATGACAACGTGGGCTCATACAGCGCGCCACCTCGCCACCAAAAGGTCAGCGGCATCATGATCGCGCTCATCTTGCCGCGGAGGTCCTCTGCGGCACCTTCGCGGTCCACCTTCGAAAGAACAATGCTCGGTGTGATCGCATCGATCAGCGCCATGAATGCTTCGTGGGACCCTGTATCGGGGTCGCTGACGATTCTGCGGGCCTTCGCCACCCGCGCGTCACGTTCGCTCAGAAGATCCCATGCACGCAGCGCGCCGCTGGCCCGAAGCCGCACCGGCGCCGGCAAATGCTTGAACGCCGGTGACAACGCCGCCACCGACTTGGCGACCGTTGCATTGACCAACGGATCCTGAAAAAACCAAAGCTCGCGACGAAGGGTTATTGTCTGCATCGTGCAATCTTCACCGTATCGGATCAATAGACAGGCGCCGGCCACGAAGCCGGTGCGCTACATCGCCCAGTCCGCTTGAAGCAGACGTCCGCGAATGCCTGGATCAGCGAGGCCGCTCGGAGCCGTTCCTCCGGCCAACGCACGATCTATCGCTGTGATTCCAGGCTCCAGCACATGCGCGTGCGTGAGCCTGTCGCCTTCGTAGGCGAACAGCATCGGTAGGCCCGGCGGCAGATACGCGCCGACGAATTCCGCGTGGTCTTCGAGGTCGAGCCACAGCCGCACCTCATGCGGCCCGGCCTCGCTTGCCCAGCGGTCAAACACCGGGCGCAAGGCACGGCACTTCTCGCACCAGCTCTCTGCACCCAGGGCAACGACGAGGCGAGCCGATGAATGGCCAAGCCGCTCGGCGATCTCACGTGCATGGGTCCAAGGGTCGAGTTGGGTAGTCATGCTTGCGTCGCGGCTCGAAGCGCGTTCAGTTGGGCCTGCTGGTCCCGGATACTGCCCCGGATGTTGGGAGCCAGGCGCGGCAGGGTCGTCCGCAAGGACAGCGCGGCGACGCTTCGAATTGCCTGGGGGGCTACCTGCAGTAAATGGATAGCCTCGGCCACGGTGAGTTCGCGGCCGAGCAGACAACGTGTACCGGGCGTCAGGGCGACAGGATGGCTAGCGATCGCGGCGACGTTCGGCAGGGGCAGGCCGTTGTCGGCATCCAGTTGCGCATCGGTGATCGGGCCACGCGTGGGCGCCATCTCCGGCTCCGGCAAGGTGAGGCCTGCGGCCTCCAGGTCTACGCCTGTCAGGGACTGCCAGACCCATCCGGCATAGCGAGCCGTTTCCGGATCGGCCAGGGCGGCCAGCACGCGGCCAAGATGACCGCCATCGCCGTGATAGAGCGCGAAGGTCAATCCTACGCGGGGCGGCAAATGATCGAACAGCGCGGGCAGATCGGCATGGCCCAGAGGCGCCAGCCATGCGAGATAGCGTGTCCAGCGATTTAGCCGGCGTGTAGCCTGCATCCGGTACCAGCCGGTGGCCTGACCGTGGACGGTAGCCTGCGCCGCGACGCAATGCCAGAGCACCGCGCTGGCTTCGCCGGGCTCGGGCATACCGGCCAGAGCAACGGCCGCCTCTGCGCGCACGGCCATCTCCTCATCCTGCAGCGCGGCACGCAGCAGCGGCCCCGCCGATTCAGACGGTTGCTTGCCGAGTGCCCTGCAGGCGGCGGCACGCACGTAAGGCGATGGCGAAGCGATGTATTCCTCCAAAGGGGCCGCCAATGCTTCGGCGACGTCTGAAGCGCGCAAGGCCGTAGCCCGCAACGCCACAACCTGAAGGGCGGCAGATGCCTGAGGCTGACTCCAGCGCTCGATCAAAGGACGCGCCACAGCTTGTGGCAACCAAGCAAGCGCGGAGATCGCCCCCCGAAGGAGGACGTCGGGTTGGCTCTCCAGATACGCGGCGAGCGTTGCGACCGCCTCTTCATCTGGATGCTGACCGACAAGCCAGGTGCACACGAAGGCTTCGCCGGGCTTCTTCCAGCGCTCAAGCGCGGCGAACGCGGGGCGCACGCCTTCGGCACCAGCGATAGCCACCCCCTCTAGATGCGCATCGAGGCGGCTGTTGAACAACCGATATCGGGTCGGCGTGAGCTGAAACGCGGCGATTGATTGGTCAAGTTGCAGCCAGTAGAACGCCGCATCCGCGGCATGACGACCGACGAGAGGAGAAATGATTGCTGGAATCACGCAGTCAGCACCGTTCATCTCAGGCCAAGGGAAGGCCCATGCTCTGGGCGAGTGCCCTTGGCGTCAGGCCAGATTCCTGCTCGACGGCGTCGGGATCAGCTCCCAACTCTATCAAGCGATTCACGACCTGGTTGTACTCAGCCCATCCGCTCTGAGCACTGATCGCATTGACGAGCAGCAGCCAGCTATGTGCGCGCAGGGCCGGGAGATCGAGCTTGGCAGGGTCGGCGAGCGCCTGCAGCGATGCTTCGGGACCATCGTTGCCAATCACGTCGAGCAATGCCTGCATCCCATCGTGAGTGGTCAATCGTTCCCCACCGCGTCCAAGCTGCTGCCGCTCGCTGGCTTTTTTGGACGGCTCCGCAAAAGCAGAGCTGGAGAACAGCAGCTCCCACTTATCACCATCGTAGAGGGCAGCCCCATGTGGGCTGGCTGTCAGCATGGTCAAGCCATCAGGGCTAATGTCGATCACGCCACAAGCAGTTCGCACTTCAGCGGGTTGATCGGGAACCTCCAACTTGCCATCCTGCAGAACCCACAGCCCATAGTCAGACCCGCACCAAAGGCGTCCAGCAAACCAAGCGGTGTCCTTGAAGGGAACAGAAAACGTGCCCTGCGCCAAGCGCTTCCAGCGGTCTTTCCGACCAACCCAGAGTGAGCCCATGTTGCCAGTGATGTAGACGTTCCCGTCACCGGCGCAGCAGACGGTGTAAAGCAACTCATTCGAGGGGAAGGGAAGTTGCGTCCATCCTTGACCGTCGTAATGCCAAACATCGCCAGCACCACCCACTGCGTAGAGATCGTCCTTTGAGAAAGCATCGACATCGGCGAAGCCAAAATCCAAGGGGTAGGCTGACTCGTCCAATCGTTCTGTTGGGCGAGCGAGACCCGGTAGTTCCTGCCAGTTCTTGGGGCCAATGCGCCGAAAAACGAAACGGTCACTACCGATCGCCAGTATTTCGCCATTCACCCGCTTCACGGTCATCAAGCCCGCTCGACGCTTTCCGTCCAACCATCGAGTGTCGACTCCGGGAACCTCCTCATCCGCGGCTGTGCCGTTGTAAGAGAACGTGTGCCCCTCCATGTCAACCGCCACGAATTCGGGAGTGGTCGCTGCTTCTGCAAAGGCGACCCTCGTGAAGTCAAAGTGGCCGAATTCCTGAAAATAGAATCGCCGTTCGACCGACCTTTCCGTGCGAACGAACAGAAAGCGTGTTCTGGGCAGAGGGTCCCGATGAGGAGATTCGGTCTGTTCCACCAACACAAAGCAGTATCTCGTGTTGTCGTAGCCGATCGCGCAATCAAAAACCGTAAAACCTTTGAAAAACTGATCGTACCTATCCCTATCAAAAATCATCATTTGCGTCCTTTTACATTTCGCCGCCGGTTGTCTTGGCTGTATCGCCCGCAGCTCCGGAGTGTGGTGTCACCTTGGCCTTGTCTAAGTCCCCACACTTGTGTGCTTTCTTGTAGTACGCATCGAGTTGCTTGTCGATGCACTCTTTGTTGCATCCATAGGTCTTGTGCACCATCGTCGACATTCTGTTACGGGCCGTTTCATAGTCCATTTCCTTCTGGCCGAGCGCATCAGCAAGAAGCGCCTTGGTAGCAGCATGCGCTGCGCCATGGGATCCATGATTATTGGAAGTTCCCTCCAGGCAAATCGTAGGTGCCCGGGACTCCGTATAGCCCTCCCAACACTTGGCCTTCGGGAGTTTGTCGCGAGGCATGTCACTCATCTTGAGATCGGTGGCCGCCTTCTTCCCGGAATACGAGCTCTTCCACTGTTCGAATGCGCCATCGCGAGCGGCGCTGTTGGGATCGCGAAACATGGCATCCGGCAACAAATGATGTCCCGTCTGACCTGGGCAGCATCCTTTCCCCGCCCAGTTGGCAGGCCCCGAGCCCGACTTGCTGTAAGGAACCAAAGTGCATTTACGAGCGCGCAAACAAGGATCGGCCGTTGCGATAGCCGTCTGGACATCGCTCATCAGCGCCTGGGTCTGCTCGCTGTTGATGTCGGTCAGATTTTTGATGTCGTACTTCTTGAAGGTGTCACGAACCTTCTCCGCCGACTGCTTGAGGCGATCAACGGTCTCCTTGACCTCAGCGATTTCCGCCTTGATCTCCTGCACCCTCTCATAAGCCTGCACGCCGGTATAAACCAGGTCCGCAACCGCAATCACTTGGCCAACAATAGGAATCCAACCAGTTAGCCCACGGCGTGCCGCGAAGGCGGCTGCCTTCTTGGCAGCGAATTCGGTCACTTCGAGTTCGAGCTTGTCGACGATCTTGTTCTTGGCGACTTCCTCGATAGCGTTCCATGCCGCCTTGGGATAGTCGTTGACGTCATCGACCCAGTCCTGAAACTCTTTGATGCTGGACGGTTTGATGAACAGACCCTCGCAGTGGTTCAGCACCCACGATCCCGAGTTGCTGTCATCCTTGCCGGCCGGCATGGTCTTACTCTTCTTGCGTTTTTTCTTCTTCTCTTCGCTGTGCTCGCATTTCTTCTTCAGCTTGTCGAGGTCGTCCTTGCATTTCGCCTTGGTATCCGGGTCGTCCATGTAATACGTCGGTGGCGTATTGGCCGGCTTCGATCCATGGTTATGCGTCGTCAAATCCGTGTGTCGCGCAACGCCAAAGCCTTCGAAGACGACATCGAACGACCAAGATTGGAAGTAAGCCTTGCCCTTGATGACGTGGGTTGCCGTGCCCTTGGCAAATGCCTCGGTCGCGGCTTCATTGCCCGTGCTGGTCGCGAAGTAGGAATGGTCCTCGATCGCCACCTCCTTACCGCAAATGAAGACCGTGCGTGTACCGTTCGTAATGTCCTTGGCGAACACGGTATTCGAATACGGGATCACCACTGGGCCCGCCGATGGTGCGGGTGGACTCCAGCAAGGATCCGGGAAGGCCGAGATAGCCTTTCCATCTGCCGCCTTGCTGGCGATCTCAAGATTGTTGGCAAATACGTTGGTTTGCATGGTTTGGACCCCATTCATACCCTGTGGCGGACAACCAAAGCCGATCGCAGGCTGTTGTCATTGGCGAAATGCAACAGTCCTCCCGCCCCGGGGCCATCATCGCGCCCCATCACATCGGCAAGCCAAGCCAGCGTCAAGACCGGTGCAGCAGCACCGGTTTCCCCCACACTGCGCGCAATGATCTCGTGGGGAAAACTCTCGATACGCCGCTCTAACGACTGTGTCACCGCGAGGCTTGCTTCCCGGAAATACCAGCTCTCCCCGGAAACACCACTAGCGTGAAATGCGAGGTTTGCGACCTCACACTGGGCTGCCTGAGCCGCACCGCGTATGGCCTGCTTCAACCCAGCGGCGCGACAAGGCGCGTCCGCTCCGAGAGGCGCCGGTTCTTCCGCTGTCGCAGCGCCCTCGATCCAGAGGGCCGGGCTACGACCGGGTGTCGGCGTCAGAACAATCGCTGCCGCAGCTTCGCCCGGCGTAAATCCGTCAGGGTTGTCTGCAGACTTGACGCGGTCGTGCCTGAGGTAATGAGAGATCGTGGCCGCAGTGAAGTAGGTGTCGACTGCGATCAAAACCACGAGCCTCGGCGGTGTTGTCGACCGACCGAACAGGTTCTGTGCCAGCTGTACAGCCGTGCCAATCCCGGCCTTACCGAGCGGCAACAGAGATGATTCGGGGTGATAGCTGGCGCCAGGCAAACGCAGGCCCTTCAGCGTGGCAAACTCGGCCCAGCCAATGCTGGCACCGGGACGATCCTCTTCCGGTAAGAGCAGCAAAAGCGCGATGTCCTCACTCGCCACTCCGCCGAAGGGCGCCAGGCTCTCTTTCAGCACGGCCTCGAACATGGCTTTTGAGCGCACAGCTCCCCACTGCTCGACCTCGTACAGCGCTGCACCCATCATGGGCTTGCCGTTTGGCGCAAGAAAGTCTGTCTCCCGGAAGTGATTCATGCGCGCCCGGATAGCAGCGGTTGCCGCTCGGGCGTTATGGCCGACTGAGCAGCACATCCCACGCGAAGCGATACGCAGCGGCAGCAGCGCAGACGCTTGTCGCTCTGCTCCGCCCGAGTGCGTTGTAAAGATACGCAGCCAGCCAGCACTCATGCGTCCACCCCACTGATGCCCTCTTCTATTGCCTCCGGCTCGGAGCAACCTTCACAACCGCCGCTTTGAACGGCTTCCCACCAAGCCGGATCCACCGGGCCGATGGCAACGGTGGCAAATTCCTGCAACCGGCGGCGGATGGGCACACTGGCACGCCAGACCGCCGAGAAGCGGCCTTCGTCCGGTTCGAAGTACAGCGTGTCGACCACGGGTTGCGGCATCTCGGTGCTGTAGTCCTTGCGCAGGACGCGGAAATGCACCGTGTCGAACGCCGGCAGGCGGAATTCCACGTGATCGCGACCGGCCGTCAGATGGCGCAGGATGACCGGCTCGCCGCCCATGGGATAGTCCATCTGCTGATCCTCAGGCGCGCATTGGTGGAAGCGCTCATCGAAGTCGTTCGGCAGGAAAGGGAACACGTTCTTCTGCCAAGCCTCATCGTAGGTGCCGGCGTACTGCCGACGCGGCGCCCAATGCCGGGCGATGGCGGAGAAGGCCACGGGCTGATGCTTGCCATCAGTGTCCGAGATCGCATCGTCCAGCGCTTCGAGGCTGGGCGCACGGGCACCGTCGATGTCGCCCGTCGTGTGCTTGCCGAACCAGCCGATACCGTCGGGGTTGGCGAGGTAGGCCTCGGTCAGCTCCTGGGCCTGGTCGCCGCGCCCCTTTTGATAGGTGCGCGATCCACCGAACGCCAGCCCGTAATGCAACGGCATCTGCGTGAAGGGCTCGGGCTTGGTCAGACTGACCATACCCAGACGCTTGCGCCACATGCGCGGCCCGACAACGTGCACGCCTTTCTTGAGCGAGCCGACCTGCCAGGCCACAAGCAGCTCCCGGACCGGCTGGCCCGACGGGGCGTGGGCGCTGGCGTTGAACAACACATCGCACCGTGGCTTGAAGCGGGCAAAGTCGGTGCCGTACAGCATGGCGCTCTGGCCGGGCTCGCCGACAAAGATGTCGGCCATCGCCAAGGGCTGGGGCGGCAGCGGGCGCGGGCGCTCGCCCGGCGCGGGAAGGCTCCAGGTCGCTTTGGCCACCAGCACCAGGTGTTCGCGCCCGCTAACGTCGAGCGCGGTAATGGCACCGCCCGCCAGTCGCTCGCTTCCGACAACCACTTCCATACAGTGGGCCTCAGTTGAGATTGACGGCGCCGCCGAGGATGCGCTGGCTCGCCGTGGCGTAGCTGGTGATGTAGTTGCCTCGGATCTGGATCGTGCCGTCGGCGCAGAGGACGATGGCCGATTCACCGCAGCGCAGTTCGATTTCCTGCTCGGCGGCCAGCACGACACGCTGGCCGTCCACGCGGGCTTCCGGTTGCGCGGGAGGTTGCGGCGCGATCATGAAGCCGAGGATGATGGGGCGACGAGGGTCTGCATTTTCAAAGCCGAGCGCTACGGCCTGGCCGAGATGCCCGGCTTCGACCGGCACCACGCTGCGCGCCTGCAGACCGGTGAGGCCCCACATGTCGATCGCGACCCTGGGCGTGCCGTCCACGGCCAAGGCATCGAGCCGGCCGACCGCAATGCCTTCGGCGCGCAGCGGCGGTACCGCACGCGCGACGACCTGGTCGAGCAACGCCTCGGGAGACGTCGATTGCGGTTCCGCCGCCTGGACGGCATCCGCCTTGGATTCGGGTTTCATCCGTTCTCCTGAATCTTCTTGCCGTTCATGACGATGTTGCCGTCGGCGTTGTAGACCTGCTCGCCGCTGGTGCCGACGCTGAGCGTGTGCCCGTTGACGGAAATGGTGCCGTCCGACTTCATGACGAGCTTCGACTTGCCGACGGTGATGGTCAGCTCATCAGCCACGGTGATGTGATAGCTCTTGCCGACCACGGTCTGCTTGGACAGCCCCACCTCTTCAAACTGCGCCAGGCCCACCGTGGTGTTCATCGCACCACCTACCGTGGTCTGGTACCCCAAACCGATCGACAGCGCCTTGGCCATGCCGATGGTCTCCGCCTTGGCCATGGTGATCGTCTCGGTCTTGTTGCCGCCGATGGTCACGCTGCGGTTGCTGCCGATGCTGATGGTTTCGTTCTGGCCGACGTCCTCGGTACGGTTGTCGCCGATGGAGATGGACTCGTTGTGATCGACCCGTTCGGTCCGGTTGTTGTGGACGGTGATGGTCTCATTGTTGTCGACCGTCTCCGTGCGGTCGTGCTTCACGTGCACGGTCTCGTCGTTGTCGACCGTCTTGCTGCGGTCGTGGCCGACCCAATGGCTCTCGTCGTGCTCGACTTCGATACGCTGGTCCTTCTCGGCGTGCAGCCAGACTTCCTCGGCGCCTTTCTTGTCCTCGAAGCGCAGCGCGTTGGCGTTCTCGTAGCTGCCACCCTGACTGGAACGCGACAGGATCCCGGTCTGCGTGCGGTTGGCCGGCAGCTCCCAGGGCGGCATGTTGTCCTGGTTGTAGACACGCCCGGTGATGAGCGGACGATCCGGATTGCCGTCCAGCCACTGCACGACCACCTCTTGACCGATGCGCGGAATCGCGACGAAGCCGAAATTGCTGCCGGCCCAGGTGCTGGAAACCCGCACCCATGCCGACGATTTCTCGTTGTAACCGCCCTCGCGGTCCCAATGAAACTGCACGCGCACGCGGCCGTGTTCGTCGGTGTAAATCTCCTCGCCTTTGGGGCCGACCACAATGGCGGTCTGCAAGCCGTAGATCTTGGGCTCGTCGCTGTTGAAGCCGCGCCCCGGCCGCCACGGAATTTTCTTGCGGATGCAGGTCAGTGAACTGCGATATTCCGACGCCTGGCTCTGGCGCGTCTCGTAGTTGTTGCTGATCGAGTGCTTGACCTCAAGGATCAGGAATTCGTTGTCCTTGGCGTCAGCCTCGCCCAACGAACGCAACCCCAAATTGCCTGTGAGCTTGAACGTGCGGCCGCACTGGCTACGGTCATCGTCGCCGTTGGCCTCGAAATGCTTGCCGGCCGCTTCGATCTCCTCCATGCGCAAGCGTACGAAGTCGCGGCCGGCCGCTGAGTTCTTGAAGCCGTACGCACCCGCGTATTCGTAGACTTCCAGTTGCGGAATCTTGCCCTGTTTGTTGAGCGTCGGCACATCTGCAAACGTTGGCTTCGGGCGCTTGAAGTCGAAGCTCGATGCCGCATAGGCCGTCGCCGCGACCGTGCGCACCGCAGAGAACGACGTCAAGCCGCATTCGGTGACACCGCTCCTGCCTTGCCAAGCCATCGCTCCGTCACCATCGATCGGCTCCGAGCGCGTGCTGTCGCCGCACAGCACCAAAGTATGGCCGTCCTTACGATGCTCATACCAATAGAGCCAGCCATTGGCTTCCCAACGACGGTGCAGGTAGTTGTAGTCGCTTTCGTCGTACTGGCAGGCATCGGTCATCGGCGGATCGTCGCCCAGGGCCTTGATCTTCCAGTCGCGCACGTCGTAGTCGTCGAAGATGATGTCGGTCTGATCTTCGACGGATTTTCCGTGGAACAGGTAGTTGTCGCGTCGATAACGCAGGAAGGCGAGCCATGGCAGCAGCACCATGTCGTAGTAGGAGAACCCCGCGTCGTTCTTGACGAAACGGAAGTCGAACACGTAGCCGTTGAAATATCGCAGGCTGCCGTCATCGCGCACGAGCTCCACCGTGACCATCTTGCCCAGGACGTCCTTGAGCTCGATGTCCGGATTGTCCGAGAGGATCTCAACCGTGAACTGGAAATCGCGGGACAGACCTTCGTAGGCTTCGAGCCGGTTCGCCACCATCAGGGCGCCGGGCGGGGCATCATTGCGCGGGAACGATAGACGCAGCAATCGTTTGTTCTGGCGCTGACCGCTCATCAGCGCTTGCAGTGCCTGGGCGGCTTCTAGCATGCTGGTCACGTGATTCCTCCCCGATTTTTTTTTGCGGTTGGCTACCTACTTCATCCGTTTTGCTGCGCGGAGTATTTGCGCAATTTCGGGCTGACTGGAGCGCTGCGCGATCGCCAGCGCCGTTTCACCTCTGCTGTTCCGTTGCTCAACGCTTGCCCCCCTGGCAAGCAGCAACCGGACCAATTCGACGTTGCCCAACTCGGCAGCGATATGAAGCGCCGCATCACCATTCATACGGGCGTTCGGATCGAAGTCGTGATCTCTCAAGATGGCAACGAGCGCAACCGCAGATGCGAAGTCTTCTGTCAATGCTGCCGCGGGCAACAGGTAGGGTTTATGAGCGGGAGGGGGCAGCTTGGCTCCACGCTGCAACAACATGCAGGCCGCCTGTGCCTGCCCATTGAGAACAGCAGCTTCCAGTGGTGTTTCTCCACTCCCCGTTTGCTTGTCGCGCTTCGCACCTCGGTCCAACAAGACGCGCATCGCGTTGAGGTTCCCGGCCGACGCTGCCAACGCCAACAATGTCATGTTGCTGCGCCCGCGTAGCGCATCAATGTCAGTCCTTGCGAATGCGTGCCGAAGCGCCCTCTCGTCGTCCGTGGTCAAAACCAAGCGCATGAACTCGTCATCGGGCATGGCCGCCCCACGAGATGGCACGAAGACCTTGCGCTCCATCGATTGACAGACCGAACGATCACGCTGCACAACTTCGCCAGAGACGCCCTGTTGTGCGCCGAGCGCGACCAGCAACAAAGCTACATACCAAACGGCCCTATGCATTACCGACCTCCTGTGGCACGTTCAGCCCCTGCTTCTATCAAGGCTCTCGCTTGGTCGAATTCGGCACGTGCCATCATGCCGCGCAACTCCAAGGCTTCGTCAGGAGTCAAAATGCCTTTCTCGACCAGTCTCGTGCCAAGCCGCATGCCCTCGACAGCCGAGATGCCCTTGAAAAAATCCGTATCGAGCGCACCGATCCCAAGATCGATCAATGGGTTCAGCACGCGTGTCACCGCCGTAGCTCTGGACGCTCGAATCGCGGCCCGCGAAGCTTCGAGCTTCTTGGCAGCATCCTTTGATGCCTGGACGGCCTTGGGGTCTTCGACCTTGGCGAATTGGCCCCACCGCGAATTTGAATAGGTGGTCGGCTGCGGATCAAGCAACGTACTGGCCTTTGCGCCCAATACGTCTGCATAGGGTCCCCAACGATCCACCTTCATCATGTCTTTGACTGTCGTCTCCAGCCACTTCTCAACGCTACCGGTGTACTTGCCCGTGATCAGTCCGATCCCCACGGTCAAGTTTTTCTCGCCTGCCTGGAGCCCAAGCGCCCGATTCAAGAGGGGCCGGAACTGCGGATACTTCTGCAGCTTCATCCATGCTTCAGTATCCTCACGACGCAAGTCCTGCATCGCTTTCTCCCAGCGCCAGAAGCGTCCCTTATCGCGCAGGTACTGGATGTACTCCAGATAGTCCTTGATCTTCGGCCCACGCTTTTGCGCTTCCTTGATATAGGTGACGGCATCCTTGTGAGCCTTGCGGGCGTCCTCGTCGGACGTGCGGTTGCCCGACGAAGAAAGAACGTCGACCCTGCCGGGTTCGCTGGGAGGCAGGTCGGAATATGTGACGCGCCCGTTGGCGTCGACGTGTCTGAATACGCCGCTCATTGTCAGGCCGCCTCACCACACCTGCGCAAATTCGCCGGCGGCAAGCACGCCCGTTGCCCTCGGATGACCCGGCGCGGGTTCGACTTTCGGGGCAGGCTGTACGAAGGCATGTCGCGCTCGCTTGAAAGATGGCGGTCGGCATGCTATCGAGAATCCCCGGCAACGGTTCGCTGTTTCATGATGAAATTTATTGAACTCAGTTTTCCACCACAATAACAACTGCCTTGGCGCCCCTGTTTCAGCGATATGTGACGTCGCACCGTCGATGTTGTTATGAATTGATAACAATATCCGCTGGAGAAGCGCTGTCAGTATCAAAGCGAACCAAGGCAATTTTTCGCAACGAAATCGGACAATGCGTTGCCACCCCATGGACACAAGTTCAATGACAGTCTGGGCCGCGCGAAAATAGCATGATCAACACCATCACCATTACGTCGCGCATCTGTTTTCGAATATGAAAATTGAACAGAATAGCCCTTGCGCACAATTGTCTCGATTCGGTATTCTGCTCAGCCCAAAAATTGGGGAGTCTGAATGATCGGGTGCCGGCACACATTCACACCCAATCAGAATTACTAACATCCATGTTTCACATTGTTGAATAGACCTCGCCGAAAACATCTCCCAAGACGTGGTACCCGACCCTAATCGCCACTAATTCTTCGGCCGATGACGACGGATATCGGGCCAAGCGCTGCAGTCACGCCCGAGTTCGATCAAATCAGGGCACACCTTAGTGGGTTGACGGTGGCCAGAAGGCCATGCGCAAGCGTAGGTGGGGCACCCGGTCCGGCCGATCACGCGGCGCGAGGCCGAACCGTTCTATTTGCTTCCGACACATGCGAATCAGCCCGCTTCCACCGCTCCAATACCTGATTGCGTTCGAAGCCGTCGTCAGGCACTGCAGCTTCACCCGTGCTGCGACCGAACTCAACCTCACGCAAAGTGCCGTCAGTCGGCAAATCGGCCAACTCGAAGCATTTCTTGGGCGCCCATTGTTTGCCCGCGAGCCACGACGAGCCTTGCAACTGACGGTTGCCGGCAAGCGCTACGCGGATCGTGTGCGGGTCCTTCTAGAGATGTGCTCCGATGCCACATACGATGTCATGAAGCGATATGGCGACCTTGATTTGGCGGTTGCCTGCTCTTCTGGTGTCGCAACGCTGTGGCTTGCGCCCCGCATCGGGTCCTTTCATGCGAGCCACCCCAACATCAACCTGCGCATTATCGTTCGCGACGCATTTACATCCCTCACCCCATCCGAGTTTGACGTGGGGCTGTACTACCTGCGCGAGTCATGTGGCCCACAGTTCAATGCGCAACCGATTATCGATGAGGAGGTCTTTCCCGTTTGCTCCCCGAGCTACCTTGACGGACGGCTGGTCACGCCGGAGGAGCTCACACGCCAGACGCTCCTTATGCAAGACGACCGACAGATGACCTGGATGTCATGGGAAGAGTGGCTGAGTCTCAACGGCGTCCCAATGCCGAAGAAACCTCGAGCCATTATTTCAAACCTTTACCCACAACTGGTGCAGATGGCTCTGCACGGTCAAGGCGTATTGCTCGGATGGCGCCAAATCATCGACTGTCACCTTGAGACGAAATCGCTTGTTCGCGCAACACGTGAGACAGCGACGTTCGGGGGTGGCTACCACGTCATCACACCAAGTGATCGTGCAATGAATCGCGCAACCACGCTATTCGCGAGTTGGCTGTTGCAACAATGTGCAACAGCAACCGTATTGGCATCGTCTTATACACATCTCGCCGCACCCCTTAAAAATCAATGACTTACTGGAGCCGGCTTGTGAGCGCCGAACCGCCATCATTCAGCGGTCGACAACCCGCAGCGCCTTATTTCAAGGGGTTCCAGGAGGTGCGCTCAAAAATGAGGCAAGAGTTATGTATAAGACGATGCCGTATTGGGGGCCGACCGGTAATCATGCTTCTGGCGCATGGGGGTATGCGTAATTTCCGTTTTTCCCCGGTGCTCGACTCCACTAGCATGCACACCACGATCAAAGTCGGCATTTTTGTAATAGTGCGCCGCGTTCCAACTTCGCTAAATGACGCACGCTTGCGCACCAGTCGTTCAAATACGAGGAATGATCTCCATGCATGGCACCTTATCTTCAGGCCTCACCGATCAGACAAGGCTGCCGCGACCTCGGCATGCTGTCGCAACCGCTATTCTCGGCAATGCGTTTGAGTGGTTCGATTTCACGCTGTACGGCTTTTTCGCCCCTGTTATTGCGACGGTTCTCTTTCCCTCAACGAACCAGTTCACGGCACTACTGCTCGCCATTGCAACGTTCGGTGTTGGATTCGTGACGCGTCCTCTGGGCGGGATCGTTCTGGGTATCTACGCGGATCGTCGAGGTCGCCGGCCAGCGCTGGCGCTGTCGGCACTTCTGATGGCGCTGGGTACGGCACTCATCGCAATCGCGCCGACTTACGAGCAAGCCGGTCTTGCGGCACCGCTGATCGCAGTCGTCGCCCGTTTGTTGCAAGGGTTTTCGGCCGGCGGGGAAATGGGTGGGGCCACTGCGTATCTGAGCGAAATTGCGCCGCCCGGCAGGAGAGCGTTCTACACGAGTTGGATTCAGTCTAGTGTCGGCCTCGCTATCGTGTGCGGTGCAATGCTCGGTTCGCTCGCCACGTCGCTGCTCGATGCCGAAGCGTTGCGTGCATGGGGTTGGCGCATTCCGTTTGCGCTCGGCGTACTGATCGGTCCTATCGGCTATGTGATACGCAGCCGCCTGGAGGAAACGCCTGCGTTCACAAAAGCCACTGTGAACGCCCGCTCAAGCTCCCCCTTTCTTGAGGTTCTGCGACGCTATCGCCGGGAGGTACTAATCAGCATATCAATCGTCGTCATGTGGACTGTCTGCACCTATGTATTGCTGTTCTATATGCAGACCTACGCGATTCACGTGCTGAAGCTGCCGGCCTCTACCGGATTTGCCGGCAGTATGGCAAGCGGCGTAATCATGATGCTGACTGCGCCGTTTTTCGGTTGGCTGGCTGATCGTTGGGGATACAAGCGGGTGCTGTCAGGCGCTGCCCTGCTGATCTCGATCTTGGCCTATCCCCTTTACTCGTACCTCAATCACACACCTGCCGCCGGCTCCCTGATCTGCGTCCAGATTGTGTTCGGTCTATTGAGCGCCGCATACACCGGGCCGATCCCGGCAGCATTCGCGGATCTGTTTCCGACCCGGGTACTGTCAACCGGCCTGTCGACAGCTTACAACCTGACCGTCATGCTGATCGGAGGCTTTGCGCCGTTCTACCTCACGTTCCTGTCGCATACGTTTGATCCCACACTCGCGCCCGTCGCCTACGTCATGATCGCAGCGCTTGTGAGTTTCACCGGTACGCTATGGCTGCGCCCCACCTCTAATCCAGGCAAGGCAACGCAGTGAATTGCGCGGCCCGAGGGAGCTCGGGCCGCCGGGCTCAGAGCAACTGAGCTTGTCCTCGTGCGAACACAGTTCGAGCACGACGAGACTGCGGACCGCCCACCACACAAAGCTTCCCAACATATGTCCTTCACTATGGCCATCTGTTATGGCCATATACGTCAGTGCGCTTCGGTAGGCAGTTGGAGGACTGAGCGTGCGGTTATCCAGCCAGCCCGCAATGGGCAAAGCCGGTTTATGAAACGCCATTCGGAAGTAACACAAGGGAGAGCAACCACGTGTGACGTGATCGTATAGAAGAAGCAGCCGACGCCGATGATTGAGCACCGACGTCGACCTGACCACATCAAAACCAGTGAGGCTAAATATGGCTGCTGTCATTATAGCGCCGGGCGACGCTCGCCGGTACGCTAAGCACCTCAGCGCACCGGGGATACCCCCTCGTCTGCTGACAACCTGCACCGCGAATGCACTGCGCTTCCATGGGCTGCTGCGCATCGCCAACTACATCCTAGCCGGCCACCAGGCGCAATCCACTCCTTGCCGCCCAAGCGGCTCGTACATGCGGCTCAGCATGCATCCACACAATCGCCGCAGGCGACCGAGAGGGATGCTATGACGCATAGATCAAGCGCTGACACCCACCAGCCCGGACAGCCCGCCACGGCCAAGAAGCATACCGACGCCCACGTGTCGCCCCAATCGTCATGGGGCAGCGGCGCGCGGACGGATCGAACGCCCGATCTGGCGAACAGGTATCTAGCCGGCCACGACGATTATGTCATCGCACAGACCTACGCCTTTGGAGTGCTGATCGTCGTGCTGAGCCTGATCACGGCCGCAGCCATGCTTGCGTCCAAACATCCGGCGCATATGGAGCGGGCCGCCTGTTGGGTCGTTGGCATTCTGATTGATTGGCGATCCTGGGCACTTCTGACGGTGGGCCTCGTCGTGGTGGCGGTGACGTACACCTTGCTCCAACCGCAGCGCTAGACCGCGAGTGCAGCCTGATGGGCAGGTGGAGGAAACCCAACCGCCCCACTGAAGGATGACTCCCTTGGATCGATCCAATCCACTCACAGGGTGTTTGGTGTTGAGGGGTAGAGACGCATGCCGTGCCCACCATTGGCAATCGGCAGCCAATCCCTGGCAACGCAAGCACCGACGCCGCCGACGCCGCATTTAGCGGTGCCGGAGGACATTACCGAACAGAACCCCTTTGCCGGCGCCAGCCGGCTTTTTTTGAGGCGGTAATCAAGATGCTCAAACGCTTTACTATGCTGCTGGCTGTCATCGCCAGCTTCACGGCTCATGGTGTGCACGCGGATGTCGTCACGATCGCGCAGGTTCTGCCGTTAGACGGCTCACTAGAAATGTCGACACGTGCCACCGCCGAGGCGACGGAGGTCTACCTGCACAAAGTCAACGATTCAGGCGGCATCAACGGCCACACGTTCAACGTTCTGACCGTCAATGCATCCTCCAACCTGGAGACTGCGCTCCGGCGCACAGCGGAAACGATCCGCCAGCATCGACCTGCCGCACTGTTGAACTATTACGGGTCGACACGAACCTCGGCTCTGATCAAGAGCGGCATCCTTGAGGCGACTCGCACGCCGGTCATCGGCGCCAACGTATCGTCCACCCTGGTACGCCAAGATCCCGACAACCACTGGGTCTTTTACGTCCGGGCAGGCGTACAGGCGGAAGCCCAAAAGATGGTCCGCCAGGCTCTATCGCTCGGCGGCAGGCGTGTGGCCATCCTCTACCAGAACGATGCATTTGGAGAAGATGGCTTGCGCAAAAGCACGGACGCCCTGAACGCCGTCGGCATCCAGCCGGTGGTGAGTCGCTCCATGTCGGAAGCCCTGATGGAGAATGCCGCGATGGTCAAGATTGCCGAGGACGTGCTGCGCGCGAGTGCTGGCGCGATTCTGGTCTTCTCGGATAGCGTGAACGCTGGCGGATTCCTGCGAGCCTACTGTGAGCGCGGCGGGAACGCAGTGATCATCACTGACTCGACGCCTTCGTCGGATGAACTGGTGCGTGCATCAAGCGCGGACCTCGCAAGGGGCGTCTGTATTGCGGAGGTGCTGCCGGCGCTCGCCAAACGCAGCATGCGGCTCGTGCGATCTTTCGCGGCCGACATGGCCGCCGCTGGGCGGGTGTTGAACTGACTGGCCTCTCGCCAAAGCGCGGCCACTATCGCAACTAGAGACGCCTGATCCGTGGCGGTGTCGCAGTGTTGGCCCGCCGCGCCCCAGTTGGCGCAATCGGTACGCCATCCAGCGGCGCGAACAACTCGGCGAGCGTGACGTTCAGCGCGTAGCAAATATTGGCCAGCGTCTCGACCGACGGGTTGGCGATGCCACGCTCGATCGATGAAATGTAGGTGCGGTCAACGCTCGCCTCGAAGGCGAGCCTTTCCTGCGACTTGTCAGCAGCGTGCCGGCATTGTTTGATGCGCGCCCCCACAGCGACCAAGATCGGCGCGAGGCGGCTGGTTGAAGGACCGGAGGATTTGGTGTCCGTGCCTGAGCGACGATTCATGTTCGACGGTGCAACGCGATAGCCAATGTTGCGGCTATTTTGCATTGACTCTCCGCCCACATTCCCGAAGACTGTCCGTGTCGCCGATACAGCGGTGACCGGGCGTGAGAACCCGTTTCTACAGTCGGACAGCCGCGCAGGTGACACCTTGCATCTGCGGCACGCTGGTGCGCGCTTACAATATGCGTCGCGGGCCGGGCGGGGCAGCCTTCGGGCTGGCCGGTTTCCTGTAGGCCGGTTTCTCACCCCCGCCGTCTGGCCCGCCACCCTCATGTGAGAATGAGCGGCGGGGCCTCCATCAACTACAGGAGCCCGTAATGCCCCCCCTCTCTGCTTGCGCCAAGCAAGCCTTTTTGTCGCCATCATCGGGCGACATCTCTCCGTTGCCATGTGCTGTCACCAGTCTTCTGGAGGCATGGCATGCGTGAGCAAAACCACCCTCCTCAAGCTCTCGCCCTGGCCCGGTTATGCGAGCAAACGCGCCGTGCGCGCCACAGCGGCAACGCTGCGCCAGTTGGAGGCGACCGCCATGCTGATCTACACGACGACCGAGGAAGCGTCCGCAAGGCTGCTGAATGTCAGCTATGGGCTCGTCGGCATCCTGCAGTTGCTCGACGTGTGGAGCGAACAGACCTGGGAAGCTCGCTGCCTGCACTGCCTGCTGGTGCCGCTTAAACTCGAATTGGATGACGCACTGAGCGACATACAGAAGATGCTGTAGCGCTCAATGGATCAGTGGCCGGTTTACCCCACCTCGTTATACAGAAGTCGTCCGAAGTTGACGGCCCCGGGGTTGTAAGCGATCGCGGATTCGCGTTTACTCACTGGATTTGGAGCCGAGATGGCCGGCGATTCTGGAGCGTGGGTGGATGAGGAATTCGAGAGTTTGTATCTGGGCGATCCGCGCCGGGACCGGCGCGCCAAGGAGCTGCTCAAGCGGTTGTCGGCGCACCCCACGGCGAGCATCCCCGGGGCGTGTAATGGTTGGAGCGAGACGGTTGAGGCCTATCGCTTTCTGGGCAATACGGAGATCGATTGGCGCGACGTAATGCAGCCGCACTGGGAGCGCACAGCGCAGCGGGCTGGCGCGCATCCGGTGGTGCTATGCATCGCGGATACAACCGAGTTGGACTTCAATGGACAGGAGATCGAGGGGCTGGGTCCATTGACCTTGCCCCCGCGAAACGAATCCCTTGCTGAGCCGATAAACTCAAGCAAGGAGAGAAGCAATGACAAGCAAGGCAAAGCGGGCGCGGTACACGCTCGAATTCAAGCTGGAAGCGGTGCGGCTGGTTAAGGCTGGCCAAAGCATGGCGGCGGTGGGAGCCACGCTGTGCGTGGCGGACCAGACGCTATACAACTGGGTCAAGGCTGACCGGGAGTGTCGGCTGACTGGCGCAGATGCCAAGCCGGTGAGCGCGGAACAAATGGAACTGGCTCGGTTGCGGGCGGAAGTGGCGCGCCTGAAGATGGAGCGCGACATTCTAAAAAATGTATGGTCTGCCCCGATTTTGCAAGCTGTCTTTGCCGACGTCAGAAGAACGTTTTGCGTCAATGTATCCGGCCTACAATTGGGAACGCTGGTCCCCGGCCTTGATGGAATCCGCGCGCGCCTTGCCTCACAAAGCGTTCAGTCACGAAGGACTGCTTTTTTAGCCAGGCTTAAGGTGCGCCGGTCAACGGTTCTGTCATCAACAATCGCGGCTCGCAAAAACAAGACGGTGTGACTTCCTTCGGAAGTTCGATAGCACTCAGGCGGTCATCGGCGCATTCGGAAACGGCCGGTACGGTTCACCGCTGACGAGCACCTTCCAACAGATGCGGGCGATCTTGTTCGCCAGAGCGATCAGCGCGACATGTGGATGGCTACGCTTCTCGATTTCCTGGAGCCATTGCCCCAAGCGAGATCGCTCACGCTTCATGATGGATCATCAGCGCACGTGCACCCTGGATCAGGAGCATGCGCAAGTAACTGTTGCCCCGCTTGCTGATGCCGCCGAGATTGGACTTGCCGCCGGTCGAATACTGTTTGGGGACCAGCCCCAGCCACGCAGCAAGGTCGCGCCCCTTCCCGAACGCTTGGCCGCTACCGATCGCGGCGACCATGGCGCTTGCAATGATGGGACCGACCCCAGGCACGGTGGCGGCGCGCCGGCACAACTCGGAGTCTCGGGCAATCTCATGGATTTCGGCCGAAACCGAATCGATCTCCTTGTCGAGCCCCTGCCAGCGCTCCCGCAAGCGCTGCAAGAGTTGGCGCATCCTGATCGACAAGCCGCACTCTGCATCTTCCAGAATGCGCGGCAAGCTACGTGCGAACAAGGCACGCCCGACGGGGATCACGATGCCGTGCTCGAGCAGCAGGGCACGCATCTGGTTCACGACAGCGGTACGTTCGACGATGAAGCGCTGCCGGACACGATGCATGGCTTGCATCTCCATCTGGTTGAGGGCTTCACGAACTGAGCCGGAATCACGCGCACCGTATGTCCGGCGCTCTGGAAGCGACGTCCCCAATATTGCGAGCCAGGACAAGACTCCATGGCGACGATGCACGCCGGTGCCGTGACGGCAAACTCCGCGAGCTGGGTGCGATTGAGCTTCTTGCGAAACAACGGATGGCCCCGATTGTCCATAGCAACGAGGTGGAACCAGTTCTTGCCGAGATCGATCCCGATGACGCGAACAGCTTCTTTGCTCATGGTGGCCTCCCGTTGAAGAAACTCCAGTATGCCGGTGCTCGGCAGGAGGGGCAGACCATTCCATTAGGCAGCGGCGTACTTCGCGAAGGAGTCCACGTGAAGTCACCTCGTTATACACATCGCAGCTCAATCGGCTTGGCGGCGAAGAGCGCGTAGTGTCTGTGCTGCAGTCATGACCTGTTGCAAGCCCTCCCAGATGGTCTTGGCGCCAGGCTCGCCGTCGCCCTTGCGGGCAAGGAAGCCGCCCAGTTGCGCCACCAGACGCAGCACCTCGTTGAGCGTTGGCACGCCCTTGGGCTTGCGCTTGTTCATCAGCAGGTAGGCCCCATGAATCTCATCAGGATCGAAGAACAGCGCCGCATCCAGCTCCGAGCAGGTTCGGCCCATGCGCATCAGGTGGGCGATGCGCCATGCCACGATCATGAACAGCGCCAGCGCCCGCTCGATGCGATCAACGCTTGCCAACCGCAAGGCTTCAACCTGGCAGCCGTTCTTGAGCACGTTGAAGAACATCTCGATTTCCCATCGGGCCCGGTACCAGTCGATCAACTCCACCAGTTCGTCGCGTCCGGCCGGTACCCGATTGGTGAGCAAGCGCCACTCGACCGGCTTGACGCCCGCGGGCGGGTCGATTTCCTTGGCGATCACGCACGTCACCGCCAGCCCGCACCGCAACGTCACCAGCTTCATGTACAGCGCCTGTTTCACCGTGCGCGCACGCTGCCCCGCGCGGGCCGCCATGGCGAACTGGATTTCGCCCACCGCCTCGGTCTTGAGCACCTTCGGCCAGAGCTTCTCGCCGCCGTCCAGGCTGCGATTGTGCGTCGAGCGGATCAGCCAATCCGCCGGCGTCCCCAGCGCGTCGGCGCGCTGCACCAACGCTGTGAAATCCGCTTCGCGATCGGCCACGTACTCCAGGCATCCAGCACGCCCAGCCCCACCCGGTCCGCACTGACCGCGTACGTCGGATGCAGATACAGGCCGCGCCGGGCCTCGTAGTTCAGCTGACCCAGGCCGTTGATCTCCTGGCCGTTGAAGTCCAGCTCCGTCGTGTCCTGGATGCACAACACCACCGCATGCTCGCGCATGCGCTCCTGCGTGCGCTGCCAGTGCGGCTGCAGAATGTCGCGCCACCCGAACGCCGGGTTCTCCATGAAACGGTAGGCGCCCATCGTCTCCGACCAGCCATGGCATGCATGCGGAATGCTCGCCGTCGGTTTCTCGGCAAGCCTCGTCAGCAGTGTCTTCGCGCGTTCATTACGCCTCGCGTCTCCCAAATTCATGCCTTCCAGTTCCTTCTGTGCCCAGCCGTCCGACTCTCGCTCCATCTGCCACCGCTGCAAATCGCGAGAGTAAACGCTGATTCGCTTTGGCTTGCAACCCCAAGGCATGCCTCAAACCAGCCGTCAACCCTCTGCCCGCAAGGCTTTGCGGATTTGTGTATAACGAGGTGGCCCCAGGTGCCTTGCCGTCCTTTGTGCTGACATCAGAAACGCTTAATTCTCATAGAAGTTCGTCCAATATCAACACGGCCAGATGATCGCTTAAAGTCACATATCTCGCAAAAATAAGTGATGTTGGGGCTGGGAATGAAGCGATTTGTTGATCTGTGGGCTGCGCTGCCAGCCTGCTTGACGAGTGGGTTGGCTCTTTCGGTTTCTGCGCGCACCAGGGCGGTCCCCCTGAAGCGTGCGTTACTGGCTTTAGTGGTGGTCAGTAGCCCAAGTTGGGCTTCCAGCGGCGCAGATATGGGCGTGACGGGGCAGAAGTGGGTGACTTCTAACACTACCGGTCCGCGGTTCGATTCGGCAGGGGCTGCTTGTTTGTCTTATGAGACGCAATATACGTTTATTGGACTGCGGTTTCTTGATTGGGGCCCTGCCAACTGTATAGCTGACGTTGGGGCGTATGCTTCAGCATGGCCGGTGCCCAGGGAGTGTGCGAGTGGGTATGCGCTGCAAGCGGATGGCACGTGCGCTCGGGCACGGCCTCTCGTACAAATTTGCACAGCCGGCAGTCCGGTGACTCCCGGAACTGGCACGACCGGTGTTTCCTCGCGGGACGATGGCGGAAGCGCGGAATTACCTGTCACCCTCGCTTACCGGTCCTACAGTATTTATGGGGCAAGCGACGGGGCGGCGCAATGGACGTCCAACTGGCAGCGCAGCCTGGATACAAATGCGGCGACTTACTCGAATGCTCAGGTCACTGTCTTGCGCGATGATGGCTCGGTATATGGTTTCCGCCAGAGTGGTGTGGCATGGACTGCTTCCGGTACCCAAGATACGTTGAGTTCCATCACCGATGCCGGTGGCAAGACGACCGGCTGGCAGTACACGGTAGTCGATACGGGGACGGTGGAGACCTACGACACCAGCGGCAAGCTGCAATCCGTCCGCGAGCGCAATGGCCGTACCACGACGCTCTCTTACAACGCCGCCAATCAACTGACGACAGTCACTGCCCCCAGCGGGCGCAGCCTGGGCTTCGCCTACGACAGCCAGAACCGTGTGGCGAGCGTGACCGCGCCTGACGGCGCCGTCAGCGGCTACGGCTACAACGGCACCGGTATGCTGTCGACGATCACGCGGCCAGATGGCTCCGTACGCCAGTATGTCTATGACGACAGCCGCTTCCCGACCGCACTGACGGGGATCGTGGATGAAAACGGCAACCGCTATGCGACCTACGCCTACGATGCCCAGGGGCGGGCCACCAGCAGCACGCTGGCGGGCGGTGCCAATGCGTACCAGTTCCAGTACGGCGACAACTACCAGACCACCGTCACCGACCCCACCGGCAAGACCAGCGTCTACAGCTTCCTGAAACAGAACGGCGTGCTGCTGCCGACCTCGATCACTGCGCCCTGTGGCCTGTGCGGCAGCACCCGTCAGAGCAGCAGCTACGACGCCAATAACAACCTGACCCAGGAAACCGACTACAACGGCACGGTCACCACTCACGCCTACGATAGCCAGAAGCGTGAGATCCAACGGGTGGACGGTGCTAGCACGGCCAATGCCCGCACCACCACCATCGAGTGGCACAAGGTCTGGAACCTGCCCCTGCGGATCGCCTCGCCGACCAAGCTGGAAGCCTACAGCTACGACAGCAACGGCAACCTGACCCGCTATAGCGAAACGCCGACCGCGGACAGCGACGGTAGCCAGGGCTTGAGCGCGGCGACGACCGGCCCGGCTCGGACCACCAGCTGGACCTACACCGCCGATGGTCTGGTGGCGACCAGCAGCGGCCCGCGTACTGATATGGCCACCAGCACCACCTACGTCTACCGCACCGCCGACGACACCAATTCACCACCGCAGTACCGCAAAGGTGACCTGTACCAGATCGTTGATCCGCTGGGCCACGCCACCACCATCAACCAGTACGACGCCGGCGGCCGGCCGTTGCAGATGACGGATGCCAACGGCACGGTCACCGCATTCACCTATTCGAACCGAGGCAGGCTGATCAGCCAGACCGTCACCCCGGCAAGCGGGACGGGCCAGACCACCAATTACAGCTATGACGCGGTGGGGCAATTGACCAAGGTGACGCTACTGGACGGCAGCACGGTTAGCTTCAGCTATGACGGTGCACATCGTCTGACGGGCGCAGCCGACAGCCAGGGCAACAGCATCGCCTACACGCTGGATGCGATGGGCAACCGCACCCAGGAGCGGTCTAAGGATCCGAGTGGCAACTTGGCCCGTCAGATCACCCGCGTCTTCGATTCAATGAACCGGCCGCTCAAGGTCACGGTCGGCAACACGCAGTAAACCAAGAACTCCAATCCACGAGCCAACATGCACAAACTCTATCGGGCAATCAGCGCTGCGCTCCTGCTCACATTGAGCACGCAGGTGCTGGCCCAGACGCAGGTCTCAACAACGCAATATGCCTACGATGCCGTGGGCAATCTGACGCAGATCACGGATCCACGTGGTCTGGTGACGACGTTGACCTACGACTCCCTGGGCCGGCGTACCAAGGTGCAAGGCCCTCCCGCCACACCGGGTGGCGCGGCGCCTACGGCCATCTTCTCCTACAACGGCCAGGATCGCGTGCGGCAAGTGACCGACCCGCGTAGCCTGGTGACGACCTACACCGTCGATGGCCTGGGCAATACCACCCAGCAGCAGAGCCCCGACACCGGCACCACCAACGCCACCTACGACGCGGCCGGCAATCTCACCAGCCGCACGGATGCCCGGGGCAAAACGACCACGTTCAGCTACGACGCGCTGGATCGATTGACGCAGGCGAGCTACGCCAGCGGCACGCCCACCGTCCTCGAATACGATGGCGGCACCAGCCCGCTGCCCAACGACATCGGCAAGCTGACCAAGGTGACCGACGAGGCCGGTAGCACGCGGTTTCGGTATAACGGCTTCGGCAATGTGGTCAACAAGACGCAGACCACCACGGCCAATGGCGTCACCAAGGATCAAACGATTGCGTACGCCTATGGCACCAGTGGCAGCAGCACCGGCCACGTCACCAGCATGACGTATCCGAGCAACAGCGTCATTGGGTACAGCTACGATGCAGGCGGCCGCATCGCGGGCCTGACGCTGACCACGGCCAATGGCAGTGTCGCGCTGCTGTCCAACATCCAATACCAGCCCTTCGGAAAGCCAGCGGGCTGGACGTGGGGAAACGGCACCGCTTACACGCGTAGCTTCGACCTGAGCGGGCGGCTGACCCAGTTCCCGCTGGGCGCGACCAGCGGCACCGGCGCGACGCCGAACGGCCTGTCGCGCACGGTGAACTACGACGCGGCCTCGCGCATCACGGCGTACACGCACGCGGACACGAGCGGCAGCACCGGCAGCAGCACGGCGACGGCAGCGAACCAGACCTTCGGGTACGACGACCAGGGCCGGCTGATCAGCTACCTGCCGGCCAACAGCAGCCAGAGCTACAGCTACGACGCGAACGGCAACCGCACGGGACAGACGGTCGGTGGCAACAGCTATACGCAGACCGTCGATCCGGCGAGCAATCGGCAGACGGCCAGCACGGGGCCGACACCGACCACGAACAGCTACGATGCAGTAGGTAACCAAACCGGTGACGGTACGGCCACCTACAGCTACAGCGATCGGGGTAGGCTGGCCAGCGTCACCAAGAACGGTACGACCACCAATTACCTGTACAACGGACTGGGCCAGCGTGTCGTCAAGAGCGGCAGCAATGTTCCGACGGGTGCGACGCGGTACGTCTACGACGAAGCGGGCCATCTGATCGGGGAATACGATCAGTCCGGCAACGCGCTCCAGGAGACGGTGTACCTGGGCGACACGCCGGTTGTGACGATCAAGAACGCGACGCCTTACTACATCTACGCGGATCAGATCGACACGCCGCGGGTGATCACGGACACCAACAACCTGATGGTGTGGCGGTGGGATCAGACTGATCCGTTTGGGGCCACGCTGCCGGATGAGAATCCGACCGGCCTGGGCGTGTTCACGTACAACCTGCGCTTCCCCGGTCAGGTCTATGACGCGGAGACGGGCAAGCACTACAACGCGAATCGGGACTATGATCCGGCAAGCGGGCGGTACGTGCAGTCGGACCCGATCGGACTCAATGGCGGGCAGTGGTCCACATACGCATATGTGAACGGCGACCCTCTGGGTAGCATTGATCCGGAAGGATTGCAGTCGATCATCGCATGTACGAACCCTGCAAACGCAGCGGTGTGCGCAGAGGCAGGCATTACCGTTACACCCAAGCCAATAACTTTGCCCCGGGTTATTCCGCGGGATATCTGGTGGCCAGACAAAACAACGGGGCAGTGGTCATGCAAGGCACGCGCTGATTGTAACGACAATATTCCTGGAAATTGTCCAGCGGAACCGTCGAAGCGCTTCGCGTTCGGCGGAGGTACTGCGAGCGACCAAGGTACGGCGAGGAATATCGCCAAAGCGAATGCTACTGCGAACCTACAGTGCCAGCCGAAGCATGTTTCGTGTAAGTGCACAGGGCCAAAGGGTGAGCAGTACTCTGGGGGATGTTGAGATGACTACCAGCATACGTGTAGGTGACCATGTGAGGTTGCTAGGTTTGCCGGATTGGCTAACACATGACCTGCCAGCGAGTGAGCAAGAAGAAATGCGCGCGTTCATCGGCAAATCTGCTGTCGTGCGCGAAGTGGACTCATATGGATACTTCTGGCTCGGCTTCGGAAGCACAACAGAGCATGGAGACACTTCATACTACAGCGGACACTCCTTTGGCGTGCCTCGTGAGTTCATAGAGCCAACCGCGGACTGAACCAGACGTTGCTACGTGGAGTGAACTACTCGCTCCACTCGAAATTCTTCGTAACCAGCGCTGGACTGTCTACGCATATGTTGACGGCAACCCGATCAGCGGTGTTGATCCGCTTGGGCTTGCAAATTCTGGCATTCCAAAGCAGGTGCCGGGTACAACGAACACTGTTCGGATTGACCCGCCCCATGTTCCCGGTCAGCAGAGTCACGCCCATATCTACGATAAGAATGGGAATCTGATAACGGCCATCAACAAAGATGGGACGGGAAGCCATGGGCAATGTCCAGATGACCTTCCGAAGAATAAGAAGCTGCGTGATTTCCTCATGAAGAAGGGCTTTGCTCTTGGGGTGCTTGGGGATTTGCTTATGCTGAAGGATTGGGTTCAGTCCACTATGCGAGAAATTGACCCAACCAATCCATATGGATACGACAATTCAAGCCAGATGCCGTCTTGGATTCCGGATGAGAACGGAAACTACAATATGTGAGCGCGAGAGGCGTTGGCTCTTTGTGAAAGTATTTATGTATTGAGAGGGTATCTTGGAAAATATATTCAAAGTCTATTGCCATCCCAAGGCGGGTGCGGTCTTTGAGGGCGGATTGTTGGAGTGTCTTGATGTTTCCATTCAAGGAAATCCTGATTCGTTAAGGAAGATTGGGGAATTCTTGATTCTTTGTGCGGATAGATTTGATGGTTTGAATAATGACGAGGTCGCTAATTTCCATTTAAGCGATGAGTTGAAAAGCTGGGGTGAGGGTTGCCCGGACATCATCGGTGTGTCCTTGCCGAGCGACGCGAAAGGCTAGTGCGGCTGTAGGGGTCGCATCACTCTGATATGCGAGACGCCCGCCCACGCGGTAGGCGTTCTCGTCTGACAAGACCCGGCTTCGGCCGGGTTCTTGCTTTTAGGGCTGCTGTTGCACGTTGCGCCAGGCGCGGCCGGCAGCGAGCGCTTCATCGCGGGTGGAGAAGGTCTCGCTGGGTCCGCTGGTGAATTGCACGTGGCCCGGCGGCGTGCCGGCCGCAGGCGCGACGGTCACCACCTCGCGCGTCCAAAGCTCCCATTGCCCATCGTTGCTCCAGCTCGGCACGGCGGCATAGCCGTTCGCTTCCAGTTCCGACTCGACGGCCTCGACCTCGGGGCGCGGCACGAGCTGCCCGCTCATCACCAGCATGGTGCCGCAGAGGTTGTTGTGCTCACGATCCGTTGGCATCTCGTTGCCTCTTGTTGCTGGGCCGGTGCTTGTTGTTGGCATTCTGTTATCTCCTGTTGCCGAGCGGCGGAAATCGCCCCCAGTGGAGGCACGATGAGTGTGTATGACAACGCGCTACGCGCGTTGCCTGACCCACTTCGTGCCAAAGGGCGCAGCCCTTTGCAACCCGGCGCCTGCCGAAGCGCCGACTTCGCCGATTCCCTCAAACCGGCCTCGCTGCCCGGCAGGGCCGCTTCACAATCGCGCTCCACCCGCCGCCCGCCTGTGCACGATCCCCCGTGCCTGCGTCGCACAGGTGTCGCCAAGCAGTTGCGAAGGCATCTCGGAACCGCCGCAGATCTGTCGCAGATCTATGGCAAGTGCGCCAGCATCGCCAAGGGCAGGATGCCAGATGTATGTCTCACGACATGCATCTGAACCTGGTCCGCTAGGTCGCTACGCGCCCGTCGCAGACACTCAGGGCTACGCCCCGAGACCCCGGATGGAGGATGACTGGTACGGCCTCACCTGAAAGCGAAGGCGTTCGCGCGGGCATCGTGCAGCGCGTGGTGCTCGCCGCCATGCACCGCGATGTACTGCGCGAAGTGCTCGGCATCGATCTTTAGAAACACGTTCTCGTGCTTCCATCCGCGTGGCAACGGTTCCCCGAGCAAGTGGGTGACGAGCGCGTGATCGCAGTCGGAGTCATAGCAGAGCACAGGCTTGGGCTTGAGTGGCACCGCCAACAGCCACGCCCGCAGTTCAGCGGCGAGCTGCGATGCCGGCATCGAGCAGCCAGGGAAGCGGCCGAGCTGCGGCAGCACCGTCGCCCGCACGAACTCGCTGCACGCGGACAGCTCGAAGTCCGAGCGCTCGCCGTAGAACTCGCGGCCATCCTCGCTCACGATGGCAATGCTGATGAGCTGACTGTCCTTCCAGTCCGTGAACTCGGTATCGATGAAGTAGCGCGTCTTCCACGGGCTGCGTGGGCCTCTGGCCAGCAGCGCATCGCTGGTCATGCCGCGTCCTCCCGATACCACTGCTCGATGTCCTTGGCGTCGCGCGGGTTGAGCGGCCCGAGGGTGCGAATCGGCATCAGGCCGGCCAGGCCGAGCCGGTAGAAGTGGTACATCCGTGCCCACGGGTCGTAGAGCGTCAAGCCGAGCAGCTTGCGCTCACGGCGCAGGGGCGGGCCGAACAGTTCATACATGGGGTCCGTGTCATCGTTGCGGGGGGTGTCCATTGCTTACTCCAAGCCAGACCGGCCGAGAACGGGCGTGATGTCGTTTGCTGCCGATTGCACGTGAGCCGTGGGCCAGCCGAAGCAGCGCGTGCCGCTCCTTCCTTCTAGCTGCTGAAAGACCTCCCCCAACCCCGGCGATGCGCGTGGGGTGATAGGTAAGTGGGCAGGTTGGCGGCCGTCGTGTGACGGGCCGGTGAGGCGAAGCTCAGGGCTTGGGGCTGCTGGCTTCGGTGGCGCGCCCGGTAAGGCGCCGCGCCTCATGCTTGAGCAGCATGCCGTCGATCAACTCCTTGACCACATTGCGCTCGTCCGGGTCCAGGCGCGACAGCGCCTCGAAGCGCAGGCGGAAGTCCTCATCCGGGCCGCGCTCGTTGGTATCGAAAAGCAGCACATCCGCACTGACCGACAGCGCAACGGCGAGACCGCGCAGCACCTCCAGCGTGGGCTGGGAGGTACCGCCTTCGTACCGCTTTAGCTGCGACAAGTGGACGCCGACCAGATCGGCCAGCGCCTGCTGAGTCAGGCCGCGCTCTTTACGGAGGGCGGCCAGCCGCTTCGGGAAATCCATCGTCCACCACAACAAAACCTGATGTGTCATGGTAAGTGCCCGTTCCTGAGAGGTTGCATATATGGTCCATTAACAGTACCATAAAAGACTAGTATCTGCTACTTGACAGGTTTTAGAGGGGAGTTGGATGGCGCGCATCCCGGACGCGGAGATCGAGAGGCTCAAGCAGGAGGTGTCGCTGGTGCGGCTGGTGGAGGCCTCGGGCATCGCGCTCAAAAAGCAGGGCAAGGACTACGCCGCGTGCTGCCCGTTCCACGAGGACGCGACGCCGAGCCTGATCGTGACGCCGGGCAAGAACCTGTACCACTGCTTCGGGTGCGGCGCGGCCGGCGGCCCGATTGATTGGGTGATGCAGATGCAGGGCGTGAGCTTCCGGCACGCCGCCGAGCTGCTGCGCGAGGGTCTGCCCTTAGCCGCTGAAGCCGCCGGGTCACAGGCGCCGGTGAAGCAATCGACGGTCAAGAAGCTGGCGGCGCCGGTTGCGCCTGACGCCGACGACCACGCCGCGCTCGCGCAGGTGATCGACTACTACCACGCCACCTTGAAGCAGAGCCCGGAGGCACTGGCCTATCTGCAAGCGCGCGGCCTCACGCACCCGGAGCTGATCGACACGTTCAAGCTTGGCTACGCCAACCGCACGCTGGGCCTGCGCCTGCCAGAAAAAAACCGCGCCGCCGGCGCGCAGGTGCGCGGGCGCCTGCAACGGCTCGGTATCTACCGCGAGTCCGGCCACGAGCACTTCAACGGCTCGCTGGTGGTGCCGGTGTTCGATGGCGCCGGCAACGTGGCCGAGGTGTATGGCAGGAAGCTCTTGGACAACCTGCGCACGGGCACGCCCAAACACCTGTACCTGCCGGGGCCGCATGCCGGCGTGTGGAACGAGGCGGCGTTCGCTGCCAGCCGCGAAGTGATCCTGTGCGAAGCGCTGATCGACGCCATGACCTTCTGGTGCGCCGGCTTCCGCAACGTGACGGCCGCCTACGGCACGCAGGGCTTTACCGACGACCACCTGGCGGCGCTGCGCCGCCATGGCGTCGAGCGCGTGCTGATCGCGTTCGACCGGGACGACGCGGGCGAGCGTGCCGCCCAGGCGCTGGCCGAACGCTTGCAGGCGGAGGGCTTCGGCGTCTACCGCCTCCAGTTCCCCAAGGGCATGGACGCCAACGACTATGCGCTCAAGGTGCAGCCAGCATCGAAGTCGCTGGGCCTGCTGATCCGCAAGGCCGTGTGGTTAGGAGATGGCGCCGCGCCCGCGCGCGGCGCACTGGAGCCGAACGTGACGGTAGCGCCGGCCGAGCCCGAGCCGGTGCAGGACAGTGCCCCCGCTTTAGCCGCTAAAGAGACGCTCCCCGAGGCGATCCCCGCCGAACCACTGCCGGCCGCGGTGGTGCCGCCCGCGCCCCGGCTCGATCTGGCGGCCGAGGTGAGCGAGCAGGAAGTGGTGATGCGGTTCGGCGAGGACGAAGACATGCGCCGCTGGCGCGTGCGCGGCCTGCCCAAGAACCTGGCGGTGGGCGTGCTCAAGGTCAACCTGATGGTGGCGACTGAGCTGGCCTTCCACGTCGACACGCTGGACCTGTACGCTGCGCGTGCGCGTGCGCGTGCCGTGTTCGTGCAGCAGGCGGCGGGCGAGCTGCGCGTGCCGGAAGCCGTGCTCAAGGCCGAGCTGGGCCGCGTGCTGCTCAAGCTCGAAGCCCTGCAGGACGCCACCATCAGCCAGGCGCTGGAGCCGAAGGCGCCGCCCGTGCCCGAGATGAGCGAGGCCGAGCGCGACGCCGCGCTTGGCCTGCTGAAAACGCCCGACCTGCTGCCCCGCATCCTGGCCGACTTCGAATCCTGCGGCATCGTGGGCGAAGCCACCAACAAGCTGGTGGCCTACCTGGCCGCCATCTCTCGCCTGCTGGAGCGGCCGCTGGCGGTGGTGGTGCAAAGCTCGTCGGCCGCCGGTAAAAGCTCCCTGATGGACGCGGTGCTGGCGTTCATGCCGCCGGAGGAGGCGGTGCGCTACTCGGCCATGAGCGGGCAGAGCCTGTTCTACATGGGCGAGACGAACCTCAAGCACAAGGTGCTGGCGATTGCCGAAGAGGAAGGTGCGAGCCGGGCCAGCTATGCCTTGAAGCTGTTGCAGTCGGACGGCGTGCTGACGATGGCCAGCACCGGCACGGATGCCAACGGCAACCTGGTCGCGCAGGAATACAAGGTCGAAGGGCCGATGAGCCTGTTCATGACGACCACGGCCATCGACGTGGACGAAGAGCTGCTCAACCGCTGCCTGGTGCTCTCGGTGGACGAGGGGCGCGAGCAGACCGCCGCGATCCACCGCCGGCAGCGCGAGCGGCGCACGCTCGCGGGCCTGCTGGGCCAGGAGACGAAAGACGCCATCCTCACCCTGCATCGCAACGCGCAGCGCCTGTTGCGTCCCTTGGCGGTGGTGAACCCCTACGCCGACCAGTTGACGTTCCTGGACGACCGCACACGCACGCGGCGCGACCACGAGAAATACCTCAGCCTGATCGACACCATCGCCTTGCTGCACCAGTGCCAGCGCCCGGTGAAGACGCTCACGGTGGCCGGCCGCCAGGTCGAGTACATCGAGGTCGTGCCGGCCGACATCGAGGCGGCCAACGCGCTCGCGCACGAGGTGCTGGGCCGCAGCCTGGACGAGCTGCCGCCGCAGACGCGCAAGCTGCTGGTGCTGGTGCGCGCGTTCGTGCTGGAGCGCGCCCAGGCGCAGGGCGTGCCGCACCCGGAATACCGCTTCACCCGCAAGGACGTGCGCGAGGCCACCGGCTGGGGCGACACGCAACTGAAGGTGCACCTGGCGCGGCTGGCCGAGCTGGAATACCTGGTGGTGCACCGACAAGGCCAGGGCCACGTCTATGAGCTGCTGTACGACGGCGACGGCGGCAACGTGCCCTATCTCTCCGGCCTGCTCGATCCGGCTCACCTGTACGACGGCCAGCGGTCGGGGCACAACGATGCGCGGTCGGATGCTGGTCGGGGCGCAGTCGGCGCCGGGTCGGCCCCCGGTCAGGCGGAGCGACCGGCCGCCACGCCAGCACTGGCGCGCTTGGCGGCCGCACCGGCCCTGACTGCCCCGACTACGCGGCACCCCCAGGACGGCAAAGCGGCGTCGTACTTGCAGGCGAGCATCCAACCCTTAGCCGCTGCCGGGGCGTGACATGCCGCGCAAGGGGCAACGCCTCAAGACCCGCAAGCCGTCGGCGGTGAAGCCGGCCGGGCCGGCCAAGCGCGCCGTCGATCCGCTGGCGCACCTGGTGCTCACGCGCTACATGGAAGCGCACTTCGAGGCGCTGCTGGTGGCCGGCTACAGCGCTGACACCGTGCGTGCGCGGCGCATCTCCATCCGCCGCTTCATCGTGTGGTGCGAGGAACGCGGCATCGCCCAGCCGGCCGACGTGACCAAGATCGTGCTGGAGCGCTACCAGCGCCACCTGTTCTATTACCGCAAGCCCAACGGCGCACCGCTGACGCTGGGCAGCCAGCACGGCGCGCTGGCGCCGCTCAAGACCTGGTTCAAGTGGCTCGCGCGCGAGAACCACATCCTGTACAACCCGGCTTCCGAGCTGGACCTGCCCAAGCTCCCCAAGCACCTGCCGCGCGCGATCCTCAGCGTGCAGGAGGTCGAGGCGATCCTGGCCGAAGCCGACCCCGACACGCCCTATGGCCTGCGTGACCGCGCCATGCTGGAGCTGCTCTACAGCACCGGCATCCGCCGCATGGAGGTGGCGGGCCTGGCGCTGTACGACGTGGACGCGATGCGGCGGCTGGTGTTCGTGCGCGAGGGCAAGGGCGCGAAGGATCGCGTGGTGCCGATCGGCGAGCGCGCGCTGGCCTGGCTGGACCGCTACCTGACCGAAGCCCGGCCGCAGTTGATCGTGGGGCAGCAGCAAGCGCTGTTCGTGACCGATTACGGCGAGCCAGTCAGCCCCGAGTTCGTGGCGAGCCACGTCAAGCGCTACATGGAGTTCGCCGGCATCCAGAAGCCGGGCGCCACACACCTGCTGCGCCACGCGATGGCCACGCACATGCTGGAGGCCGGCGCCGACGTGCGCGTGCTGCAAGCCTTGCTGGGCCACGCCCAGCTCAACACCACCGAGATCTACACGCACGTCTCCATCGAGCACCTGCGGGCGATCCACGACGCCACCCACCCGGCCAGGTTGCAGCGCGAAGACGCGCCCGCCGATGCCACCGAGGCGCTGCTGGACGCCCTGGGGCGCGACGAGGGCTGACATGGAACCCACGCCTGTTGCGCTCGCCCTGGAGCTACCGCCCGACGAAGCATGGGCCTTGGCGCAGTTCGTGAAACGCGCCGGCTACAGCGACTTCCGTGCGCTGGCCGCCGATGACGCCGAAGCTTGGGCAATGCAGGCCGCCGCCGAGCGGCTGCGCCAGGCGCTGGCCGAACGCGGCTGCGCGCCGCGCTGAACTCTATCCCCTGAAGCCGCATCCGGTGCGCCAGCCGGCGCACCCGTACCCGATTCTTTAGCCGCCATGCCGCAGGCCAGCCGTGCCTGCCACGCGTGCGCGGCCGAAAACCGCTTCTAGAAGAAAATTTAACTCGACAGGGGGCACGGCTCTGGGCAAACTGCCCGCAAAGCGTTGCTGTGCCTAGGGAAGTGGGCGGTGGGTACGACGGGTTGCGTCAGGGCCAACTATATACGCATATGTGGGTGGCAACCCGATCAGCTACACAGATGCGAGTGGGCTGTGCCCGTGGTGCGCGATTGCGGTGTTGGTCGAGATAGGCCTCATCTCAAATGAGATCGCGAACGCAGATTTCCCGATGGTTGGCGGTAACTTAGGAAATCTGGCTAACCGAATACTGGGGCGCTCGGTTGCCAGAGAAACAACGCAGGCCTGTACGACGCCGCTACTAAATGCACCTCGGCGGATGATGGATCACCATCTGATGCCAAGGCAGTTTAAGGATTTTTTTGCAAAGCGCGGCATTGATATTGATGCACACACGGTGACGCTTGGCGATGTGAGCCACTTGAAGGGAGTCCACGGTAACGGGGTTGGTAACATGCCGGGCAAGTGGAATCAGCAGTGGGCCGATTGGATCGAGAGAAACCCAAATGCCACCGCGAGTGACATCTACCGGCAACTCGGTAGCATGATGGATCGCTACAATCTTAGCAGTCTACCAATCCATCCGTACCGCCAATAGGGGTAGTTATGCGCGAAATTCCGCCGTTCAAGCTGGTGCCAGAGCCTCTTACTGACGAGGCTGCAGTCCTCCCGCCCTTTAAGTGGGCGGGTGGTGATATTGGCCGTCGCCATCGACTTGGGGGTCGGCCTGACTTCATTCAGTCGCCTGATGTGCCAAAGTGCTCCTGTGGCAAGGAGATGTCCTTTTATGCTCAGCTCGACTCAATCAATGACGAGTTCGTGCTCGCTGATTGCGGAATGATTTATGTGTTCGTGTGCTTCGATTGCTTTGAGGCGAAGTCGATTCTGCAGTCATATTGAACTGAAGCCCACGCACGCGGTGGGCATTAACGGTGGGCAGCCATCAACCTACGCATATGTTGACGCTGATCCGGCGGGCTCTATTGATCCCGAAGGTTTAGCAGCTTGCACGGTCTTGTTTCCCGACTATCCAATCGAGTACGCTGAGGGAAAAACCAGCACATGGCTTGGTGGGCACGGTGGAGTGGTGACATACGACAGCAGAGGTGTGACCCAGTATCACGAGTATGGACGCTACAGTCCAAACAGCCCTGGGGTCATTGGTGCCCGACTGCCTGCTGATGATGGCAACGTTCGACGGGTGAGCGTCCCCAATTTGAAAATCGGAAACGATGGACAACCGACACAAGCTTCCCTTGATGCATTGAGTGCAGCGCTCTCACAAAAGGCAGGGCACGGTACAAAAACAGAGTTGAGCTGTGACAAGAATGCTGACGAAAAGAAGGTGAATGCGTACGCGCAGAGCGTTGCAGACGACAGCAATCGCCGAAAATATAGCTGGAATCCATTCAGCCCGAATCAGTGTCGTACGTTCTCTCACAGAGCTCTTGATGCAGGGAAGGCTCAATGACAAAAGCCATGAAAACAGTGGTTGCAATGCTCGTGTTCGCCATGGGCGCAGTCGTCGTATTGGCATATTTGTGGATCGATAGATCGATCTCACTAAGTTACGCGCGACAGAGCGAACGGACAGCCAACCAATCGGTGCGAGGGCTTGAGCTTATTCTGGAGCGCGAGTGGCGAGGACTTCCAGAACCAGAGGTCCTCCAAAAGCTCAATGCGGTCGCGGTGCTTGGGGCGGGAGCGAAAATTGTGGTTAAGAAGGAAGGGAGCGTCATCTGGTTCGATGAGGTTCGTTTCAATCTCGACGAGGGGCGCTTAAAGAGTATTGGCGACAAGTAAAGTACGCATATGTTGACGGCAACCCGACCAGCAACGTCGATCCGCTGGGGCTTGCTATGAGCGGCACCGAGATACTCGGATACAAGTCATGCAATGCACAACAAGCCCAACAGTGCCGAGCCACATGTGGTAATCACGGGGTTGATAAGTGTACTGTCCGAGTTACCAGAAAAATTGTCGGAGTTTCGGGGGAAGGAAAGCCGAGATACAAGAATGAGGAAGATCCGCAATGCAGTTGCAATGATGAAGACAGCAATTGTGCAACTGACCCGAAGTCGGCATTTGACAAGTTCATGCGTGGACTGACGAAACCCGGATGGCGTAATTCGGGTGGAACTGGAGTTCCAGAGATAGATGATGCGACAGGGGATTCTTCATCGTCTAAGGGCTCTAGTATGAGCCCTGGTGGCGGAGGGTTGCCACGGTTCCCGATGCCGGTCCCAATTCGTTGAGGCCCAGAAATGAAAGAGCCAGAAGATTTGGTTGTTGGTCGAATTTACTTCGAAATTTATTATGAAGATCGGGATTTGCGGTATCCCATGATTCATTCCTACGAGTACTGTGGTTTGTCTGCGGATAGCCCGGGGTCTTATGAATTTAGAATTTTGGGATCGGATGGCATTCTTCTGATGGAAGAGAGCGGGCTAGAATCTATTGCTGATGCTGACGGGCTAGCGGTGTTGTTAAAGGGGTGGGCACGGCGAAACCCTGATCTCGCCTCATAAATCCCAAGACGCCCACCCACGCGGTGAGCGTTCTCGTCTGACAAGACCCGGCTTCGGCCGTAATGCCGTTCAGTTAAGGTTTTTCTTGAGACACCGAACGGCGTAACGAGCAGGACGAGACTTACTAGCCTTTTAAAAAGTATTGTCATGCTGCAGCGTATTGGCACTCCGGCTGACGAAAGAACGACTTGACTAACTCAGGTAGTCGTTGAATACGGCGCAGCGCACTCAGCGCCAATTTCTTCATTTCGTTCTTTCCCTGGACCAAGCGCTTGGATACTTGCCGCTTCACGTGCGCCCACACCTGCTCGTCCGGGTTCAGGTGTGGAGAATACGGCGGCAGGTAGAACAGCTTGAGCCGGCCTTGCTGGCTTTCGACGTACGTTTTGACTGGCTTGCTCCTGTGTACCGGATGCCCGTCCACCACCACAAAAACCGGCTTGGTCGCGCCAATCATCAATCGCTTGAGAAACTCGACAAACACAGGCGTGTTGAGCGAACCGTCATGCACCATGAAACGAAACTCACCGCGTGGGCTGACCGCCGAGATCATGTTCAGCGAGAAGCGCCGCCCGGTCACGCCAACCACGGGCGTCTGGCCACGCGGTGCCCAGGTGGTACCAGTGTGGTAGTCCGAGCGAATCCCAGACTCGTCCGCAAAGTAGATTGTTGCCCCCACGGCCCGTGCCTCAGCCCACCTCGTTATACACATCGCAGCTCAATCGGCTTGGCGGCGAAGAGCGCGTAGTGTCTGTGCTGCAGTCATGACCTGTTGCAAGCCCTCCCAGATGGTCTTGGCGCCAGGCTCGCCGTCGCCCTTGCGGGCAAGGAAGCCGCCCAGTTGCGCCACCAGACGCAGCACCTCGTTGAGCGTTGACACGCCCTTGGGCTTGCGCTTGTTCATCAGCAGGTAGGCCCCATGAATCTCATCAGGATCGAAGAACAGCGCCGCATCCAGCTCCGAGCAGGTTCGGCCCATGCGCATCAGGTGGGCGATGCGCCATGCCACGATCATGAACAGCGCCAGCGCCCGCTCGATGCGATCAACGCTTGCCAACTGCAAAGCTTCAACCTGGCAGCCGTTCTTGAGCACGTTGAAGAACATCTCGATTTCCCATCGGGCCCGGTACCAGTCGATCAACTCCACCAGTTCGTCGCGTCCGGCCGGTACCCGATTGGTGAGCAAGCGCCACTCGACCGGCTTGACGCCCGCGGGCGGGTCGATTTCCTTGGCGATCACGCACGTCACCGCCAGCCCGCACCGCAACGTCACCAGCTTCATGTACAGCGCCTGTTTCACCGTGCGCGCACGCTGCCCCGCGCGGGCCGCCATGGCGAACTGGATTTCGCCCACCGCCTCGGTCTTGAGCACCTTCGGCCAGAGCTTCTCGCCGCCGTCCAGGCTGCGATTGTGCATCGAGCGGATCAGCCAATCCGCCGGCGTCCCCAGCGCGTCGGCGCGCTGCATCAACGCTGTGAAATCCGCTTCGCGATCGGCCACGTACACCAGCCGTGTGCCCGGCAACGCAGCGCCGAGTTCGGCAACCCGCTCGTAGCCTTCGATCCAACGCGCGCTCTCCTTGATGCCACCACGCTCGCCGTCGGCATCCTTCGGCTCGCGCGCCCACATCCAGGCATCCAGCACGCCCAGCCCCACCCGGTCCGCACTGACCGCGTACGTCGGATGCAGATACAGGCCGCGCCGGGCCTCGTAGTTCAGCTGACCCAGGCCGTTGATCTCCTGGCCGTTGAAGTCCAGCTCCGTCGTGTCCTGGATGCACAACACCACCGCATGCTCGCGCATGCGCCCCTGCGTGCGCTGCCAGTGCGGCTGCAGAATGTCCCGCCACCCGAACGCCGGGTTCTCCATGAAACGGTAGGCACCCATCGTCTCCGACCAGCCATGGCATGCATGCGGAATGCTCGCCGTCGGTTTCTCGGCAAGCCTCGTCAGCCGTGTCTTCGCGCGTTCGTTACGTCTCGCGTCTCCCAAATTCATGCCTTCCAGTTCCTTCTGTGCCCAGCCGTCCGACTCTCGCTCCATCTGCCACCGCCGCAAATCGCGAGAGTAAACGCTGATTCGCTTTGGCTTGCAACACCAAGGCATGCCTCAAACCAGCCGTCAACCCTCTGCCCGCAAGGCTTTGCGGATTTGTGTATAACGAGGTGACGTGAAGTACGCCTTCATCGAAAGAAACCGCCACCGCTGGCCCGTCTCAATGCTGTGCGAAGTGCTGGAGGTCAGCCCGAGCGGCTATCACCAGCACCAGCAACGGGCAGCGCACCACAGGCCGCACAAAAGTCGCATCACCAACGACGCCCTGCTGGCGCACATCAAGGCGATTCACGCCCAGGTCAAAGGCGAATATGGCTGGCCGCGCATGTGGAAGGAACTGGCTGCTCGTGGCGTGCGGGTGGGCAAGGAGCGGGTTCGCAAGCTGATGGCGCAGCACGGCATCCGAGCCCGGCACAAGCGCAAATACATCGCGACCACCAACTCGAATCACGGCCTGCCAGTCGCGCCGAATCTGCTGGAGCGCAACTTCACTGCCACTGCACCGAATCAGGTCTGGACGAGCGACATCACTTATATCCCCACGGCGCAAGGCTGGCTGTACCTGGCCGTCATCATCGACCTGTTCAGCCGGCAGGTGGTGGGCTGGTCCATGCAGCCGCACATGAAAGCCGAGCTGGTGACGGATGCGTTGCGCATGGCGTGGTTCCGGCGTCGCCCGGCAGCCGGCGTCATCGTGCATAGCGACCGAGGCAGCCAGTATTGCAGCGGCTTGTTCCAGGACGCGCTGCAAGCCTACGGCATGCGTTCGTCGATGAGCCGGCGTGGGGATTGCTGGGATAATGCGCCGACCGAAAGCCTGTGGGGTTCGCTCAAAGTCGGGCGCTTGCATGGCCGGCAGTTCGCAACCCGGCGCGCCGCCATGGATGAAGTGGTCGACTGGCTGGGCTTCTACAACGCCCGTCGGCTGCACTCGACACTGAACTACGTCAGCCCCATGACGTTCGAGAAGAACTGGGCCACCGCTCAACAAGGCAAGGCGGCATGACTTCCTCGGCTATGGGATTCGTCGAACAGGGGCAAGGTCAATAGAGCACACCCTTCCGTGACGGAACGCTTCACCACCATCCAGCAATCCCGCCGTTATCAGCGCGATTGGTTCACACCCGCGCATCTGCGCTCGGAGTCGCCCCGCCTTCCGTGGATCAAGTTAGCCGGACGATGGATCGAGCAAGCCGGGTTCACACCCGGTCAACGGGTGCGCGTCGTTGTCGAGCATGGGCGCATGATCATCACCGCCGATTAGCCTCGACACATCAGCCCCACCACGTCCCACGCATGAACGACCGCGCCACAACCGCCCCCTGCCCGACAGCGGCAACGATGGCGCGGAAAACCGAGAGCAGACGCCCGGCGCCTCAGTACGTCTTGTACGGCAGAAACTTCCCGCTCATCACAATCCGCACCCGATCGCCCTTCGGGTCAGGCTCGCGCGTCAGATCCATGCTGAAATCGATCGCGCTCATGATGCCGTCGCCGAACTCTTCGTGGATCAGCGCCTTGAGCGTGGTGCCATAGACGCTCACCAGCTCATGGAAACGGTAGATCAGCGGATCGGTCGGCACGGTGCCCGGCAGCGACCCCTTGTACGGCACCACCTGCAACAGGGCGATGGCCTCGTCGGGCAGGTCCAGTGCCTCGCCCACCGCCCGGGCCTGGGCTTCGGTCAGCGTCATCTGGCCGAGCAGCGCGGCGGTGCTCCATTCCTTGCTGTGGCCGATGATCTCGGCGAGCCGCACCCAGCTCAGCTGTTTCTTGATCTTCTGCCGGACGATCAGGTCGGTCACGTCTTCGCGTTGCATGGTCGGGCTCCTTCGGTTGGATGCGGGATGGCGCCCGCGCACCGCACCGGCGCGCGAAGGCCGCGCAGCAGGAGCAAGTTGATGCCAATCGGTGGATCCCGCGCCCCGGCGGGCGGCTTGCACCGGCACCCCGGTCTTGCGCGCCGCATCAATCGTCCGGTGCACCCACATCGTGTCCCGCATCGGGTTCTGACATCGGGGCTTGCATGTCCTATCTCTATCCAGAGATTAGGGCAAACCCCCAGATTGACAGCGCTGTCAACTTTGCCCATTCTTGCGACCGTCGGCCCGCCGCACGATCGATAACAAACGCCGACACCGCCCTGCCGCCACGCGACAGCCGGTCCAAATCAGGAGACAGTCAATGGAGCTCGAAAGCCGCTTCGGCGCCGTATCGAAGCCTGCGCGCCGGCAGGCCGCAGCCGTCAAGGCATCCACCGGGCGCCGTGGCGCATCGGCCATCGCCGCCGCGGCGCTGGCGTTCTGCGCAGCCAGTGCCCACGCCTACGACATCACCACCAGCCCCTACCTGCTGGGCGACTGGGGTGGCCTGCGCACCCGCCTGGCCGACCAGGGCGTGACGTTCAATCTCGGCTACGGCAGCGAGCTGGCGCACAACTTCAGCGGCGGCACCGATCACCTGACGCGCTACACCGATCAATGGGTCATGGGCACCACCCTCGACCTCAACAAGCTGTGGGGCTGGAAGGGCGGCACGTTCCAGGCCACCGTCACCGACCGCAACGGCCGCAACCTGGGCGCGGATGCCAACATCGGCAACAACATGCTGATCCAGGAAGTCTACGGACGCGGCCAGACCTGGCACCTGACGCAGTTCTGGCTCAACCAGAAGCTGCTGGACGACCGCCTGGAGATCAAGGCCGGCCGCGTGACCGTGGGCGAAGACTTCTTCTCGTTCTCGTGCGACTTCCAGAACCTGACATTCTGCGGCTCGCAGCCGGGCAACCTGGTCGGCAGCTACTGGGTCAACTGGCCGACCAGCCAGTGGGGCACGCGCATCAAGTACCACACCTCGCAAGAGACCTACGCGCAGATCGGCGTGTACCAGGTCAACCCGAACTATGTGAATGACAGCTGGGCGAGCCACAACGGCTGGAAGCTCAACAACCCGAGCGGCACCACCGGCGCGCTGATCCCGCTGGAATTCGGCTGGCTGCCGAACCTGGGCGGCCGCCCGGGCTCGTACAAGGCGGGCGTCTGGTACAACACGTCCAACGGCAAGGATCTGTACGAGGACGTGAACGGCAATCCGCGCGGCATCACCGGCCTGGACGCGCGCTCGCGCAGCGGCCAATACGGCGCGTACCTCAACCTGCAGCAGCAGGTCACCGGCACGGCCGGCGGACGCGGCGCTACGGTGTTCCTGAACTTCTCGCAGGCCGACCGCAACACCGCGCAGACCGATCACCAGATCTCGGTGGGCGTGCAGTACAAGGGCCCGTTCGACCGTCTGGCCGACACCGTCGGCTTTGCCGTGGGTGCAACGCACAACAACAGCCGCTTTGCCGACTTCGTGCGCCAGAACAACGCCCGCACCGGCCAGAATACGATCGTGGGCGACGGCTACGAATACGTGAGCGAGCTGTATTACAGTTGGTCGCCCGTGCCGTCTGTGTACTTCCGTCCTAATCTGCAGTACATCATGCATCCGGGCGGCACCAGCCAGAACAAGAATGCGTTCGTGGTCGGCCTGAAGTCCGGCGTCACGTTCTGATTCCGAATCTGCCGCTGATCGCCAGCACAAGAGCGAACCGACAAGACCTCTACGCATCACAGGAGACCACGATGATTTCCCGCGTACTGAACACCCTGGCCGCCGCCGCGGCGCTGACCCTGGCCGGTGGCCTGGCCGCCACCCCGGCGTTTGCCAGCAAGGAAGCCCCCGTGATCGGCTTCTCGATCGACGACCTGCGCGTCGAGCGCTGGACGCACGACCGCGACTACTTCGTCGACGCCGCCAAGAAGCTGGGCGCCACCGTCAACGTGCAGTCGGCCAACGCCAACGAAGCCAAGCAGATCGCCCAGATCGAAAACCTGATCGCGCAGAACGTCGATGTGCTGGTGATCGTGCCGTTCAACTCCAAGGTGCTGGGCAACGCCATCGCCAGCGCCAGGAAGAAGGGCATCAAGGTGGTGTCGTACGACCGCCTGATCCTCAACGCCGACGTGGACGGCTACGTCTCGTTCGACAACGAGAAGGTGGGCGAGATGCAGGCCCAGGGCGTGATCAAGCTGGCGCCCAAGGGCAACTACTTCCTGCTGGGCGGCGCCTCCACCGACAACAACGCGCGCCTGCTGCGCGACGGCCAATTGAAGGTGCTCAAGCCGCTGGTCGACAAGGGCGACATCAAGATCGTCGGCCAGCAGTGGACGCCGGAGTGGGATCCGTCCAAGGCGCAGAGCATCGTCGAGAACGCGCTGACCGCCAACAGCAACAACATCCAGGGCATCGTCGCCTCCAACGACGGCACCGCCGGCGGCGCGATCCAGGCGCTGGCCGGGCAGAAGCTGGCGGGCAAGGTGCCGGTATCGGGCCAGGACGCCGACCTGGCCGGCGTGCGCCGCGTGGCCGAAGGCACGCAGGCCATGACGGTCTACAAGCCGATCAAGCAGATCGCCGGCACCGCGGCCGAGATGGCCGTGGAACTGGTCAAGGGGACGGCGCCCAAGTTCAACACCAAGCTGAACAACGGCAAGAAGGACGTCGACACCATCCTGCTGACGCCGACCCTGCTGACCAAGGACAACCTGGACGTGGTCATCAAGGACGGCTTCTACACGCACCAGCAGATCTACGGCAAGTAAGCCCCGGCTCTCATCGCAGTTGAAGTAGGAGGTAGGCCATGGACAACGGCACCCTGTTCGAGATGCGCGACATCGTCAAGGCGTTCTCCGGCGTGCGCGCGCTCGACGGCGTCAGCCTGGCGGTCAAGCCGGGCGAGTGCGTCGGCCTGTGCGGCGAGAACGGCGCCGGCAAATCGACCCTGATGAAGGTGCTGTCCGGGGTCTACCCCTACGGCACCTACGAAGGCGAGATCGAGTGGGACGGCAAGCCGCTGCGCGCGCATTCGGTGCGCGACAGCGAGCGCGCGGGCATCGTCATCATCCACCAGGAACTGATGCTGGTGCAGCAGCTCTCGGTGGCGGAGAACATCTTCCTCGGCAACGAGATCACCAAGCCGGGCGGTCGCATGGACTACGACGCCATGCACCGCCGGGCCGAAGAGCTGCTCGCCCGCCTGCGCCTGACCGACGTCAACGTGGCCGCGCCCGCGATGAACTACGGCAGCGGCCACCAGCAGCTGTTCGAGATCGCCAAGGCGCTGGCCAAGAACGCACGCCTGCTGATCCTCGACGAGCCGACCTCGTCGCTGTCGGCCAAGGAGATCGAGGTGCTGCTGTCCATCATCGAGGACCTGAAGCGCAGCGGCGTGGCGTGCGTCTACATCTCGCACAAGCTCGATGAAGTCAAGCGTGTGTGCGACACCATCACCGTCATCCGCGACGGCCGGCACATCGGCACGCGCCCGGCCGCCGAGCTGGACATCAACGGCATCATCACGATGATGGTGGGCCGCGAGATGACCTCGCTGTTCCCCAAAGTCGAGCACACCGTGGGCGACGTGGTGCTGGAAGCGCGCAACGTCACCTGTTGGGACGTCACCAACCCCAACCGCAAGCGCGTCGACGACGTGAGCTTCTCGGTGCGCCGCGGCGAGATCCTCGGCGTGGCCGGACTGGTGGGCGCGGGGCGCACGGAAATGGTGTCCGCGCTGTTCGGGGCCTACCCGGGGCGCTCCACGGCGCAGGTGCTGGTCGAAGGCAAGCCCGTCAAGGTGGGCTCCCCCGCCCAGGCCATCGCGCACGGCATCTGCCTGGTGCCCGAAGACCGCAAGCGCCACGGCATCGTGCCGCTGATGGGCGTGGGCGAGAACATCACGCTGGCCACGCTCGCGCAGTATGCGCGCGGCCTGCGCGTCGACAAGGGCGCCGAGCTGGCCACCGTCGACCGCGAAATCAAGCGCCTGCGCATCAAGACCGCCAGCCCCGCGCTGTCGATCGCCAGCCTGTCGGGCGGCAATCAGCAGAAGGCGGTGCTGACCAAGATGGTGCTGGCGCTGCCAAAGGTGCTGATCCTCGACGAACCCACGCGCGGCGTGGACGTCGGCTCCAAGTACGACATCTACAAGATGATCGCCGACCTGGCCGCCAGCGGCGTGGCGATCATCATGGTCTCTTCCGAACTGCCGGAGATCCTGGGCATGAGCGATCGTGTCCTGGTGATCGGCGAAGGCGAGTTGCGCGGCGACTTCGCCAACCAGGGCCTGACCCAGGAGCGCATCCTGGCTGCCGCCATCCAAGCTGAACCGCGGCTTCGCGCTGCCTGATTGCCATGTCGAACCTCCTGCATACCGAACTCGCCCGCCACGGCGGCAGCGGCCCGCGCCTCGATGGCCGCACCCTCCAGCAGCTCTTCGTGCGCTACAAGGTGCTGGCGCTGCTGCTGGCCGTGGCGCTGATCTGGATCTTCTTCTGGAGCCAGACCAACGGCACCTTCCTCAAGCCCAACAGCATCTCCAACCTGTTCCTGCAGATGTCCGTCACGGGCATGCTGGCGTGCGGCATGGTGTTCGTCATCATCGCCGGGGAGATCGACCTGTCGGTCGGCTCGCTGCTCGGCCTGCTGGGCGGGCTGGTCGCCATCCTGACGGTCAACCATGGCTGGAACACGTGGGTGTCGGTGGCCGTGGTGCTGGCGGTGGGCGCGGCCATCGGCGCGGTCAACGGCTTCATCACCACCAAGCTGCGCGTGCCGTCGTTCATCGTCGGCCTGGGCGGCATGCTGGCCTTCCGCGGCCTGCTGCAATGGAGCACCGACAGCGTGACCATCGCGCCGGTGCCCGACGATCTCGTCAACATCGCGCAGAGCTTCGTGCCGGCGTGGCTTGCGTGGAGCATGGCCACCGCCATCGTCGCGCTGTCGGTGGTGCTGACGCTGCGCCGGCGCGGCGAGCGCGCGCGCCTGTCGCTGTCGCTGCCGCCGATGTGGGCCGATGCGCTCAAGCTGCTGGCCATCGCGGCCGCCGCGTTCGGCTTCGTCGCGGTGCTCAACCAGGCCAACGGCGTGCCGCTGCCGGTGCTGATCCTGCTGGTGATGCTGGCCGTGTTCTCCTACGTCGCCACGCAGACCGTGTTCGGCCGCCACGTCTACGCGGTGGGCGGCAACATGGAAGCGACGCGCCTGTCGGGCGTGAACGTGGCGCGCGTCAAGCTGCTGGTGTTCGTGCTGATGGGGCTGATGTGTGCCTTCGCCGGCATCATCACAACGGCGCGCTCGGCGGCGGGCTCGCCCTCGGCGGGCGTGGGCGGCGAGCTCGATGCCATCTCCGCCTGCTTCATCGGCGGCACCTCGATGCGCGGCGGCTCGGGCACGGTCTACGGCGCGCTGATCGGCGCGCTGGTGATGGCCAGCCTCGACAACGGCATGCAGCAGATGAACGTCGATGCCTCGTGGCAGATGATCGTCAAGGGCGTCGTGCTGGTGCTGGCGGTGTGGATCGACGTGCTGTCCGGCTCCAACCGCGGCTGATGTAGCGCCGCGTACCCCCGGGCCCGGACGGGCCCCTTCCCGATGGTTTGCGTGACACGGCGGCGCGGCCCGCGCCGGCTGCCGATGGCCCCCTTCATCCCTTTTTTCCTGAACGGAATCCGACATCGTGGCTGCTTTCCATCCCCCCGCTCGCATTCTCGTCACCGGCGTGGCCGGCAACCTGGGCCGCAAGGTCGTCGAGGCCCTGGCCGGCACGCCGTGGTGCACCTCGATCATCGGCGTCGACTGGGTCGAGCAGTCGGTGCAGTTCTCGCCGCAGGCCGCGCAGCGCCTGCGCTGGGTCGTCGCCGACCTCACGCAGGCAGATGGCGCGTGGACCGCGCTGCTCGACGAGGTGGACGCCGTCATCCACCTGGCCGCCGTCCACTCCACGCCCGATGCGACGTGGGAACAGGCGCTCGCGTCCTACGGCATGACACTCAACGTGCTGCAGGCCGCCGCCACGCGCGGCGTGCGCCGCTTCGTGTTCGCCTCGTCCAACCATGCGATGGGCGCCTACAAGGACCAGCCGCTCGCCGGCACCATCGGCCCCGGCAAGCTCGTCGCCGAGCTGGACCCGGCACCGGGCACGCGCTGGCACAACGGCATCGAAACGGTCCACTCGCTGGCCTACGGCACCTCGAAGGCGATGGGCGAGCGGCTGTGCAAGGCCGTCGCGGCCGTGTCGGGCGGCCGGCTGTCCATCGTGTCGCTGCGCATCGGCTGGGCGCTGCCGGACGACAACGACCCCAACGACATCAACCATTCCGGCACCGCCGACACGCCGGTGCCCGGTTCGGTGCCCGACGAGGCCAGCCGCGTCGCGCTGCGCTGGTTCCGCAACATGTGGCTGTCCAACGATGACCTGCGCCGGCTGTTCATCGCGGCGGTCACGGCCGACCCGGCGCGCTGGCCCGCGCCCGCCATCGTGGTCAACGGCGTGTCGAACAACAGCGGCATGGATTGGGGCCTGGAAACCGGCCGCAGCCTGATCGGCTACGACCCGCGGGACGATCTGTACGCGCGGCTGACGCAGCCGGCATGAACGCTTGAGCGCCGGTTGGTCACCTGCTCCGCCGCAGGTGCCTCAGCGCGGCGGCGGACAGGTGGATTCGCGGATCACGAGTTCGTACTGCAGGCTCTCGTGCTCCGAATGCGGCCGCAGGCCCGGCAGGTGCGGGCGGTGGATGGCGATCAGCTGTTCGACCGCCGCATAGGCCATGTCCTGGATGGGCTGGCGCACGGTGGTCAGGCTCGGCCACAGCTGGCGCGACAGCGGCGTGTCGTCGTAGCCGGCGATCGACAGCTCCTGCGGCACCTTGATGCCGCGCGCCTGCGCCACGCGCAGCACACCGGCGGCCATGTCGTCGTTGCCGGCAAAGATGGCGGTCGGGCGCGGCTCGCGCGACAGCAGCCGCTCCGCGCACGCCATGCCCGATTCGAACGAATGCTGGCCCTGCTCCACCAGCCGCTCGTCGACTTCGATGCCGGCCTGCGCCATCGCATCGCGGTAGCCGAACACGCGCGAATAGGCAGCGCCATGGTCCGGATCGCACACCACGAAGCCGATACGGCGATGGCCCAGGCCGATCAGGTGCAGCGTCATGTCGCGCGCGGCGGCGCGGTCTTCCGTATGGACGGACAACCCCTTGGGTTCGCGATCGGCCGGCGCGAGGCGGACGTAGTCCACACCGGCCTCGTCCAGCGCGCGGATCAGCGCCGGCACGTCCGACACCGGCGGCGTCAGCAGCAGCCCGGCCAGCACGCGCTGGCGCACGCTCTGGATCATCTGCTCGGCCAGGTGCGGATCGCGGTAGTTGCAGGGGCTCAGCAGCAGGCTGTAGTCGAGCGCTTGGCAGGCCTCGAGCGCACCGTGCTGGATGTTGACGATGTAGTTATCGGAGGGGTTGTCGTAGACCAGCGCGATGATGTCGGCGCGCTTGCTGGCCAGCCGCCGCGCGGCGGGGTTGGGGCGATAGTCGAGCCGCTGCATCGCCTCGACCACCTTCTGCCGCGTCTTCTCGCTGATGTTCGGCTCGTGGTTCAGCACACGCGAGACGGTCTTGATCGACACGCCCGCGTGCTCGGCAACATCATCGACGGTAACGGCTCCGGCGCCCCTCTTCATGGTCTGGCGGATGTGGTTCTGGAAGACGCGGCGGGCCGCACAAGGCGGCCCGCCAGTACTTCGATTCTACCGTCATCCGCCTCGCCGCGAAGGCAGGAAATCACTGAGTCCGCAGACGATTGCGCCCCATCGGCAGGGTCACGATGCCCTGCACCAGGCTCACGCCCAGCAGGATCAGTCCGCCGCCGATCCAGTGGTAGCCGTGGACGGTCTCGCCCAGCATCGCACTGGCCATCACGGCGGTGAAAACCGGCAGCAGGTTCATCATCACCACCGTGCGCTCGCTGCCCAGGCGCGCCAGGCCCAGCATCCACCAGTACATCGCAACGATCGACGCCCCGATGCCCGCGAACAGCACCATGCCGATGCCCTGGCGCGGAACCGCCAGGCTTTGCGCGGTCAGCGCCAGGGGCAGCAGCATGACGACCGCCAGCAACGCCTGCAGGTACAGGTTCATCCACTGCCCGAACGGCGGCGCCCAGCGGCGATAGAGGATGTTGTACAGCGCATAGGCGGCCGAGCCGATCAGGACCAGCACGTCGCCATGATTGACGCCCCCGTCGAGCAGGCTGGCCGGATGCCCCCGCCCCAGCAGATACAGCACGCCCAGCAGCGACACCGCCACGCCCGCCACCGCCGGCGCCCCGACCGGCTGGCGGAACACCACGCTGTTGATGATGAGGCTCAGCATCGGGATCAGCGCGCAGATCACGCCCATGTTGGTCGCGCTGGTGCTGTGCGCCGCGTAGTACGACAGGCATTGGTACATCACCAGGCCCAGCAGCGCCAGCACCGACAGGCGCGGCAGCCACGGCAGCACCTCCCGGCGCTGGCGCCACAGCGGCCGCGCCCAGAACGGCGTCAGCACGACGGCCGCGATCAGCCAGCGGTAGAACGAAATCGCCGCAGGGTCGACCACACCCGCGGCCGCCTTGGAGATGATGGTGTTGGCGGCCCACACCAGCACTGCCAGCAAGGGGTAAAGCACAGGCACGACGGCCTCCGTTTGCAATCCAGGGGCGCAGTGTAGAACTGTCTGTTTCGGACTATATAATGCAAATCGGACAACCTGACCGATCGAAGCCGACAACGTGAAAGCGCCAGCCGACTACCGCGAAGCCGACCGCCGGGTCCCCAGGGGCGCCCCTTTCTACTTCCGCTACGGCCGCCTGGCCGCCGAGACCGACATCGAGCTCCACACGCATCCGTGGGGCCAGCTCAGCCGGATCAGCCTGGGCCTGCTCGAAATGACGGTGGAGTCGCGCCGGCTGACCGCACCCGCCGAGTACCTGATCTGGGTACCGGCCAACCAGCCGCATGCCGCGTCGATCCGGCAGGCAACGGACTACATCTCGGTCTACGTGGCCGAGCCGTTCGCCCAGCGCCTGCCGGCCACCTCCTGCCTGATTCCTCAGCCCCCGCTGGTGCGCGCGCTGTTCGAAGACTTCGCCGCCCGTCGCGTCACCGCCAAGACCGACGACTGGGACATGCGCCAGTTCGAGCTGATGATCGAACTGCTGGCCCGCGCCGGCCACGCCGACAGCTACCTGCCCGACAGCCACGACCGCCAGCTCGAGCCGATCCTGCACGCCATCCGCCTGGACCCGGCCGATCCGACGCCGCTGCAGGCATGGGCCGAGCGCGTGCACAGCACCGAACGCACGCTCGCGCGCCGCTTCCAGAGCGAACTCGGCATGAGCTTCGTGCAATGGCGCAACCGCGTGCGCCTGCTGCGCGCGCTGGTGTGGCTCAAGGAAGACCGCCCGGTCCAGGACATCGCGCTCGCCTTGGGCTACGGCACACCGTCGGCCTTCATCGCGATGTTCCGCAAGCAGATCGGGTTTTCGCCGGAACGGTATCGGCGGCAGATGCGGGGGGAGACGGTGGAGCGCTGAGCGCCGCGCCACCACGGTCCGTCGAGCAGACCCGTGGCCGGCACGCACGACCGATGGATCGGCGCGGCCGCGCGGACAACCGCTGCAACCGTCATCCGCGCCCGGCAAACCTCAAACCCGCGCCGCCAGATAAGCCGGCACATCGCTCGACAGCGAGCGCTTGACGCCTCGCCCCATCTCATCCACCAGCACCTCCTCCCGATCCTCCGCCAGCGCGCGCAGCACTTCGTTCACTACATGCTCGGGCGATGACTTGGGCGCGTCGATGCCGGCCGTCATGTCGGTATCGATGAAGGCCGGATGCACGCCGACCACCCGCGTGCCCTGGCCGCGCAGTTCGTGCCGCAGGCCGTTGGTCAGCGCCCAGGCGACCGACTTGGACGCGCTGTAGGCGCCGCTGGTCGGCAGCGCCATCCAGCTCAGCATCGACAGCACGTTCACCACGGCACCGCCGCCGTTGCGTCCGAGCACGGGCGCAAACGCCTGCGTGACGGCGAGCAGCCCCCACACGTCGCGTCCGTGGGCGACATGGTCAAGCAGTTCCAGATCGTGCTGCAGCCGGACAAGCTGCGCGCGTTCAACCTGTCGCAGGCCAAGGTGTTGGCGGCCCTCAAAGGCGCCAACCAGGAGACCGGCGGCTCGGTGCTGGAGCTGGGCGAGGCCGAGTACATGGTGCGCGCCAGCGGCTACCTGAAGACGCTCGACGCCTTCCGGCAGATTCCGCTCGCGACGAGCGACGCGGGCGTCGCCGTGCGGCTGGGCGACGTCGCCGCCGTCCAGCTCGGGCCCGAGATGCGGCGCGGCATCGCCGAGCTGGACGGCCAGGGCGAGGTGGCCGGCGGCGTGATCGTGATGCGCTCCGGCAAGAACGCGCTGGAGACGATCGAGGCCGTCAAGGCCAAGCTCGCCACGTTGCGCAAGAGCCTGCCGGCGGGCGTGGAGATCATCCCCGTCTACGATCGCTCCGCGCTCATCCACCGCGCGGTGGACAACCTCACGCACAAGCTGATCGAGGAGTTCATCGTCGTGGCGCTGGTGTACGTAGTGTTCCTGTTCCACCTGCGCTCGGCGCTGGTGGCGATCGTCTCGCTACCGCTGGGGGTGCTGGCGGCGTTCGTGGTGATGCGCTACCAGGGCGTGAGCGCCAACATCATGTCGCTGGGCGGCATCGCCATCGCCGTGGGCGCCATGGTGGACGCGGCCGTGGTGATGATCGAGAACGCGCACAAGCACCTGGAGCGCTGGCACGAGGCGCATCCGGGGCGCGACCTCACCGGGCACGAGCGCTGGGGCGTCATCGGTGAAGCGGTTGCAGAGGTGGGGCCGGCGCTGTTCTTCTCGCTGCTGATCATCACGCTGTCGTTCATCCCGGTGTTCACGCTGGAGGCGCAGGAGGGGCGGCTGTTCTCGCCGCTGGCGTTCACCAAAACGTATTCGATGGCGGCGGCGGCCGGGCTGTCGGTCACGCTGGTGCCAGTGCTGATGGGCTACCTGATCCGCGGCCGTATCCCGAGCGAGCAGTCGAACCCGCTCAGCCGCTGGCTGATCCGCCTGTACCAACCGGTGCTGGCCCGGGTGCTCGCGTATCCCAAGGCGACGGTAGCCATCGCCCTCGTGCTACTGGCATCGACGGCCTGGCCGATCCTGCGCACGGGCGGCGAGTTCATGCCGCCGCTGGACGAGGGCGATCTGCTCTATATGCCGTCGGCGCTGCCGGGACTGTCCGCCGGTGTCGGCGGTCTTCGACAGGGTCGATGGCCAACCGACCGTTGTGGACATGCGCCGCCGATAATCGGCCGCCGCACGTCGCGGGCAGGTTGGATTCGCTTTCGATGCAGTCACGCAGCGCGGGTACCGGATGCCGGTGCGCCGGCCCGGACGGCGCACTGGTCCGCAGTCCGCCGGCTAAGGACCGGATACGTCAGCACATCACCGGACACGGCTTGCCGCACCCAATGAGAATCATTATCATTTTCGCCGTCGATTCTCATTGAGCCTTCCCATGCACGGTGTTGCCGTTCTGCTCGGGCTGGCGGCCGCCGGGTGCCTGTACACCGCGACGCCCAACCAGCTGCTGTTGCCGCCCGTCGCGGACGATACGTCACCCGTGTCACGCCGCCGGGCCCGCTGGCTGCTCGCCGTCGCCGTGGCGCTGGCCGCGCTGGCGATGCAGCGCTGGAGCCTCGTGCTGGGCATCCCGGCCGCTGCGGCCGCCACACTGCTGGTGCTGACGGGCGGACTTTCGCTGTGGCCCTTGCTGGGCGCGCTCGTACATGGCCGGCGCACCCGTTCCGGCCGGGCGCATCCATGAACGGCATCGGGACCCGATGGCTCGCCGGTGCAACGCTGGGCCTGCCGCTGGCCGTCGCGCTGTGCGCCCTGCCGGTGCGCTGGCTGCCCGGCGGCTGGGCGTGCGGCGTGGCCGGTGCGCTGCTGGCCTGCGTGCCGCTGTGGGTGGGCATCCTGTGCGCAAGCCTGCTGTTCCCGACCAGCCGGCAAGCCTGGGCAACGCTGGCAGCGGCCAACGCGCTGGCCTTCGCCCTGCTGTGGGCGCCCCACCTGCTTGCCGCCTGAGCGCCCGCCACGCATGAAGTCCGCAACCTTGCGCCTGTATCAGACCCTGCATACCTGGGTGGGCCTGATGGCGGGCTGGGCGCTGTTCATCGCGTTCTTCGCCGGCGCCATCACCGTGTTCCACGACGAGCTGCGCGCATGGCAGGACCCTCGGCACGGCCATCCCGCCGCCGCGGTGCCGGCCGACGGTGCGGCCATCGACCGCTTCGTCTCGGCGCTGGTGCGGGCGCATCCGGGCGCGGCGGCCTACGTCCGTGTGAACCTGCCGACCCGGCACGCGCCGGACTTCACGGCGTACTGGCAAGAACAGGGCACGTGGCACGCCACCACGGGCGCCAAGCTTGCCGCCGGCCGCACGGCGCCCGCCGACATCGCCTTCGAACCCACCCACGGCGAACTGGCGAACTTCATCAACGACCTGCATTACGCGCTCGGCTTTTCCGACATCGGCATCTACTTCATGGGGGCGGTGTCGGTGCTGTACGGACTGGCGCTGGTATCCGGCGTGCTGCTGCACCTGCCGCGCCTGAAGAAAGACCTGCTGGCCGTCCGCCACGGCCGCAACCTCAAGCGCTTCTGGATGGACGTGCACAACGTGCTCGGCCTGTTCAGCCTGCCGTTCCACCTGATCTTTGCCATGACCGCGCCGCTGCTGTGCCTGGGCATGGTGCTGGCCACGCTCTTCAACACGCTGGCATTCGACGGCAAGCTGCTCGATGCGATGCCGCGCATCACGACCGCCGCCGACACAGTGGCCGCGGCGGGGCGGCCGGCCCCGCTGTTGCCCGCCACGCAGTTGCTGGCCGCCGCCCGCGCCGCCGCCGGGCCCGGCTTCACCCCCACGTCGATCCGCTTCCAGCACATCGGCGATGCCCACGCCGTGGCGGAGTGGCGCGGCAGCAGCGCACGCGCGCTGGGCGACTATGGCTGGCTGGCGGTCCGCGCCGCCGCCGGCCAGGCGGACAGCGGCCGGCTGCTCGGCAACCAGACCGCGGATGCACGCGACGCCAACCACGCTGTCCTCAGCGTGGTCTACGGCCTGCACTTCGCGACCTACGGCGATGTCGCGCTGCGGCTGGCCTACTTCGTGATGGGCGTGGCCGGTGCCTTCGTGTTCTATTCGGGCAACCTGCTGTGGATCGAATCGCGCCGCAAGCAGCGCAAACCCGCGCAACCGCGCGTGCACAGGCGGCTGGCACAGGCCACCGTGGGCATCTGCATCGGCTGCTGCGCGGGCGTGATGGCGATGTTTCCGGCCACCCTCCTGTGGCCCGAGCGTGCGGTCACGCTGACGTACTACCCGGTGTTCCTGGGCGCGCTCGCCTGGGCACTGCTGCGGCCGCCCGCACGCGGTGCGGTGGAGCTGCTCTGCGCCGCCGCCGGCTTCGCCGTGCTGGCACCCATCACGAACGCCGTCGTCACCGGCGACCACTTGCTGCGCACCGTCGCGGGCGGCCAATGGAACATTGCCGGGTTCGACCTCGGCGCATTGGCACTGGCCTGCGGCTTCATCGCCCTGGCCAGGGCCACATGGCGCCGTGCGCGGCATGGCACGCCCGACTCGGTGTGGGCATTGCCGCCGCAAACAACACGACCGTCCTGCCAGCCAGGACCGGATACGGTCGGGCAGGCCTGAGCCCGTGGTCGACCCGCACGGCCGATAAGCCCATGCGGTATTCGCGGTCCGCGCCGACATGCGGGGCCCCCATCGGCGATGGTACGCAGCACACCAAACCAATGGTACGCAACCGCTACGCTCGCCCGCGCGACGTCCGCTTTGTCCGGCATCGGAATGATTGATAGGCCTTTGCCGTCAGTTCTTTCATCCCAAGCATTTGCATTCGCGGACATGCGGCAAATTTCGTTTTGCCGGAAAAAGGAATGAAAGGGATTGCTCTACCCTGCGTCCATGGCCGGCTTCCCGCAAGTGTATTCAAGCGGAAAACCAGCAGATATGACGTGATGATCGGATCGAATACCGGACACAACGCTGAGCAATGCGCTGCGACATCAAACCGTTTGCAAGTCGTGCTGAGTAGGCGATCCATCCGATATCCCGCCTTGTCCTGTCAGCGCCATATACACGGATCTCCAAATCCACAGCATTGAATTGCCAACCATGCGTTCAGCATGAAAACCATCATCCATAAAAAAGCCTTTTTCCTTGCAGCAGCAGCGGGCGCCCTGATTGCGGGATCCGGCAATGCCTTGGCGGCAGGCGGTACGGGTATCGTGGCCGGCCCTTACCCGGCCGCCCCGGGCGCATCCATCAATCTGGTCGGGCAGAACGTCACGGGAGGCTGCGTTCGGTTCTACGTCAACGGCCAGCAGGACGTCCCGGCTCGCACCGGGAAAAAACTGGGGCAGTTCAAGGGAGGTCAGCAATTTACGGCCTCCGTTTTCCAGGGTGCCTGTGGCGGCACCGCGCTCAAGACGGTGCGGTTCACCGTACCCGGCAAGTACACCACCGAGTATTGGACGGTTCAGTAACCGGACACCGTTCCTGACTTGACCGGACCTTAGGCAGCGCCAGGGCGGCGCGCTAAGCCCTGGCCTTCCTCGCGCAAGCCGCGCCCTGCGCCGTACGATGAGGCGCGGCCGGAGAGGGCGAAACACCCCTGCCACCAAAGTGACGCAGAAATGGGTACGGGCAGGCGGGCAGCCCGAACAGGGCTCGCGGCAAGCGGCTTGCCTGCCGGGAGCCTGCGGGCAAATCGGCGTCACCAGGCGGAGGTCCGGGATCCAGCGGCTGATGTGGCGGCACGCTCTTCAAACAAGTTGCATCTCTAACTACTATCGCCTACCCTTCCTGCATGTTCGATCACTGCCTCTACTTCAACACCTCGGCGCTGGCCCGCAAACTGGACCGGGTCTGGGCAGAGGCGTTCGCGCCCTTCGACCTGACGCCTCCGCAGGGCTTCATGCTGCGTGCGATCGTCGAGCGGCCGGGCATGCTGCAGAGCACGCTGTCGCACGCGATGTCGGTCTCGCGCCCCACCGCTACCCGCGCATTGGATGGCCTTGAAGCGAAGGGCCTGATCGAGCGGCGCCGGACGGAAGCCGACGGCCGGGAGACCGCCATCTTCCCAACCCCGGAAGCCGTCGGCATCGGGGCGGCGTTGAACGAAGCGAGCGGAGCGGTCACGGCCCGGCTCAAGCGGTTGCTGGGCAGCACGGAATTCGCCGAGACCGTCGCGAACATCCGCAATGTACGCTCGACCCTGGCCTGAGTGCCTTTTTGATTGCCACATAGTTGCATAGCTAATCAAGAAAGGAGGTATCATGCCGATCCTCAACGTCAAGGTCAGCGCCCGGCGGTCGCCGGAGATGGCCCGGAAGATTGCCGCCACGCTGCTGGAACTCACCTCCCGCATCCTCGGCAAGGACCCGAACGTCACAGCCATCGCCATCGACTACGTGGCCCCCGAGGACCGGATCGTCGGCGGACGAACGCTGGCCGAGCAAGGCCGGCACAGCGTCTATTTCGACATCAAGGTGAGGGACGAGACCAACACCAAGGCGGAGAAGGCGCGGTACATCGCCGAGGCGTTCGAGGCGTTCTCCAGGCTGCTCGGCAACCTGCACGAAGAGCGCGCTAGCGATATCTACAGACAGGACGTGCGGGCCGCGTCCTACGGCTACGGCGGCAAGACCCCGGAGTACCGCTTTCAGCACACCTGAAATGGGCTCCGCCCGCCGACCGATCGATTTGGGAAAGACCATCATGAACCGCATGGGCGCTTTTTTCGCCACCAGTTGGACGGCCGCCGCGCTGCTGTATTTCGGCCAGCATTCACTGCCGCTGACCGTGTTGAGCGGCGTGGTGGTGCTGGCCGGCTTCGACCTGCTGCGCCCCTGAGGCGGACGGCCGGGTCCGGCGTGTCGGCAGCCCCGGCCCGCCTCGGCAACTGCGCCGACCACCACGAGCCTGGCCCGATAGCGCGCCGGGTCCGGCACGCCGACCAGCCCGCTCGCCCTCGCGCAACAAACCCGGCTGCCCCGGCTCGAAGACCGGGCGCGGTTCGGGCAACAGGCGTATCCGCGCAGGCACGGACACGCGCCATCGATGCACGCGCCGATGCGGTTCCAGCCATGCAACGCGCGTGGTCATGGACGGCATGACCCGTACGGACTGCCTCAATCCCCGCAGTGCGCTTGATATTGCGATGGCGTCAGGTCGAAACGGCGCCTGAACGCCTTGGCCAGGTGGGCCTCCGAACTGAAACCCGTATCGCGCGCCGTGCGTTTGACGGATTCGCCGGCCTCCAGTTGAGCGCGGGCCGCTTGCAGCCGCAACATCTCCAGGAACGCGCGCGGTGTCATGCCCGTTTCCCGGAGGAAGCGACGATGGAAGCTGCGAGGCGCCTCGCCGGCCGCTTCGGCCATGCGCTCCACGCCGATGCGCTCATGGAGCCGCCCCCGCAGCCAGTCGACCAGTTCCGCGTACTGTCCCGATTGGGCCTCCAGCGCCAGCGAGTATTGCGACTGGTTCCCCATCCGCCTGACGGTGAGGATCAACTGTTTGGCCACCCGCGCGGCAACCCAGCGGCCAAGGTCCTGCTCGACCATCGACAGGCACATGTCGATGCCGGCGGTGACACCGCCCGATGTCCACGCCTTGCCGTCCTGCACATACAGTGCTTCAGGCTCGACCGCGACGCGCGTGAAGTACTGTGCCAACTGGTGTGCCGACGCCCAGTGCGTGGTGGCGCGATGCGCGTCGAGCAGCCCCCAGTGCGCCAGCACGAACGCCCCGGTGCAGACCGAGCCAAAGCGCCGCGCCGAGGCGCACGCCGCGCGTGCCCATTGCGCCAAAGAAACATCGGCACCCGTCGCCAGCAAACCCTCACGCTCGCCACCGGCGACGATCAGGGTGTCGATCGCCGCGGGCGCCAGCGAGGCTGCCGCTTCGGTATCGAGCGCGATGCCATTGGATGCACGCACCAGCCCGCCCTGCGACGAAACCGGCACCACGCGGTAGGCCGGTTCGACGTTGAAGGCATTGGCCATGGCGAACACATCGGCCGGGCCGGCCACGTCCAGCATCTGCACCGCCGGGTAAGCCAGCAGTGCGACGACACGAACACGAGGGCCGGGTGGGCGCGGGCCCGACACGGGCTTGGTGCCGGAAGATGTGCGCGGCATGGCGAGCGTGAAATGAGTCGCAGATCAGGTGGCAGAAATCGGCAAATGATTGTCATTGCCGCCATTCGCCCCGTCAAGGTACGCTGGACTTCCCAGGATTGCACATACCGAGCTATGGACTCTCTCATCCCATCAGGGCTTGCCCGTTCAGAAACTCGGCTGACCAAGCGGCGCGCGCTGCTTGCCGGCGCCTGCGCGATTGTCGCCGGCCTGGCCGCATGGTTCGCGCTGCAGGTACACCAGGACCCCGGCGGCGTGCCCGCGCCGCAGGTCGAGGCCGGGCCGCCGGCAACGCGGCCGGAGATTCCCGCCAACCCCGGCCACGCGCGGCCGCTCGTGGCCGTGGTCGGGCACAACGCCAACACCGAGCTGACCGACTTCGTGGTTCCCTATGGTGTGCTCAAGCGCGCCGATGTGGCCGACGTGGTCGCCGTAGGCACACGGGCCGGGCCCATCCAACTGTTTCCCGCGTTTCGCGTCGAGCCGGATACCACCGTTGCCGCCTTCGACGCGCGCTTTCCCGACGGCGCGGACTACGTGGTCGTGCCCGCCGTGCACGAAGACGACGATCCGCATCTGCTGACCTGGGTGCGGCAGCAGTGGGCCAAGGGCGCAACGGTGATCGGCGTGTGCGACGGGGTCTGGGTGCTCGCGCGTGCCGGCTTGCTGACCGGGCGGCGCGCGACCTCCCACTGGTATGCGCGCGATGCGCTGGTCCGACAGTTTCCGCAGACGCAATGGGTGTCCGACCGACGCTACGTGGTCGATGATCGCGTGGTCACGACGACGGGTGTCACCGCCTCGGTACCGGTCACGCTGGCCTTGATCGAGACAATCGGCGGGACCGACCGCGCCCGGGCGGTTGCCGATGCGGTCGGTGCGTCCGGCTGGTCGACCGCGCACGCCAGCGCAGGCTTCAGGCTAAGCCCGCGGCACCTGTCCACGGCGGCCGGCAACATGCTGGCGCTGTGGCGACACGAAAACCTGGGGGTGGCCCTGCATCCCGGCGGGGATGACGTCGCCCTGGCGCTGGTCGCCGACGCGCATGCCCGCACCTACCTCACGAGCGTGCTGGCAACCGCCGATACGTCGAACGGCGTGCGCATGGCAAGCGGCCTCGTCTTTATCCCGGACCGTGTCGGGACTGCTGCCCAGGCGCTGGCGCCGCTTTCCGGCCTGGCGCCATCACGCCCCGCGCTGGACATGCTGGACGCGGCGCTGGCGGAGATCGGGCAGCGCCATGGCGCCGATACCGCTGCGCTGGTGGCGCTTCAACTCGAATATCCGATGCGCCGCGCGGCGCGCCCGTAAGCGCACGCACCGCGCTGGTGAGCGGGCATCCGGCGATCCGTTGCAAGTCCCCAGTGGATGCAGCGATGCTCGTCTGCCCCGTTACTATCCCTTACCGCACGCACAAATAAAAAAGCGGACCGCCCTGCGGTTCGATTCCCTTTCCAGCCTACCGAAGAAAACGACGACCACGGGCCGCCCGTTCTCTCCGTTTGAGCGCAACATCACTTCTTTTTGGGCTGGTGACTTTTGTTTACGCAAAATGATGGGATTGTAGGGATTGGAACCTGCATTCTCAAAGCAAGATCCTGGACTGTCTGCCGGTAATACGGCCAAAGGTGATACGGCATGTTGTGGGTCGCAAACTCTGCCATCCCCTCGGGATTGAGCTCTTCTGGCTTGCAGCCTATGACTGCGTATTCAACGGCGAAGTCAACGTTCAAAGCAAGAACGATGTCACTTTCGTTCAATTCTTCTTGGTCCCCGGGAACACTGACATCACCACTGCGCACGATAAACGTGCGAGTCTTGGCCAAAAACTTGAGCAGATGCAGGACCTGGTCACCCGCTGGATTGCTGAACTGAATTTCGGCGGCGGAAACTTCCGACGTCATCCAGTTGACACGCGTGAAGCTATCGAACGTCTGGCGCCGATCGAACCACGGCGCGACCTCACCAGCTATCCGAGTTGGATAAACGGCTTGGACATGCAGATGGTCTAGTACCGTGTTGAGAGCCTCGTTGTTCATGCTGCCAGAGGAAATGTGGACGTGTTCGGACCCGCAGTAAGCGACTCGTTTGCACTCTTGACCAGCGTCAGCCTATGACTGGTGATCTTGACGCCGTCCTTCGAAACGCGTTCCATGTGCGAAGTGATGCTCATCACGTTCCGGTCGGCAGCCGCGTTACGCACAAGCTTCAGTTCGAGATGCATATCCATTGCATGCGCGATTTCGACGGCCGTCGACACTGTCACATTGGCTTTGGCGCCCAACACCCGACTCAAAAAGGAAGGTTTCTTGCCCAACTGCTCAGCAAGCGCTTTTTGACTCAGCCCGGCCTGCTTCATGGCATAGATGAATTGGCGGGACAAATCGAGCAATGCCCGCTCGGTCCAATATTCAGGAGTCTGCCGTGCACGCTTGAATACATCCCTGTAGCGGCTACTGATCCTCATCATCATCTCCCTCAACAATCTCTAAAGTGCCGTTCTCTTTCGCCACCAGATAGTCCGTGTACGCGGACTGAGCAGCCTTGATCAGGCTCCTGGGCGTCTTCCCAGACTTGCCACCAGCCTTGCAGAACAGCTTCGCCAATACGATCACACGCCCGGCATCGTAGAAGTACAACAACCGTAGTGTCCCAGTGACGTCGAACTGCCAGATCTTCGGATCATCTCTGACGTGATGTGTTCGGTTCTGCGCAAACACTTCGGGACCGTGTTTCGCTGCATGCTCAAGAAATGCGACACAGCGGCCTGCGTCCGCTCCAAGGTCCGCCAGAACGCCTTCGTCACGAGCATTGAGCAACTCGTAGATCGTCCATGCATCCTGGATAACGGCAGCCACGCGCACGATATTAACTTAAAAGTTATGCCGCAAGGATGGAAAAGCGCTACACGTAGAGTGTCGATCGTGCCGCGGCAGAATGCCTGGGCAACAAACCCCGCATACGACACCTCCAGCATTTTGTGGCGGGATGCAGGACACGACACCCCACCCACACCAATAGAGATCGATCGATAACGTTTCTGACGAAACGTGACAAAGTTGTCCGACTCTAGCGTTGGAAGAACCCGACGCCTCAGCGGCGTCCTGGAGCCGGCGCCTCCGGCATTTGCAAACCCATAGTGACCTGCGTGGACATGGCGCTCCATGTGCCACCCAGATCAACCAGGATTGCAACGCGTCACTTGTCCCGGCGCACCGTCGCCCGCTGCGCCCGCAGCATCAACTGCCGTGCCCCGACCACATCGCCGCCGACATCGAGCAGCGCGGCCAGGTGCGTGAGCGCCTCGTAGTGCGAGGGGTCGAGATACAGCGTCTTGCGATAGAAATCGCCGGCATCGGCAGGCAAGCCGCGTGCTTGGGCAATCACGCCGAGCAGATAGAACGTGTCGGCCTCGGGCGCGCTCAGGCGGGTGATGTCCTGGATGATGCGTTCTGCCTCATCGAACCGGCCGGCATCGGCAAGCCAGTGCGCGTCGTCCAGGTCCGGCAACGCCTTGCGCAGCGACGGCATGGGCGGCGGAGTGGACACCGGCACCGCGCCACCGCTCGGCCGCGCTGCACCGGCCGAAGCCACGCCCGCGCCACCGCGCACGGGAACCGACGCCAGCGTCGGCGGGCGAACCGGCGCGGCGGCGGACACACCCGCGGCGGCAGGCAATGGCGCCTGGCGCGACGGCGACGCTGCACGCGTCGGCGCCTTGCTCGCCGGCTGGCGCACGAACCCGAACGCAAGCGGATTTCGCGCCAGCGTCATCGCGTGCCGCATCATCGGGCCGGTTTCGGCCGGCCCGACGAAGATCGTGCCGCCGTCGGCCAGCTGCGCATCGAGCCGGCGGACGACGCGATCCTGCGCGTCGCGGTGGAAATACGTCAGGACATTGCGGCAAAAAATAACGTCGTAGCGCACCTCGCCAGCCGCGACGTCCTCGAAGAGATTGCCCTGTGCGAAGCGCACCCGCCGGCGCACGCTCTCGCGCAATTGCCAGCCACCGTCCGCCTCCTCGCTGAAATACCGGTCCCGGAACGCGGGCGCATGGCCACGGAAGGCACTGCGCCCGTAAAGCGCGTGTTCGGCGTGAGCGATGGCGTGGCCGCTGATGTCGATAGCGTCGATCACAAAACGCGCCGCAGCGATGCCGGCATCCAGCAACGCCATCGCGGCCGAATACGGCTCTTCACCGGTCGAGCACGCCACGCTGAGGATACGCAGCACGCGCGCCGGCTCGCGCACCAGCCGTTCGCCGGCCAGCCGCGCCAGCTCGGCAAAGGCTTCGCGGTCGCGGAAGAACCAGGTCTCGGGCACCACCAGCGCCTCGATCAGCGCCTGCCGCTCCTCGGGCCAGGTATTCAGCCGCAGCCAGTAAGCATCCAGCGCCGCGGCGTTGACCACGGGCGCACGATGCGACGGCGATTCGGCCAGCATGGCGCGCGTGCGGTCCAGCACCGCGCGGTCCAGCGCATTGGCACCAAGCGCGGGCGCGTCGATACCGGTCTCGAGCGAGAGCCAGGCTTCGAAGCGGGGATCAACTTCAGTCATGCGAATCAAGCCGGCAACGGAATAGCGGAAAACAGCAGCGCGCAGGCACCGTCATCGGGCAAGGCTGGCATAACGGGTCAGCCGCCGTGCCGGGTCGCCGGTGTGCATGGCGTCACGCACGTCCACCGGCCGCGCCATCGGCACGTTCGCCGTCCTGCACAAGGCATGGCCCAGCGCCATGAACAACGCGCTGAAGCTCAGGACGTTCCGGCTGCCGAGCGTAGTCAAGCGGCCGCCGCGAAGCATGCCGGCCAAGACTGCATGGCTGACGCGTGGCGTGGCAGAGACCATGTGGATGCTGATGGAGAAACGGACGACGGGCATCTGTACGGCCCCCCTACGAAGGGGGGAACAGCGCAAAAAAACACGACCAAGGCTGCGCTGAATAGTACTGGATGACACCCACCCTCGGGAACGAATTCCGTTGAATTTTATCGCCGTGTGAAACATTGCCGGCCGTGCCACGAACAAACGCGATCGGACACTTGGCACAGCCGAAGCAACCGCAAACGTTTTACGTGTCGCGGTCACATCCCGCGCACGGCCGTGGCGAAGGTTCGCACCACGTCGGCCGACGCATCGGTGATGGCCCAGTAGCCCATGCCCGCAGTACGCCAGTGCAACAGTTGGTAGCCGCGTTCCGTACGCAGTGCCTCGCCGGCATCGCCGCCCAGCTCCGGGCGGACGTAGAGATCGACCGGATGCTGCCCCGCGCGATAGACCAGCACCGCGACCGGCCGGCCATCAACGTAATCCAGCCGCCCGCCGATGAGCGGGAAGCCGCGCGCGGCCAGGTCGCCCACCGGGGGCGCGTAGTCGATGCGGCCGTTGAACCAGGGTTTCACGGTATGCCGGTCCGACGATTGCACGTCGATCTCGCGCGCGCCCAGCAAGGCGCGCACGTGGCTGGCCGTGATGTCGCGCGCCACCAGGGTCTCCGTATCCGGTCGGCCCAGCAGCACGCCGATCCCCAGCGCCAGCACCGCCAGCGAGCCGGCCCCCAGCCCCAGGCCGAACATCCGGCCCGGCACGGCGGTCGTCATCAGCCAGGCCAGCCCGCGTCGCCAACCGGAACGCGACGGCGCGCGACGGCGGGCCGCGGGCATGACGGACCGCGTCGCCTCCGCCTGCACGGCCTGCAGGATGCGTCCGGCCAGGCCCTGCGGCGCGGCCGCATAGAGCGCAGGCGCGCGCAGCCCCTGCCGCAACTCATGTGCCACCCTATCGTGGCGGGCCGCCGCGGCAGCGCACACAGCACACGTCGCCAGATGCGATTCAGTGCGCAGGCTGTCGGCCGCGCCCAGTTCGCCGTCGGCGCGGGCGGTCAGCAGGGCGCGGACGTCGTCACAGATCATCATGGTGCTCCTTGGCCGATGCGGCGCCGGAGGCCCGGATCGGCGTGACATTGGTGCGCTCGGAGGTATCCCCCTGCGTCAGCAGGCGCGCGAGCTGCTGACGCGCGCGCGCCAGCCGCGACATCACGGTGCCGACCGGCACGTCGACGATGGCCGCAATGTCGCGGTACGGCAGATCCTCCAGTTCGCGCAACACCAGCACTTCACGGTAAGCCACAGGCAGGCGGGCCAGCGCGGCCTGCATGCGCCGCACATCGTCGGCCCGCGCCAACAGGGCGGCGGGGTCCGCACCGTAAGCGGCGAGATCGTCGGCGGGAAGCGGGTCGACATCGTCCTGCCACGGCTGCATGCGCGCCTGCTTGCGGCGCGCGCATTCCGAGAACCACGTATTGCGCACGATGGCGAGCAGCCACGGGCGCCCATCGCCGCCGCGGAATCCGCCGAACAGCCTAAAGGCACGCAGACAGGCCTCCTGCACGACATCGTCGGCATCCTGGGCATCGCCGGTCAGCCAGCGTGCCAGGTTGTAGGCGGCATCCACATGGGGCAGCACGGCCTGCGCAAAGCGCTGCGCTTCGGTGGGCATGTCGACGGTCGGGTCAGGCAGGTCGGGCATGGTGGCCGGAAGGTGGGGTCCCCCCCGTTTACCGCGATGCGATCCAGTTTATTCCCGCCCCGCAAAAAAATCGCGAACCGGCCGCCGCGGTGGAATAAGCCGGCGGGCCGCCCGGTATGACAGGCAGGACCGGCCGCGCCAGTGCCGGATCACGAACCCGACACCAGGGGATTTCCATGACACCTCTTCCCGGGCGACGCCAGTTCATGCGGCTGGCGGCAGTGGGCGGACTGGTCTACGCCTCCGGCCTGCGCGGCTGGCAGGCGATGGCCGCCAACACCGGCATGCGCGATGACTTCTATTTCGTGCAGCTCTCCGACTCCCATTGGGGCTTCCAGGGTCCCCCCAATCCCGATGCGCGCGGCACGCTGCCCAAAGCGATCGCTGCCGTGAACGCGCTGTCGCCGGCGCCCGATTTCGTGGTGTTCACCGGCGATCTGACCCACATCACCGAAGACGTGGACGAACGGCGCCGCCGCCTGGCGGAATTCCGCGACATCGCCGCCGGCCTGAAGATACCGGTGGTGCACTACATGCCGGGCGAGCACGATGCCTCGCTCGACAACGGCGCCGCCTACAGCGAGCTGTTCGGCCGCACGCACTACGCCTTCGACCACAAGGGTGTGCACTTCATCGTGGTCGACAACGTATCGGACCCGTCCGCGCGCGTGGGCGAGGCACAGTTGGCGTGGCTGGCGGCAGACCTGCGCTCGGTGCCCGCGCACACGCCCATCGTGGTGTTCACGCACCGGCCGCTGTTCGACCTCTATCCGCAATGGGACTGGGCCACGCGCGACGGCGCACAGGTGGTCGACCTGCTGATGCCGCATCCCAACGTGACGGTCTTCTACGGCCACATCCACCAGGAACACCACCACATGACCGGGCACATCGCGCACCATTCGGCGCGCTCGCTGATGTTTCCGCTGCCGGCGCCGGGCTCGCAGCCCAAGCGCAATCCGATCCCGTGGGACGCCTCGCAGCCCTATCGCGGACTCGGCTGGCGCAACATCACAGCGCAAGGCAAGCGGGATGCCGCGACCTGGGCGCTGGCAGAACAGCCCATCCGGGCCGACGCCAAGGCCAACACACCGGAGACCTCCTGACCATGCTCCCCACCCTCCCACATGACCCACGGCGGCGACGCGCGCTGCGGCAGTTCACGGCGCTCGCCGCGGGTGCGGCACTGGCCTGCGTCGCGCACGGCGAAGACCCGCAGGTGATCCGGGTGCACGCCCGCAAGTTCACCTTCACGCCCGACCACATCACGCTCAAGCGCGGCGTGCCGGTAATGTTCGAGCTGACCGGTCAGGACATCCTGATGGGCTTTTCGATCCCGGACTTCAACGTGCGCGCGGATGTAGTCCCCGGCCAGACCGCACGGCTGGCCCTGACGCCCGACCGTGCCGGCACGTTCGAATTCCTGTGCGACATCTTCTGCGGGACCGGGCACGAGACGATGAACGGAACGCTGGTGGTCACCTGAACATCCGGCCAACCGGACACGGGCCGGCGGCGCATCGCACCGGCCCGCGTGCCGCTCACGCCATCGAGCGCGCCGCTAGCGATGCCCGCGCGCTGGCCAGGCAGGGCAGCCCTGCCTCACCCGGGCGGGACTCCCCGGGTTCGACCGCGATATCGTGTCGGGCAGGCGACTGCAATCGCTGTAGCACAGGCGCGATGCGCTTGGCGACCGTGTAGGGCATGGTCTGCGCAAACATGAAGCACCCGAACGCCAGCGTCGCCACACCGAGCGCAATCAGCCCGGCGACGGCAATGGGGTTGCCGATGGGCGGCGCCAGCTTGGGCAGCGAAAACAGCCCGAGCGCCAAGACCAGCAGGAACAGTCCATACAGAATGGTGGCCCAATACTCGAACGTGTCGCTGCGACGGATGACGACATCGATCCTGCTGCCGTCCCGCAACTGCAGAAAGCGACCGGCCCGGGCAAACTGGCCGGCCCTCAGTTCTCCATTGGAGCGGGCAATCAATGCCAGCACGGTGGACCGGTAGACCTGGTTGCCGACAATGCCGGTGGCACGCTGGACCAGCAGCGCGTTCAGCTCTTCCAGCAAAAAGGCCCGGGTGGCGGCATCCAGCCCATCCTGCTTGAGGGCGTCGACCAGGAACCGGCGCCGCCGCCCGCTGATGCGCTGGGCCAAAGACAGAATGCTGTTGAGCTTGAAGCCGCCCAACAATAGCGCGGCGAATGCCAGCGTCGCCACATTGCCGCTATCCCAAGCCTTGATCAGCCAGTCGATGAGTGTATCCATTGCGATGAATTCGTCCTGTGCGATGACGATGTTTTGTAATTAGGTCACCATTTTTGTCGGTCCGGACCCCAACGGCAAATATCCATTTGGATGGTTCACTGGTTATCAACATTTAAGCGGATGACCTGTTCAACGCACCCGAACTCAATGAAAATTAAAAAAAGGCAACAAAAATAATTACTCATCACTGAATTTAATTTCACTCACTTTACATCACCCAATTCGCCTCCGTAAGCTCGCCCTCAGAAAATCTAAACCGATCGGTTTAATGCATGCCATCTGCACCCTGGGAATGCAGGTACGATCATCCCCCTTTTGCAGATGTGCGCATCTCGCGTGCCTTCCCAAGCCACCGCGCGATAGGTGCTTTATTCCAAGTACTGCATCTGCTCCGACAAATCGATCGACGACATCCTTTCAGCGCAGCGCGATATTCCCCTGCCGTTTGAAGACATGCTCGAATGCTATACGCGATGCTTGACCGGATGCGGCTCATGCATCGACCAGATCCTCGCGTGCGTTAAAGACCGCAAGCCCTTCTTCGAAGCAGAACAGCAAGCGTAATCCCATGCACTTTCCCTGCCGGTTCGACGCGCTGGAGCATGCATTCCGATATTCCGTGGCATGCATTTGAATGCCGGCCAGATCTCCGATCGTCAGCTGCACGGCATCAAGATGAATGCCATTCTCGAGTGGTATTCCATGCCCACGGCGGAGATGTTTCTGCGTGACAATCAGCACGACTCTGATTTCTCGCGGGCCGCATCCCGCTGCTGACCACCAAGGACCTGGGCCATCGCAAGATCGTCCGCAATCCGGATGTCATCGCACGGATCTGCGATTTCCTGGAGGCCTGAGCCGAGGGCGCGAGGGCCATCCGATGAAGCAGGCGCGGCCGATGCGCGAGGCGACACGCCCGGGCGATTCTCGGCACAAAAGAAAACGGGGCATCGCGCCCCGTTTCTCTTACACCACTTCCCGCGTCTCCATGAACTGGATGTCCGGGAAACGCTCCTGCGTCAGCCGCAGGTTCACCTGGCTCGGCGCCAGGTAGACATAGTCGCCGGCGCCGTCGACGGCCACGTTGTGGCCGGCCTTGTCGATCAGCTTGTCGATGTCTTCCGGCTTGCCCTTGAGCCAGCGGGCGGTGGCGCACTCGTGCGGCTCGAAGATGGCATCCACGCCGTACTCGTGCTCCAGCCGGTGCGCCACCACATCGAACTGCAGCGTACCGACCGCGCCCAGCACCAGGTCATTGGACGCGAGCGGGCGGAACATCTGCGTGGCCCCCTCTTCGGCCAACTGCTGCAGGCCCTTCTGCAGCTGCTTGGTCTTGAGCGGATTGTTCAGCCGCGCGCGGCGGAAGTATTCCGGCGCGAACGAGGGGATGCCCGTGAACTTGAGCGTCTCGCCTTCGGTAAAGGCATCGCCCAGGCGAATGGTGCCGTGATTGGGCACGCCGATGATGTCGCCGGCGTAGGCCTCTTCGGTCGTGTTGCGGTCCTGCGCCATGAAGGTGATGGCGTTGTTGATGGCGACCGTCTTGCCGGTCGACACCTGCAGCAGCTTCATGCCGCGCTCGAAGCGGCCGGAGCACACGCGCACGAAGGCGATGCGGTCGCGGTGCTTCGGGTCCATGTTGGCCTGGATCTTGAAGACGAAGCCGGTGAATCTGTCTTCGAACGGCGTGACCTCGCGTGTCTGCGTCTCGCGCGCCAGCGGCTCCGGCGACAGCCCGACCAGCGCATCCAGCAACGACTGCACGCCGAAGTTGTTGACCGCCGAGCCGAAATACACCGGGCACTGCTTGCCGGCGAGGAAGAGGTCCTTGTCGAAGGTGTGCGAAGCGCCGCGCACCAGTTCGATATCGATACGCAGCTCTTCGGCCTGCGAGCCCAGCACGCGGTCCAACTCCGGGTTGTCCAGGCCCTGGATCATCCCGGCGGTGGCGCCCTTCTCCGAATCGGCGTTCGGGTCGAACAGTTGCACCGTGTCGTTGACGAGGTGGTAGACACCCTTGAACGACTTGCCCATGCCGATCGGCCAGGTCATCGGCGCGCACTGGATCTGCAGCACGTTTTCGATCTCATCGAGCAGCTCGATGGGCGCGCGGCCCTCGCGGTCGAGCTTGTTGATGAAGGTCAGGATGGGCGTGCTGCGCAGGCGGCAGACATTGAGCAGCTTGATGGTCTGCGCTTCCACGCCGTTGACCGAGTCGATCACCATGACGGCGGAGTCGACCGCCGTCAGCGTGCGGTAAGTGTCTTCGGAGAAGTCTTCGTGGCCCGGCGTGTCGAGCAGGTTGACGATGTAATCGCCGCCGTCGTTGCGGTACGGGAATTGCATCACCGACGAGGTGACCGAAATGCCGCGCTGCTTCTCCAGCTCCATCCAGTCGGAGGTGGCGTGGCGGCTGGCCTTGCGCGCGCGCACGGCTCCGGCCATCTGGATTGCGCCGCCGAACCACAGCAGCTTTTCCGTGAGCGTGGTCTTGCCCGCGTCCGGGTGGGAAATGATGGCGAACGTCCGGCGGCGCCGGATCTCCTGCTGCAGCGTACTCACAGGCAAAAACCGAAAGGGAGGAATCGGAAGGGCGGCAAGCGCATGTGGCGTGCGCGAGGCACCAGGCCGGCCGGGATCCCCAGGCGGCCGATGGACACCCGCACGATGCGGGCAGGCGAGATTGTACGACATCGGCATCCTTGCCCAGGATCAAAATCCGCGACGGGCAAGTCAGGGAAACTCCCTGGGAACCGTCCGTGCCGCGGACGAGACCAACTACGACCCAACCCGTGTGTTGTCGGAATCGTCCGACACCGCTTTCGGAAACGGCGTTATCGAAGTTGTCACATAGCTCCCGTATCGTGGAGGCCGTCGCAAAACCGACCTGCCTCATGTGTCGGCCGGTGGTTGCGGCACGTAAGGAAGAAGTCAAGAAGCAAGGAGTCAATCGTGCGTAGTCGAACCCCTGTAGATCCCGCTGTACAGCGCATCCTGGACATCACCCGCAAAGCCTGGCAGCTCGATGCCGAAAGCGTGCGGGCGGCGCGCCAGCAGCGTGCGGCCCATCGCCGCCAGCGGATCCAGGCGCTGCCGCAGGACAGCCTGCGCGCGCTCGCCGCACTGGCCCTGCAAACCGAAATCTGGGCCGTGCGCAAAACCGTGGTGACCGTCGGCTGAGCCTTTTTTCCGCTCATGCAAACGAGGCCACCCGACGGTGGCTTTTTTTTTGGGGCGAACGGCATGGCGGTTGCTTGCCGTATGCCTGTCGAGACTGGACGACAGGAGGCATCATGACCGAACTGAACCCCTCGCCGCCCTCCACCGCGGCGCAGTCCGTTGCATCGCCGCATCCGCCACATCCGCGAATCGCCCAGACCGCGCAACGCGCCAAGGACGCCACCGCCGACGGCATCGACCGGCTGGCCGGCGTCATCTCGACGGCGCTGGAGCAGTTCGAGCGCAGCACCGAACAGTTGAAAGCGGTGCATGCGGATGCCTCCCGGCAGGCGGCCGCCTCGGTGCGTGAATCGCCGGCACTGACGATCGTTCTCGCCGTCGTGGCGGGCATCCTGCTGGAACGGCTGACACGCGACTAGGCGCAACTACCGGCCGCCATGGCGCGCACCGTTGCCCGCGCCGGCGGCCAGCGCCGGATTGAGCAGCGCGGCCTGGCCGGCCGGCCCCGCCGAATCGGCCTGCCGGCTGCCGAAGCGCAACGCGTACTGCCGCGTGACGAGCGCACCGAAAAAGAAGATCTGCGCCGAGTAATAGACCCACAGCATCAGCGCCACCACCGAACCCGCCGCCCCGTACGACGACGCCACCGCGCTGTTGCCCAGGTACAGCCCGATCAGGTGCTTGCCCAGCGTGAACAGCAGTGCCGTGACCACCGCCCCCAGCCCGACATCGCGCCAGGCCACGCGGGTCTCGGGCAGCATCTTGAAGATGGTGCCGAACAGCAGCGCCACCACCGCAAACGAGAACACCATCGACACTGCATCGGCCACCACGGCGAAGACCGATCCCATCCACATGGCGCCCCAGAAGCGCTCCACCACCGCCAGTGCGGCGTTGACGATCAGCGACACCAGCAGCAAGAACGCCAGCACCAGGATCAGGCTGAACGACAGCAGCCGCGAGCGCAGCACCCCCCATAGCCCGGCCTGCTGGCGGGACGGCACGTCCCAGAGCTCGTCCAGGCTGTCCTTGAGTTCGGAGAAGACCGTGGTAGCGCCCACCACCAGCAGCCCCATCGCCGTGACCGCCGCGAACAGGCCGTGGCCCGAACGCCGCGTGGCCGCCAGCACGGCCTCCACGGCAGCGGCGCCCTGCGTGCCGACCAGGCCCTGGATCTGCCCAAAGATCTCGCCGCGCGCGGCCTGCTCGCCGAAGAACAGGCCGGCGATGGAAATCACCAGCACCAGCACCGGCGCCAGCGAAAACAGCGTATAGAACGAGAGCGCCGCGCCCTTGCTGGCGGCGCGATGCGCCGACCACTGCTGCACGGCACCCGCGAGCACGAACCAGGCGCCCTTGAGCATGGAGCGGTCGATGAAAAGCGAGGCCAAGCGCATGGGCGGATCCTTGATCGTCGGCACATCGGCGGCAGCGCGGACGCCTTTCGCACTGCCGCCTAGAGCGTAGTCAGCCCGCGCGATGGCCGCAAGCGCCGGCGCGCGCCCTAGTCGCGCCCGCCGAGCAAGCGGCTGATGAGGAAACCGGCCCCGAAGGCGAGGCCGATGGCTGCCAGCGGATTCGCCCGCATGCAGGCAACTGCATCGTCGGCCAGGCGCTGCTGCGCGGCACGCCACTGTGCGCCGCGCGACACCGCGACATCGACCGCTGAGGCCGCCGCATCGGCGGCGCGATCGATCGCCCCATGGGCGACTGCCTTGGCGCGTTCGGCGGACTCGGCCACCTCGGGGTGGATCAGGTTGCCGTTGCCGTCGGATTTCGGGAAGGGGTGGGTACGGGAAGACGGTTCCATCGCTCGATGCTCCTCTGGTTGCAGGGAAAGGAGGAACTGCACGGTGCCGCCATCATCCGCGCCCCGCCACCAGGCCCCAGATCAGGCTGACGACGAAGAGCACCACGAAGATCATGAACAGGATCTTGGCGATGCTGGCCGCCTCGGCAGCGATGCCGCCAAACCCGAACAGCGCCGCGGCCAGGGCGATGATGAAGAAGATGACGGCGTAGCGCAGCATGGCAAGCTCCTGTGCAGTGTCGTTGGCCGGCCGCCATGCGGCGGACACACTGCGCAGCGCAGCAAGGTGCGTACCGCCCCGCAAGCGCTCAGGCTTCCGTGGTCTGCGCCTTGCCGTTCTCACCCTCGCTGTTGCTGTTGCTGTTGCTGTTGCTGTTGCTGTTGCTGTTGCTGTTGCTGTTGCTGTTGCTGTTGCTGTTGCTGTTGCTGTTGCCATATTCCTCCAGACGGTTGTACAGCGTCTTGAGGCTGATGCCGAGCAGTTCGGCGGCACGCTTCTTCACGCCGCCGCATTGCTCCAGCGTCGCCAGGATGATCTTCTTGTCGGCGCTCGCCAGCGACGTGCCGACCGGGATCGTCAGCGTGGACCCGGACGACGCCTGCGTGGTGGACACCTGCAGCGGCACCGCCTCGGTGCTGATGCCGGTGTCGTCGGACATGATGTAGGCGCGCTGCACATAGTTACGCAGCTCGCGCACATTGCCGGGCCAGTTGTAGGCGCGCAGCGTATCCATCGCCTGCGGCAGGAAGGTCTTCTTGGTGTTGTTATGCGCGTTGAGCTGGTCCAGGAAGTGCTGCGCCAGCAATTCGACATCCTTGCCGCGCTCGCGCAGCGGGGGCAACTGCAGCGGAAACACATTGAGCCGGTGGTACAGATCGGCACGCAGCTTGCCGTCGGCGACGGCCTCTTCGGGATCGCGGTTGGTGGCGGCGATCACGCGCACGTCGGTATCGATCTCACGGTTGGTGCCCACGCGCATGAACACGCCGGTCTCCAGCACGCGCAGCAGCTTGACCTGCAGCTCGACCGGCATCTCGGTGATCTCGTCGAGAAACAGCGTGCCGCCGTTGGCGCGCTCGAAGTAGCCCTTGTGCTGGCGGTCGGCGCCGGTGAAGCTGCCGCGCTCGTGGCCGAACATCTCCGATTCGATCAGGTTGGGCGAGATGGCGCCGCAGTTGACCGGCAGGAAGGGCTGCTTGCGCCGCAGGCTCAGGTCGTGAATGGTCTGCGCGGCCAGTTCCTTGCCCGTGCCCGATTCGCCGATCAGCAGGACGGTGGCTTCGGTCGGCGCCACGCGGCTGACCTGGTCGTACAGCGTCTGCATCGCCGACGAATTGCCGAGCATCTGGCCGAACAGGCCCAACCGCCGCAGCTCGCCGCGCAGGTTGCCGATCTCGGCCTTGAGGTCGCCCGGGCGCGGAATGCGTGCCAGGATGGATTTCAGGCGCTGGAAGTTGACCGGCTTGACGAGGTAGTCGGCCGCGCCCATGCGCAGCGCTTCCACCGCCGTTTCCACGCTGGCATGGCCGGTCATGACGATAATCTCGGTGCCGGAATGCGAGGGGATGTCTTCCAGCAGGTCCATGCCGTTGCCGTCCGGCAGGACCAGGTCGATCAGCACGGCGTCCGGGCTGTGGCGCGAGATCTGGATGCGCGCGTCGCGCAGCGAGCCCGCCTGGGCCGTGGTAAAGCCCTCGGCGCTGACCAGTTCGCCCAGCGCGGCGCGCGCGCTGGCATCGTCTTCGACAATCAGAATATGTGGCATCTGTGTTCAGTTGAATGAGCCGGCCGCGGGGGGTCGGCGGTCACTTTCGGGGGGTGATGTCCGGCGCCGCGTGCACAAGAAGCGTTCCACTGTGCGGCACCCGCCATGCGCGGAAGCGGCGGGCCGGCGCGTGCGTTCGACCGGCCATTCTTACACGTGGCGTGCAAGAAAAGGCACCAATGCATCACTCGGTGCGGCCTCGCGTTCTTCCGCGGACAGCTTTCAGCATAGATGAGAACGCCACCCCGAAGCCACCCCGCCCCGCACAGGGCCATTGCCCCGCACATACCGCGCGGAATGCCGGCGCGACGCGGGTTTCGGCACATTTCTTGTCGGCGTTTGGCCGACAGGACAGCCGAACTGTCAGCGCATGACCGACATACAACATGCGCCGCCCGCCATGATAATGGCCCAACTTTTCCAAACAATGTGACGGGATGACGACGCGCTAGCCATCAGGAGATCCACCATCTGAATGGCCTCTCTCCAGCGCGCCCCGTCGCGACCGACCACGAGGGAGCCATGTCCTTGAGCGAAACCTTCGCAGACGATCGCGTAGTCACCACCGGTCGCCTGCCTTGCCCCCCCGCACTGGCGGGCCGCGCCGACACCGACGTTATCGATGCGTTCGACGATGCCGCGCGCCTGGCCGCGTTCGTCAAGCCCACCGCCGCCTCGACGCCCGATGTCGACGATGTCACCGATATTGCCGACCCCGACTTCGGCCACCTGTACGGCCGTTCAGCGGTCATGCGAGCGCTGTACGGCCAGATCGGCAAGGTGTCCGGCACGCTGGCGACCGTGCTGATCATCGGGGAATCCGGCACCGGCAAGGAACTGATCGCCCGCACCGTGCACGACATGAGCCCGCGCGCGGACCAGGCCTTCATCGCCGTCAACTGCGGCGCGATCTCGCCCAACCTGATCGAATCGGAACTGTTCGGCCACGAGCGCGGCAGCTTCACCGGCGCGGGCCAGCGCCACACCGGCTATTTCGAGCACGCCTGCAACGGCACGATCTTCCTCGACGAGATCACCGAGATGCCGGTGGAGATGCAGGTCAAGCTGCTGCGCGTGCTGGAGACCGGCGTCTTCATGCGCGTGGGCGGCACGGAACCGATCCAGACCCGCGCGCGCATCATCGCCGCGACCAACCGCAACCTGCAGGAAGCCGTAGCCGACGGCACCTTCCGCGAAGACCTGATGTACCGGCTGGCGGTGGTACCGCTGCACGTGCCGCCACTGCGCGACCGCGCCGAGGACATCGAAGAACTGGCCCAGCATTTCCTGGCGCAGTTCAACGCCGCGCACCAGACCGACAAGACCTTCTCGCGCGCGGCCCTGTCGGCGCTGCGCCAGCACACCTGGCCGGGCAACGTGCGCGAGCTGCGCAACGCGGTACAGCGCGGCTACATCCTGGGCGAAAAGACCGTGGAGCTCTCCATGCCGTTGACGTCGCCGCGCAGCCCGGCACGCCCGACGGTGAAGGAGGGCATGCTCAATGTCTCGGTGGGCGTCACGCTGGCCGAAGCCCAGCGCGTCATGATCCTCGCCACGCTGGAGCACTTCCAGGGCGACAAGCGGCAGGCCGCCAAGACCCTCGGCGTCAGCCTCAAGACGCTCTACAACCGGCTCGACCTGTATCACAACCAGAGCACCGAGGCCGTCGGGCTGCCCGCATAAGCCACATACGGCGCGCCCGCGGCCCGCGCTGTTCGACCCCTCGAAGCCTTTTCTCTGTCATCGTCCGCGCTTAGCGTGGATGCGTGTGCCGGCGTTCGCCCGGATGCTCGTGGCGGCGGCGCTCGCGCGGTTCGTCGCGATGCGTGCGGCGCGGCACGAATGCGGTCTGGACGCGCAGGCACGGAGCGTCCGCACCGCCTTGTGCGCCGGATAGCGTGGTCACTTCCACTGGCATGACGGATCCCTCCGATCAAGCCGCGAGCCGACCCTGCGGCCGCCCGCGGCGCCAAGCGTAGTGGATATTCCCGGCTCACTGCGCCGGTTTGGAACTGCCGGACTGCGAGTTGCCCATGCCGGTGGCCGCATCGTTGCCGCCCGACTGCGCGCCGGAATGCGACATGTCGCCGGCACTCGTCGCATCCGTCGACTTCTTGTGACGATGTTTCTTGGTATGCGGTTTCATGTCGCCGCCGGCGCTGGACGTTTCCGCGCCGGCCTTCGGCTTCTTTGCCGTGCGGTCGGCGTTGGAAGACGGCGCATCGGTCCGCTGGGTCGGGTTGTCTGACGCTTGGCCATCGGCGGGTGCCACGGTAGTTTGCGCCAGGGCGGCGCTCACGCCGAACGCCAGGGCAACGCCCAGCAAAGCTGCGGTCAGAGTGCGTGGTGATTGCATGCGGTTCTCCTGGTTGGGTGCACGAAGCATGGGTGGCAGAACGGATGGAAGCGCACGGCCACGCAACGCCTCGGCAGAAGCCGGACATCCCGCGCGCGCCTTCCATGCGGGAAGGCACAGCAACGCATGTACCTGCCGAGGCGCGTACCGCTCAGCGCGCCGCGATGCCGAGCCGCCACGCGCAATTGGGCCGGCACGCTGTCAAGCGGCGGAGACACTGCGCATATAAAAACGACATAACCATGTAGAAACGGCGTACCGACCGCCCGCGAAGGCCCGCGGCACCTGGATCCACCCGCTTGGCACAGCCTTTGCATCGAGAAAGGGCCATGCCGGCTGGCACGGCTGGCCCCACCGACAAGAAGGAGGCAAGGCGAATGATCAAGGCCGCTCTCGAAATGCGTGCGAAGCAGCATCTCGCGCTGACGCCCCGATTGCAGCAGTCCGTGAAACTGCTGCAGTTGTCCGCGACCGAATTTGCACAGGAAATGCAGGAAGCGCTCGCCAGCAACCCATTCCTGGAAGAAGTCGATGACAGCACGGGCACGCCGCCGGAAGCGGCCCGTGCCGGCGACGCCATGCCGGGCATCGACGCCGATGGCACCACCGCCGATCGCACCCCTCCGGAGGATGCGCCGCTCGAGACCACCACCAGCGCCATCGAAACCGACCCCGCCATCGCCGCATCCGAGGAATTCCCCACCGATTTCGGCAGCTACACCAGCTACGGTCCGGCCCACCACGGCGATGGCGAGGACAGCGACCTCGGCGAATGGGTCCATGCCACGCCGACCCTGCGCGAACACCTGCACCAGGAGCTGGGCAGCTACCGCCTGTCCGAACGCGACAGCCTGCTCGCCCAGACAGTGATCGAAGCGCTGGACGACGACGGCTACCTGCGCCAGATGCTGCCCGAGCTGATGCCGCTGGCACCGGTCGAGCCCGCGCCCACCGAGAAGGAAATGCAGATCGCGCTGGCGCTGGTGCAGAGCCTCGACCCGCCGGGCGTGGCCGCGCGCGACCTGGCCGAATGCCTGCGCCTGCAGATCGAGGCGCGTCCGGCCGATACGGAGACCGAGGAGCGTGTGCAGGAGATCGCGCTGGACATCGTGCGCAACCATCTGCAGCGGCTGGCCAAGCGCGACCTCACTTACATCCGCCGCGCGGTCGGCTGCGACGAGGACGGGCTGCGCGAAGCCTGTGCGCTGATCCGCACGCTGGACCCGCGCCCGGGGCTGCGCTTCTCGCAGGCGCACGCGGGCTATATCGTGCCCGACGTAATCGTCGCCAAGATCAAGGGCAAGTGGGTGGCCGTGACCAACCCGTCGGTGGCGCCGTGCGCGCGCATCAACAAGATCTACGCGGAACTCTTCGCGCAGACGCGCGGCCATCACCGCACACCGCTGGCGCACCAGTTGCAGGAAGCGCGCTGGCTGATCCGCAACGCGCAGCAGCGCTTCGCCACCATCCAGCGCGTGGCCGAGGCCATCGTCGCGCACCAGAAGCATTTCCTCGAATACGGTGAGGTCGCGATGCGGCCGCTGGTGCTGCGCGACGTGGCCGAAGAGCTCGGCCTGCACGAATCGACCATCTCGCGCGCCACCGGCAACAAGTTCATGGCAACGCCGCGCGGCATCTTCGAGTTCAAGTATTTCTTCTCGCGCCAGCTCGCCACCGACACGGGCGGCGCCTGCTCGGCGGCCTCCGTGCGGGCCCTGCTCAAGGAGATGATCGAAGCCGAAGACGCGCAGGCGCCGCTGTCCGACGTGTCGCTGGCCAACATGCTGGCCGAGCAGGGCGTGATCGTCGCGCGCCGCACGGTGGCCAAGTATCGCGGCCTGATGCGCATCGCACCCGCCGAACTCAGGCGGCAGGTCTGAGCCGGCCCATCGCCGGACACGCCGTGCGCCGCCAGCCGACCGATCGCGCATCCGCCACGCCGGTCCGTCTGGCGGATACGGTGGACATCACGCCGTTGCGCCCCCGCCCGCGCGCCGCCCGTGGACGGTGACGGACATGCCGCGCTATCTGGTGATCGCCATGCACGATGTCACGCCCGCCAACTGGCCTGCGTGCAGCGTGCTGCTGTCGGCGCTGGACGAGGTGTGTCCGGTGCCGAAATCGCTGCTGGTTATTCCGAACTTCCACCGCGGCCCGACCGCGCGCAGCAGCGAGCGGTTCTGCCACGTCATGACCGAGCGCCTGGAACAGGGCGATGAGCTGATCCTGCATGGCTACGCCCACCTGGACGAGCAACCGCCCGGCGGCTTCGTCGATCAGTCGATCCGGACCCACTACACCGCCGGCGAAGGCGAATTCTCGGTGATGCCATTGGATGCCGCGGCCGACGGCTGGAAGCAGGCGTGGCCTGGTTCGCGGCCAACGGCTGGCCGCTGCACGGCTTCGTCGCCCCGGCCTGGCTGATGAGCGAGGCCACTTGGCAGGCGCTCGATACGCTGCCGCTGCGCTACACCACCACGCTGCGGCACTTCTACCTGCTGCATCCCAGCCGGTCGATACTCGCGCCCTGCCTGACCTACAGCGAGCAGACCGGGCCGCGCCGCCTGGCGTCGCGCTATTACGTGCACTGGCTGGCCCACCACCACGCGCATGCACCGCTGCTGCGGCTCGGCCTGCATCCGGCCGATGCCGCCTACCCGGACGTCGTCCGCCATTGGCAAGACCTGCTGGCCGCCTGCCTGGAAACGCGCGTGCCCGTCACCAAGAACGGGTTCGCACAAGTCGCTGATGGGCAAGCCGGACGCGCCCCTGACGCAGTGGCCGCAGGCCCCGTACTGAGGGCGCCGCGGCCGGGTGCTGTCGGCCGTCAGTTCGCGGCCGGGACGATGGCGGCATCCAGGCCGTCCATCGAGACCTTGACCAGCCCCACGTTCGGCGCGAACCACAGCGTTGCCTTCCTGAGCGCTTCGATCGAGAACGGCAGCGCATTGAAGTTCGTGCGCCGGACCGACAGGTTCATCCGGCAAGCCTGCCCGTAGGTCGTGCTGCCCGCCGTGACGCTTTCGCGGCCGGCGTAGGTCAGCGTCAGCTCCTTGATGTAGCGGGAGTTGAAGGACGAACCCATGGGGTCGGTGCCGCCCGCGCGCTTCTCGAACATCGTCAGCGTGACAGGCGTATTGAGCTTAAAGTCCGCCACGGTCGGCACCACCGGCTGCAGTGCCGGCACCACCAGCGGGGAGAACGTCGCCTTGCCGCTCAGGATCGCCGAGCGCAGTTGCTCCAGCGTCATCGCCGCGTAAGTGTAGGCGTAGCGCTGCTGCGGATCGGCATCGCCCGCCGACGGGAACGTGATGGCGCCGGCCGGCAGGTAGGGCGCGTTCGGCAGCATGTAGAGCGTGTGATGCTGGTCGCTGTTCAGCACCTGATCGATGCGGTTGCGGACATCCAGCGCCGTGTAGGACTGGCCCTCGAAGGTCTGGGCGCCCAGGCCCGTCACGGTGGCAATATCGGCTTCGATGGGCGCCGCGAACGACGCCGTCGCGGTGGCCGTCTTGCCCGTGCCCGGCACGACGAAACAGTCCGAGCCCAACGATGCGTTGTCAGCCGGAGAGGCCACCCCGCCGGCACTGGCGGAAACCGAACTCGAACCCGAATCGCCGCCGCCGCCGCAGGCCGCCAGCAGGCCGACCGCCACACACCCCAACGCAACCGCGCGCAACTTGTTCCGCATACTTCCCCCTAAAAAGCGTTTTTATGATTGAGAAAAACGCGGGAGGATACGGGGTGAGCCACACAATTTGCACACAATTTCGTTTTGATTTTTTATAAGCTCAGATATAAGAACATCTAATTTCTCGCGTGCCGAGTAGCCGGACCGACAGGCCCCCGACCGCCGATCCCCAGCCCGACTCCTGCCGATACATCGCCAGCGTCATGCAGGTGCGAACGCCGCGCGCGAGAACGCCACTGCCGCCGTGAACGGCATCCGGGCCAGCGCCTCGACGATCGTGAATGGTGAAGGACACCGCGTGCAGCGGATGCCCGGAAGGAAAGCTGAACGGGTCAAGCCCACGTCCGCACCGCCGCGCACGACAGGTACGGACGCGGCCGGCCCACGCCGCGCTTGGGTGCGATCCGCATGGTGCGCGGCTTCAGCGCTTGCGCTCGCCGGCTGGGCTCGATGGGGCACCCGGCATCCGCCGGTTGCGCTCGTTCGCGTCGGCGGTGCGGTTGGCGAGATCGCGATCAGGATCGCTGTTGCCGGCGGCGTGGCGCTCGCGCACCACGCACTCCAGCCCCTGCGTGTCATGCAGGTCGGTGTCGAGCAAGCCGCGTTCGATATCGCGCGCGGCCTGCTCGATGTTGTCGCGCGGACCGGACCCCTGTTCGGCGACGTACTGATCGCGCTCGTGCGGCAGGCATGCGCCATGGACGAAGGATTCGACCTCGTGTTCGGGCTCGCCGAGCGCCGTCTCCACGCGTTCGCGCGCAGTGGAAGCGGTAGCGGATTCCGCAGGCACAGAGCCCTGTGTGTGAACGCCATCGGGCGTGACCGGACCGTGGACCACGCTATGTACAGGCTGGTTCATACGCCCCTCCTGCTGGCGGACTGGTGACGCTGTCCTCACTGCAACCGCCGTGCCATGGCGATGCGCCGCGCATGCCGTCGAGGCCGCCCTCGCAAGCGGCTTGCCCTGCCATCGCCTTCACCCGCCCGCGCAAAAAACGCGCCAAGGCAGTTGCCGCGCGCCATCACGCCGTCACGTAAGGGTTACATGGCCCATGTAACGCTTGCCGGACCACATGCCATGCACCGCGTGCGCATGTGCGCGGCCAAAGATGTGCGGCGCTAGTGACGCGCCAGGGTCCGCAACGCGCGCACCAGGTCGCGCGGCGACACCGGTTTCGGGAGATGCGCCTGGAACCCGTTCGCCAGGGCGCGGGCGCGATCATGAGGCTGGGCAAAGGCGGTCAGCGCAATGGCGGGCACCTGCGCCACGCCGGCCGGCAGATGCCGGCGCTCCCATCCGCGGATCCGCTGCAGGATCGCGTAGCCATCCTCATCCGGCAGCGCGATGTCGCAAACCACCGCATGCGGCCGGCGCGAGCCGCCCCAGGTCTCCAGCAAGGCAATCGCCTCGTCGCCCGACCCCGCGCTGCCGACCTCGGCGTGGACCTGCCCCAGCAGCGTCGCCAGCGCCTCGCGCGCGTCCTGCTGGTCATCGATCAGCAGCACACGCAGGCCGCCCAGCGATGGCAGGGGCGCCGGCCGCACGACATCCTCGGCGAGCGCTGCGGTCAGTTCGGCTCCTTCATGCAGCGGCAGGTACACAGTGAACGTCGCGCCGCGCAGCTCGCCGTCGCTGTGCGCGTGGACCAGTCCGCCATGCAGCTCGGTCAGGCGCTTGACCAGGGCCAGCCCGAGCCCAAGGCCGCCGGTGCGCCGCGTGTACGAGCCGTCAGCCTGCCGGAACGGATCGAACAGGTGCGGCACAAACGCCGGCGCGATGCCGCGCCCGTTGTCCCGCACGACGATGCGCGCCACTTCGCCGGACATGTCCGCGGCCAGCCAGACATCGCCGCCTTCCTGCGTGAACTTGATAGCGTTGGACAGCAGGTTCCACACGATCTGCTGGATGCGGTCGGCGTCGCCGTCGATCTCCTGCGCGTCGAGCAACCACGCCTCGTGCAGCGCGATGCGCCGCTCGGCCGCCTGCGCTCGGACGCTGTCGAGCGCGCGCTCCAGCGCGGTGCGCAACGGAAACGGCTGGCGCGTGAGCCGCAGCTTGCCGCTCATCACGCGGGTGGCATCGAGCAGGTCCTCGATCAACCGCACCTGCTGCGCCACCCCGGTGCGGATGCCCGCCAACGCGCGCTGGACCAGTTCCGGCCCATCGGCCAACTGGTTCTCCAACACATACGCCCAGCTCTGGATGCCGTTCAGCGGCGAGCGCAGCTCGTGCGACACCACCGCAAGGAACTGGTCGCGCGCGTGCGCCGCGGCCTCGGCCTGCGCGCGGGCGGCCTGCTCGCGCAGCAGCAGCGCATCGCGCTCGCGCTCGGCCTCGGTGCGCTCGGTCACGTCGTAGATGATCAGCAACGCCGACTCCATCTCGCCACGGTGATCGGCTTCGGGAATCACGCGCGCGTTGTAGTGCGCGACATGCGGCGGCCGCGTTGCATCGGCCTCCAGGTGCAGTGTCAGCGCCTGTTCGCTGCCCGTGTCGAATGCGCACCGGGCCGCCGCCTCCAGCGGCTGCGCGACGCGCGCCGGCAAACCCGACTCCGGCAGCGTCCGCCCGATCAGCTCGCCCGACGGCACGCCGAACGCCTCCGTCACCGCGCGATTGATGTACACGCAGCGCAGCGCGGGGTCGAGCCGCGCAATGATGTCCGGTGCGTTCTCCATCAGCGTGATGAACTCCCGCTGGTGCCGGAAGCGCTCACGTTCGGCCTCCTTGCGCTCGGTGATGTCCTCGATGATGCAGACCAGGGCGACCACCTTGCCGTCCGACCCGCGCTGCGGCGTATAGGCGGCGTGGATGAACCGACGTCCCTGTCCCGTATGCGGGTACTCGAGCTCCATCTCGAAATCGACGCGCTGGCCGGCGAAGCCTTTCATCAGATGCGCCAGCACGCGCTGGTAGGCGTCGTGCCCCATCAGGTCGCGCACGTGCCGGCCCAGCAGGTCGACCGCCGGCAGGCCGAACCGCTGCGCGTAGGCATGGTTGGCGAAACGGATGCGATGATCGGGGCCCAGTTGCACGATCGGAAACGGAATGCTCTCCGCCAGCCACTGCAACTGGAACTCGGATTCGGTCAGCTCGGCCAGTGTCCGCAGACGCTGCGTCATGTCCTCGACCACACCCACGGCGTGGGTCGCGGCGCCATCCTGCGCCGGTAGGCGGTAACCGCATTCGCGTACGCGATGCTCGGTGCCGTCGATGCCGATCCAGCGGTACTCCAGCGCAAAATCGCGGCCCTGCGCGAGGCCCTGCCATGCCGCGCGCAACGCGGCATGATCGCCGGGATGCACGTGGGCAAGCCAACGCTCGCGCGAACCGCACAGGGTATCGGGAGCCACGCCCCACGCCTGCCGGGCAGCCGCGCTCACGTGCAGGCGTGTTCCGTCCAGCAGATCGTCGACCCAGAACACGTCGAACGGCTCGCTGCCGGACGATCGGCGGGGCGCACGCGTGGCGCCACGCTCCGGCGCGGTCTGGCTGACAACAGGTTCCCTCATTGCGCCCCCAGAGTGATCGGACGGGTCACACCCGAACCCGCGATGTTCGCACAGCCGGCATGGCCTCCGGTCCGGCCGCCTCCATGCAAGGCCAGACAACCCAATGTCGTTCAGCACGTTTCATACCCGCACCCGCCGCGGGATGCCCCCGACCCGACGCGCGCGGCCATCGGCCTGTGCGATCAGCCCGTGGAGCGCTCAATGCGTAGTGACGAGCAGTCAGCGCAGCCGCGATGCGCCCGATGCAGGCACGCGATCTTCAACCACCGTTTCTGCGGCGCCCTGAAACCCAAGCATTCGCGCATCGCCGGGCAACGACACACTGTGCCTGGCGATACGACAATCGATCGCGCAATGCCCATCAAGCGGCCCCCGAGTATCTCGCTCCGGACACTCCGACACCCGGCCACGCCAGTGCATCGAGCAGATCGCGTGCCCGACCGGCGGGTTGTGGCGCCATGCGTTCCGGCGCGGGCCCCATGCATGGCATCGCTATACTTGCGCGATGTCATCCCCCCCACCACCACCGACACGAGCGCACCAGGCCCGCAACCTGCCGCGGACGCGACGTCGGCCGTCCAGACCGCCACCGAGGCCGATCTGCAAGCACACGCCCGGGATCGCGAACGCGTACAGGCATGGCTGGAGGCGCGTGCGCACGGCGCGCGCGCGGTGGGGCCGTCCACGCTATCGCAATACCGGGTGGAGGCCGAGCGCGTGTGCTGGTACACGCGCGCAATCGGCAAACCGATCGCCCGTTGGCAGCGCGAAGACGCCCACGCCTACCTGCGCTTCCTGCAGGATCCGCCCGCATGGGCGATCAGCACCCGCGGGTTCGCGCGCGACGAAGCCCGGTGGACACCGCTGCGTGGCCCGCTGTCCGCGCGCTCGCTCCGGCAGTGCAGCGTGATCGCCGCCAACCTCTGCGGCTGGCTGCAGCGCAATGGCCATCTGCGCACGAATCCGTTCCTGGATGACGATGGCATTGTCATCGTGTTCCCCGAGGCCGCCCCGGCCGCGCTGCCGCCCGCGCCACCGCCGGCTGATCCCGCCACCGCGCTGTGCGCCCACGACATGGCGCTACTGGTCGATGCCGTGCGCACGCGCGTCGCACTGGGACGCGAAGCCCGGCTGCGGCAGGCGCGCGACAGCTTCCTCGCCGAACTGCTCGCGTATGCCGGCCTGCGCGTAGCCGAGCTGGTCGGCGCGCGCATGAGCGACGTGGCCTTGCACGCCGTCCCCGAGGCCCGATGCGCGGCGGACCCGGCGTTGCCGCCATCGGTCTGGCTGCTCGGCGTCGGTGCCGGGCGCACCCAGCGCTGGCTGCCATGCGATGAGCTGATGACAGCATTGCGTGCCTACCGCACAGCGTTCGGCCTGTCGCCGCTCCCCCTGCCGGGCGAAACCACGCCGCTGTTGCTGTCGGTGCGCAAGCGCTCGCCGCGACGCGCCGACGGCACCATCATCGACTCCCCCGCCCTGCGCCGCGACTTCGGCGAGCGCCGGGGCATCGGTTCGCGCTCCCAACTGCTGCAGATCATCAAGGCCATGCTGACCGAGGCCGCCGAACACGCCCGCGCGCTCGATCACGCGGACGCAGCCGAACGCCTCGCCCATGCCTCCCTGCGCGGACTGCGCGGCGCCCACCTGCGCGAACGCCTGGCCTCCGGCGAGGCAGCGGGCGACATCGCCCATGCACTCGGCCTGGCCGCCCTGCCCAATGTCGCGACCCGTGCCAGGGAGGCCGATCTGGCCTCCAGCATCCTCGAAGCCGCCCGCAGGCTCGCCACCCCGCTCACCTGAATCGTTGCGCGCGTCGCGCGCGGAGCACGCAGAAACGGGTACGCTCCGTCATCCGGCTCACCATGGACTCACCGTGGTCGGGCAGAGCGCCGCGCTCGCCGGTGCTGCAGAACACCCTTTGAGCCCCCCCAAAAACCACGCAGAAATGGGTACGCTTCGATTTTCGGGCTGCCCATATTCATACGCAGAAACGGGTACGCTTTGCGTCTGCGATCCCGCAGAAATGGGTACGCCCGCATTAAATGCGCAAACAAAAACGCGGACCCGAAGGCCCGCGCTCCATTCAGCCGAGACAGATTCAATGTCCGGCTTGCAGATAAAAGAAGCGGAACAGGAAGATCAGCGAGATGATCCAGACGATCACCGGCACCTCGCGCCAGCGGCCGCCGAACAGCTTGAGGCCCGAATAGGTGATGAAACCGAACGCCACGCCGTTGGCGATGGAATAGGTGAACGGCATCATCAGCGCGGTCAGCACAGCCGGGACCGATTCGGTCGTATCGGCCCAATCCAGGTCAACCAGCTCACGCAGCATCAGGCAGGAGACATACAGCAAGGCCGGCGCCGTCGCATAGGCCGGCACCACTCCCGCCAGCGGCGCAATGAACAGGCAGGCCAGGAACAGCACCGCCACCGTCATTGCGGTCAGCCCCGTGCGGCCGCCGGCCTGCACACCCGCGGCGCTCTCGATATACGCCGTGGTCGACGACGTGCCCAGCATCGAACCCGCGACGATGGCGGTGCTGTCGGCCAGCAGCGCTTTGTTCAGGCGGTCCATCTTGCCGGCCTTGAGCAGGCCCGCGCGGTTGGCCACGCTCATCAGCGTCCCCGTCGCGTCGAACAACTCCACCAGGAAAAACACCAGTACCACGTTCAGGATGCCGACCGACAACGCCCCCTGGATATCGAACTGCAGAAGGGTCGGCGCGATCGACGGCGGCATCGACACGACGCCATGGAACGTATTGCCGGCAAAGAAAAAGCTCGCCGCCGTCACCGCCAGGATGCCGATCAGGATTGCGCCCTTCACACGCAGGTGGTCCAGCGTGACGATCACGAAAAAGCCGAGCACCGCCAGGATCACCGACGGCTGATGCACGTCACCCAACGCCACCAGCGTCGCCGGGCTGCCGACGACCAACCCCGCGCCCCGCAGCGACACGATGCCGAGAAACAATCCGATCCCCGCCGTGATCGCAATGCGAATCGAATGCGGAATCCCGTTGACGATCATCTCGCGGATGCGGAACAGGCTCACCAGCATGAACAGGCAACCCGAAATGAACACCGCCCCCAGCGCAGCCTGCCAGGTGAACCCCATGCCCTTGACGACCGAATACGCAAAATACGCATTCAACCCCATGCCCGGCGCCATCGCGATCGGATAGTTGGCATACAGCCCCATGATGGCCGTGCCGATCGCCGCCGCGATGCAAGTGGCGACGAACACGGCATCGTGCGGTACCCCGGCTTCGGCCAAGATGTTCGGATTGACGAACACGATGTACGCCATGGTGAGGAACGTCGTCAGTCCGGCCACCACCTCGGTGCGGACGTCGGTCTGGTGTTCCTCAAGCTTGAAGAAGCGGGCAAGCCAGTTCATGCGGGTTGTCTCCTCTGGTGACGGAACGGCATCGGCCCCGGATCGGCGCCCGGGGTTGCCCTCGCCGATACCCCCGGTTCACCGCAGCACCAGCCACAGTCGGAGTGATCGCCATCCCGGCCATGACGCGGTTTATGCCATGACGCATCATGGAAAACGCAGTGCCCGGCAGCAGGCTCGGCCCGTGCCAGGGCTGCGCATCATGCCCGAAACCCGTGGCCCATGCACGCCCGGCAGCGCGCGTCCATCGGGCCGATCAATCCGGCGGCACGCCGCGAAAAACGTACCCGTTTCTGCGAACACTGATGGTGATGGGCGTTTGCAACCCATTTGCGTACCCGTTTCTGCGGCCACGCCCGCAGAAACGGGTACGGATGTATACAAACGGCCGCTGTTGTATGGCAAGCACACCTCCCTTTTTGAGACCACGATGCCCGTGGCGTACCCATTTCTGCGGACCACATATGGCAGCAAGCGACGATGCGTACCCATTTCTGCGTGTTGCGACGCAGAAATGGGTACGCCCGCCCGTGAAACCGGTCCGCAGAAACAGGTACGGTTTCCGCTCACACCGATGCGCCACCTCGCAGAAACGGGTACGCCCTCCATAGGTGACCGTCTTCCAAGCCCTTGGGTAATAAGCCTTTTTGCCCGCAGAAACAGGTACGGCACGTGACACCGGACATCTCCGGCACAACGTCCTGGCGGCGTTGCCGGGGGCTTTCAGCGATGAAAGCTGCCAGGCACGCAAGGTCCATCGCAATTCCCGTGTGGCAGTCGTCCTTGGTAGGCTCGCAGAATCAGGTACGCTCGAAATTTCCCCCAGTGCAATTGAAGCGTGTGCTTGCTTTCAGCCAATTCCCATGTTCGTAAGGACCCCATTCGAGGATTCCCTCAACGTGGCGCAGATTTGGGTACGCTTCGCGCACAAAATCATTGGACCGGTTCCGCAGAAACGGGTACGGTTGGCACGATCTCGGGGGCGTGAACGGCTCCGATTACGCGAACGCCCGCAGAAACGGGTACGCCAATGGGCGAAAAATGCGGCCGAGTCGGCGTTGCGACGGCCAAACTGTGGATAACTCTGTGGACAACCCAATGTTGTCCCCGCAGATTCCGGTACGGGAGCTGCGCAGAAGCGGGTACGGTTTCGCGCAGAATCGAGTACGGAGCCGCGCAGAATCTGGTTCGGGAGGCCGCAGAATCTGGTTCGGTTTGGGACCTCAAACCCAGTGCTGACAATGCTTTGCGGGAGTTGTATACGGTTTACCTGTAGTAAACGTAAAGGTACGTATTACTTGTAGTGAGGAAAGCCTGTCCGTGGACAACCCTACAGGTTGCCCACCGCCCGGCTTCCCGCGACAACGAGCAAAAAAGAGCGCACGTACCCAATTCTGCGTGACAAGGCGAAGGCGTTTTAGTAAAAAGGCTCTGAACAATCGCTCACGCACCATGGTTACCAGACGACTTACTCCCAACGGGAAGCCGGACGACGACACACCCGGCCGCATCATTGTTCCCTCGGGGGGCCAGGTCATTGCTGCACCGGAGAAATTCCAACGCCTGTTCGACGAAGCGCAGGCTATGGAACGCGAAGATGCCTGGCAGAGTGGCGAGGTTGGCTTTCTCAGTCGCGCCAGTGTGCAAGTCACCCTGCCCTATCGAGCGCCGAAAGGGTCGCCACCCGTGTGGACGCGCTCGAGCGGCAACATCTCCTTGATGATCCAGCCGGGTTACTTCACCCAGCAGCGGTCAGAACGGGCGACCAATGGCCGACAGCGCATCGTGTCTGAGACCGTCTCCTTCGGCTATCCGTACGGCTCGTATCCTCGGCTGATGCTCGCCTGGATCGGCAAGGAGATCATGGCAAAGAAAAAGCGTGGCGAGTTTCAGGGCAGCGTCGAGGACCGTCGCATTTCGCTGGGGAACTCCCTGTCGGAATTCATGTACAACCTGGGCATTCCGATGGCGACCGGCGGCAAGCGCGGCACGATGACGCTCGTCCGCCAGCAAATGATCCGCCTGTTCTCAGCCACGATCGCGATCGTCCAGAACAAGTCCGCTCCCAACAACCAGAACCAAGAGCCGTTGTCGATCGATCGCATCGGCTATCTGCTCGCCGATCAGCTGTCGACCTGGTGGGATCCCATGCAGCCCGGCCAGGGGTCGATGTTCGAGAGCTTCGTGGTGTTATCCGAGCCCTTCTTCAACGAGCTGGTAAACCGACCCGTGCCCGTCGACATGCGTGCATTGAAAGCGCTTAAGCAGTCGCCGTTTGCGCTCGACGTGTATTCGTGGCTGACCTACCGCTTCTTTACGATCCAGAAGCGGACAGAGATCCCATGGGAAGCGCTGCAGATGCAGTTCGGTACCGAGACAGAAAGCGAGCGCAAATTCCGGGCGCTGTTCCGCAAAGCCCTCAAGGACGTGTTGGTGGTCTATCCGGACGCGAAAGTGGACGCTGACTCTTCGAAGGCGCTGATCCTGCAACCGTCTCGTACGAGCGTGCGGAAACTCGCCTGACGGTGGCGGGCAACGAAAGCGGCGTTGTTGCATAAATCGACTTTGAAGTCGGAGCCATCCCTGTGGGGCGTAAATCAGGCGACGCGGACGGAATGCGGGCGGGCAAGCACGGCCATGCGGTTGAGCACGCCAGCGCGGATGGCGACCTCGGTCGCCTGGGAGCCGGCCTCGCGCGCCCACAGCGAATGGCCCGTGAGCGTTTTGAGCCGATACATCAGGTTCTCGACCAGCGAGCGACGGTGGTAGCCACTGGCCTTCTTCCATTCACGCCTGTCACTCCTTGCGATGGCCTCGATGGCGGCATTGCGCCATGCCAAGGTTGTGTAGTTCGGCTCCGGCAGGTTTGCGAAGGCCAGCTTGCGCAGACTCATGGCAAAGCCTTGCAGCGCGCGCAGCGGCAGGCGGAACACTTGCTTCAGACCAAGCAGCATCTGGATGACTGCATCCGGATAAACGCACGGCCGGCCGCGCTTGGATACGCCCACGCCGGACGACGCCAACACGCTTTGGTCAATCCACATCGTGACGTCTCCCCTGGCAATCAGGCCAGCGTTGTACTGCGCCCAGTTCTTGACCCGATCGGGGCCACGGGGCTCGGCTCGCTTGTGTGTGTCCCTGCCCATCTTCCCGGCAAATGACGAGAATCTACGCAGCCAGCCGGATTGTTTACAGCGCTTTCCGCCCTGACCGTTGCGCCTAAACGTCAGCATGACCCGCGCCTGCGACCGGATTTATGCAACAACTCCAACGAAAGGCAAAAAAAGGGGAGCCGAAGCTCCCCTTGTCGTTTCAGGCGATCGCCAAAAACGCTTATTCCGGCTTGATGCCCGAGGCTTGCAGGCCCTTCGGGCCCTGCTTCACTTCGAAGGACACCTTCTGGCCGTCCTTCAGGGTCTTGAAGCCTGCGCCCTGAATTTCCGAGAAGTGTGCGAACAGATCTGCGCCGCCGCCGTCCGGAGTGATGAAGCCGAAGCCTTTGGTTTCGTTAAACCATTTGACAGTACCCGTGGCCATGCAAAATTCCTTTAAAAAACAAAAAAACAACTCAACGTCTGCAGCCGATCCGGACATCGCAACAGCGAAGTTCCGGCTGTTCCGAATCCCGCTTTGACAAAGTCTGAGACGACTGTCTAAGCATCATAACCAGTTTGTTCCCCAGTGTCGATGGGCGTTTTCTGTTGAAAACGTGGCTTTTCCGCACCTTCCGAGTAAACACCTAGGCGGATGATTTAATTCACAGTGCGGCAGAAATAACTTTTCTTCATTTTATTTTTGAAATTAACAGCTGTAGGCATCACATATATCTGCAAAGAATCACTTATGTGTTTCAAATAATTTATAAATTACCGAGCTTGTGTTTTCTTCCTAACTTCCCTAAGATGGCCGCCAGAGACTTTCAGCGCTGAAAGTGGAGGACTAGTGAGCGCCAAGATCGTGACGGTATTCAATCAGAAGGGCGGGTGCGGCAAGACAACTGTCAGCATGCACATCGCCGGAACCCTGGGTGTGCGGGGCTGCAAGACTCTGCTCGTCGACATGGACGAGCAGGGGACGGCTACCCGTTGGGCCGCACAGGCGCCCGAGGAAAAACCATTTCCAGCCTCCGTCATCGGCCTGGCCCCATCCGGCGGGGCAATGCACCGTGAGGTACGGAAGTTCGTGGCGGACTACGACTACATCGTGGTGGATTGCCCCCCCGCGGTTCATTCGCCGGCATCTTCGAGCGCGTTGCTGATCTCGGACATTGCAATCATTCCAGTTGTTCCGTCGCCTCCGGATCTATGGGCAGCGGTTGCTGCCAAGGCGTTGGCTCAGCAGGCTCAGGTGACCAACGAAACGTTGCGCGTGCGTGTACTGGCCAACATGGTTCAGCGTCGTGTGTCATTGGCCAAGCAAGCAATCGAAATTCTTGGTGATGATGGTGATATTCCACTGATGGATTCCATGATTGGATCTCGCTCCGCGTTTCGGGAGTGTCAAGCCATTGGTGCGACCGTGCACGGGGTGCCGGGTGCCCGTGAGGCGGTCAATGAGATCGATATCATGGTCAATGAAGTGTTGCAGTTGTTGCAGCAGGAGGGACAGGTATGAGCGCTAAGCTGAAATCGCTCAAGGACGGAATGTTGGCAGGCATTGCCGCCGAAAAGACAAAGGCGACGCCAGTTGACCGGTTTGCGTTGGCCGAACAAGCCATCACCTCGCATCCGCGAGGTTTGCTCGGACAGCCCGCTCGTCCCGCTTTCAGCGCTGAAAGTCAGACTGTGGCGCCGTCGGAGCGGCGGGTTGTCAGGATTCCGCTCGGCAGACTGCAGGAGAATCCGCTCAATGCACGGCGAATTTATGATCCGCAGATCGTCCAGGAGCGTGCCGCATCGATTGCAACCCACGGCCAGCAAACGCCGGGTCTAGCGGCGTCGGATCCCGCCAAGCCCGGTTGGTATGTGCTTATTGATGGCCATTACCGCAAGCGTGCCCTGGCGGCTGCGGGCAAAGCCGAGATGGAATGTTTCATCGAGGATGGCCTGTCCGACATCGACTTCTATCGATTGTCGTTTGTCCTGAACGAGCAGCGCTCAGGTCAATCTGCGCTTGACAACGCGATCGCCTGGCGCCAGCTTTTAGATGATGGAAAAGTAAAAAAAGAAGAAGATATTTGCGAGATCACGGGTGTTTCAGCGGGTACCGTCAACAAGACGCTTGCGTTGTTGAAGCTGCCGGAGAGCGTGCTCGACGTGATGAAGGAGCGTCCGACCGGCATCGGCATCGCGACGGGTTACGAACTGACGCTGTATTTCAAGAGCGCAGGCGAAGACAAGACCCGTGAGCTGGTCCATCGTGTGTTGGAAGAGGGGTTGTCCAGCCGCGACGTCGAGCAGATCCGCAAAGTGGCGCAGGAAGGGCGTACGCGCAAGGTCAAAGAAGTCAGCCGCCAATACAAGATCCGCAACGACCACGGCGACTTGCTGGGAACCATCAAGGAATGGGATTCCGGCCGCGTCATGCTGGACGTCAAGCTGGACGACCGGGCGGCGCGTGAATCCCTGGTGGAAGCGCTGAAAAGCCGCTTCGGCCTAGATATAGCTCTGCTGTAGTCCTAACCAGCTACCCACTCAACAGAAAGCGCCTTCCGAGGCGCTTTTTTCTTGCTCGTTTCGTCGTCCGCCGCGAGGCCGTACCCGTTTCTGCGTGCCGATTGGCTGCCGGGGGCGTGTTTCCAGTGGGTTTCGACGGGCGGCCTACGGCCCTGACGTGATGAAAGTGTGACTCAAGTGCTCAATAAGAGTGCTCGAACTATACAACGAAACCATTTAAATAATGGTTGTTACATATCGTTATTTGATGTTTTTAACACTTGATGTACACTATATGGACATCAATGTGGACATTCATGGCACGTCCTTCCCAACAGTTCTCCGACGAACAGCTGCGGCAGATCACGGAGGCCATCCGTCAGCTCGATGTTGCGTTTCCGCACGACAACGGAGTCTTCCTGGACGAGGTGATCGATGCCGTCCTGCAGATCACCCGTCGTGTCTATGGCGCCCGCCGCTATGGGAACTGGCTGGTGGATGCAGGTATCAGCCGTCGGCCGAGCAACACCACGCTGCAAAAGGCGGTGGATCGCGCCCGCGGGCGGGTAGAAGGCGGGGCCGTTGCTCTGACGGATAGGGTCGAGCCTTGGCCGATCTCTTGGGTGCCCGCAGAAACGGGTACGCGTACTGAACGGTCCGTGCGTGCTACGCGCGATCTGGTCGCGTCCCGTGCCATCGGATCGCCGGGAGCAGGCGCGGAATGGATGGAGGCTCGCATCCGCGCCGATGTCGCCGAACGCGCTCTCGAACACGAGGTGGCGCGCAACCGGCAGCTGCAGGCTGCCGTGGTGGATCTGGAGCGCAGGCTGGGCGAGGCCTTGGTGTCCGCGCCGATTGCAGCGCCCGGTTTGACCGGAGAAACGCTGCAGCGCTTGCAGCAAACCTTCGAGACGGTCTCCCGCCTGGAAGGGGCCGCCGATGCGTTGGCGGGCACCGAGCGCTTTCTGCGGCTGCAGAACGATGCCGTCCGCCAGCAGACGCAGAACGAGGCCGAGCAGTTGCGTCAGCGCATTCGCGCGCTGGAGGCAGAAGCGGTGCAGCTGCGTACCCAGTTGGAGGCCTATCGGCGAGCGCCGGAGCGGAGTGCACCGGTGTCGCGCGGGTGGGTGAAGCCGTCGCCGTAGCGACATGATTCTGGCGTTTTCCGGCCTGCCGGTGGCCGGCTTGCCGTGATGGGGCTCGCAGAATTGGGTACGCTTTTCGACTTTCGGCGCTGAAAGTCGGTGTGCCGGACTTGCAAAAAGCGTGTAGGAACGACGTGTCCGAAAGGCTGTCCTGCCCTGTCGATGGCGCGCTGGCCTCTTCTCGCAATGGGTGGGCCCACAGGCACATGACTTGCTCATGACAAAAACGTCTTGCCGATGGAGTCGTCATGAACGAGAAGATCACCAAGGCCGTGTTTCCCGTGGCGGGACTCGGCACGCGTTTTTTGCCCGCCACGAAAGCCAGCCCGAAGGAAATGCTGCCCATCGTGGACAAGCCGCTGATCCAGTACGCAGTCGAGGAAGCCGCCGCGGCAGGCATAACTGAGATGATCTTCATCACCGGTCGCGCCAAACGCGCGATCGAAGACCATTTCGACAAGGCCTACGAACTGGAATCGGAACTGGCCGCGAAGAACAAGCACGCGCTGCTCGAGATGGTCCAGTCCATCAAGCCGGCTGGTGTCGAATGCTTCTATGTGCGCCAACCGGAGACGCTGGGCTTGGGTCACGCTGTGCTGTGCGCGCAGAAACTGGTACGCGACGAACCCTTCGCCGTGATCCTGGCAGACGATCTGCTGGACCATGAGCCACCGGTCATGCGGCAGATGACGGAACTCTACGATCATTACCGCTGCTCGATCGTCGGCGTGGAGACCATCGCGCCACAGGCGTCGCGTTCGTACGGCG